>JBPRGD010000366.1:0-1800 GCA_051428125.1 Candidatus Wenzhouxiangella sp. M2_3B_020
CGAAATACTCCAGCAGCTTGTACTCGAACTGCGTGAGGTCGACAGGTTTTCCGGCCAGGTCGACCTTGCGCGAGGTCAGATTGACGCGCAACGGTCCGAAGGTCAGCTCCGAACTTGCGTGCCCGCCCGCTCGACGGAGCAGCGCGTGGACGCGGGCGATCAGTTCCTCGGTGCGGAACGGCTTGG
This sequence comes from Candidatus Wenzhouxiangella sp. M2_3B_020, assembly GCA_051428125.1. GTDB lineage: Bacteria > Pseudomonadota > Gammaproteobacteria > Xanthomonadales > Wenzhouxiangellaceae. The sequence continues at coordinate 187 of JBPRGD010000366.1, forward strand.
TCAGATAGTCATCGGCGCCGGAGTCCAGCGCCTCGACCTTGTCCTGCCAGTGGTCGCGTGCGGTCAGGATCAGCACCGGGTATTTCTTGCCGGCCCGCCGAAGTTCCTTGACGACCTCCAGACCGGAGCGCCCCGGAAGGCCGAGGTCGACGATGGCGAGATCCAGCGGATATTCGCAGGCATAGTAGGCGCCCTCGTTCCCCTCGCCGACGGCGTCGACGACGAAACCCTCGTCGCGCAGCCGGTCCGCGAGATTCTCCCGCAGCGTCGTTTCGTCCTCGAGTACCAGCACCCTCATCGGCGATCACCGGCGGGCACCGTGAAGGTGCGAATGACGCCGTCGCGGGTCAGGATGCGGATGACGTAGAAACGCCGGCCGTTGCGCTCGACGACGCGGGCCGAGACGACCTTGGCGTCGTGCTCGCGCGCGATCCGCTCGGCAACCTCCCGGAGGCTGTCCGCGATGGCTTCGGGGACGGGCAGCGCGAAGACGAGCACGAGTGCCAGCGCGATCGATCGGAAGATCGCGGCAATCGAGCTCGGCTTGGCGGATCGGGAAGACACGGCTGCGATTCTACCGCCGGCGGCTAAACCGGTGCTGAATCGGGGGCCTCGTAGTTCCGGCTTTCGCCGACAAAAAAGGGCCGCCCCGGTGGGACGGCCCTGTTGCAGGATCAAGACCCGTAGGGGTCGAACGATCAAGCCATCAGGCGACGGCCGGCCAGTCCGCCAAGGGCCAGCACGATCAGGCTCATCAGCAGCAGACCCCAGTGGTTCAGGGTCGGGATGACGAGCGGTCGTCCGGTGACCGTGACGGTGTACTGGGCACTGAACGCGGATCCTCTGGTCACGTTGCCCGTGCAGTCCACCGTGGCGCTATAGGTCGCGATGTCCGGCGGAGTGCCCTGGAAGAACACCGACTCGGTCTGTCCCGGCGAGACCGTGAACTGGATCGGATCGGGCGTCCAGTCGAAGACGCCGTCCGGATCCGAGACCGAGCACGAAACGCTGTAGGAGTCGCTGATGTGGTTGTTCGTGAACTCGATCGGCTGCGTCGGCGAAGCCGAACCCGGCGCGACCGAACCGAGATTCAGCGTTCCGCCGGCGGCCGGGGTGCTCGTGATGACGCTTCCCGTGCCGATGCAGTTCAACGGGTATGTGAACCCGCCGCCGGACTGGTTCGGGTCGTTGGTGTCGACCGTCAGCGTGCCGCTGACCGTTCCGACGCCCTGCGGCGTGCAAGTCACCTGGACGTCGTTGCTGCCGTCGAACGAACCGTTCGGCGAGAACGTGCTGTTGACGACGCTGACGTTGAAGATCGGGTCGTCGGCAGTCGCGGAGTTGATGATCAGGTCGTCGGCCGCGTTGTTGGTGTTGGCGTTACGGACATCGACGCCGTCCGGGCCGGCCTGGGTGCCGAACTGCGCGCTCAGAGAAATCGTCGAGCCCGGCGTCGGATCGGATTCGTAGATCGGCGCGGTATCGCTGATCGTGCACTCGACGTTCACCGATGCCGTGCCGGATCCGGCCGGGTCATCCCAGCTGAAATCGATGGTCCGGGTGTATGTCGTCTCGGTGCTCGAATCGCAGGATACGGTGAAATCGAACGTGTCA
>JBPRGD010000367.1:0-2530 GCA_051428125.1 Candidatus Wenzhouxiangella sp. M2_3B_020
CAGCGTCCGGTCGCCGTCGGTGACCACCGGCGCCTTGCCCAGAGGATGCACCTCCTTGAGCTGCTCCGGCGCAAGCCGGGTTTCGTCATCGCGCTCGTAATAGCTGATCTCGTAATCGCAGCCCAGCTCCTCGAGCATCCAGAGTACGCGCTGCGAGCGGGAATCTTCCAGGTGGTGAACGGTGATCATTGCCGGGGCCTCGTCGAAGTGCGCCCAGTATAGGCGCCGGCCGTCGACGTCGCCTATGTCGAGAAACGATCGGCCTAATCGTCGCCGCGCAGCGTGACGGCGGTGCCGTAGGCGACCAGTTCGGCCGAGCCGGTGCCGATCTGAGCGGTGATGAACCGGATTCCGACAACGGCGTCGGCGCCGCGCGATTCGGCCTGCTCGATCATCCGGTTGAGCGCCTCGTTGCGCGCCTCGGTCATGAGTTCGCTGTACTCGCCGATCTCTCCGCCGACGAGATTGCGTAACACCGCCATGATGTCCCGGCCCAGATGCTTGGCGCGTACGGTGTTGCCGCGCACCAGGCCCACGGCCTTCTCGATGTCGCGGCCCGGTACGGTTTCGGTGGATACGAGGATCATGAGTCGTCTCCGAGTTCTTCGCGCAGCGAACGGTCGTCGGCGCGCAGACGATCGTGCACGACCGTGGCGAACACGATCAGCAGGCCCAGTGCCGACACGGCCAGGCCAATGCGAATGGGCAGCGGCAGATCCAGCAACCACGGCCACAGCGCGCGCAGCGGTTCGACGAACCAGCTTGCCATCAGCAGTCCGCCCGCGACCATCATCATCACGCCGGCGATGCGCAGCACGCTAGTCATGGACATGCCGGTCATCGTCCAGCAGGTCGCCCTCGGCATCTGCCGCCTTTCTTCGTTCCACGATCAGCGACAGCATGAACAGCCCGAATCCGGCCAGCGCGATCGCCGAGCCGATCGCGAGCTGCGGCGGCCAGTCCAGCGGGTGGACGATCTGCCAGGCACCCCGATAGAACAGGTAGCCGGCGGTGAATGCCAGGCCGCCGCGCCACAGCACGATCCCGACGATCTGCCACCGCCGCATCCGCCGGTCGTCGTGATTCGAGCCTGACGCCATGGCCCGATTATAGGGCGATGGTAGCCTTCGCCTCATGACTCACGCTGCGCGAACAAGCGATGGTGGCGGTTCGGCCTGGGTCTTCGGCTACGGCTCGCTTATATACAAGGTCGATTTCCCGGTGCTCGAGCGCGCGGTCGCCAGCATCGAGGGATGGCAGCGGCGGTTCTGGCAGGGTTCGCACGATCATCGCGGAACGCCCGTCGCGCCGGGCCGCGTCGTCACGCTGGTTCCCGCCGCGGCCGCCTGCATGGGAGTGGCCTACCGCGTCGACCGCGGCGTGTTCGACCACCTCGATCATCGCGAGAAGAACGGCTACGCACGGCACCGGGTTCGCATCCGCCTGGCGCGGGCCGGACGCTGCGTCGACGGGCTGCTGTACGTTGCCACCGAAGACAATCCTGCCTTCCTCGGGCCGGACGCCCCCGACGCGATGGCCGCACACATCGCTGTAGCGTCCGGGCCCAGCGGCACCAACCGCGAATACCTGCTGCGGCTGGCCGAGGCCTTGCGGGGTATCGGCGCGGACGATGCCCACGTGTTCGACCTCGAGCGGCGAGTGCTGGCGCTGGACGCTTGAAGCAGGCGATGCCGAAGCTTGTGTCCCGGGGCCGGCTCGTCGACAATGCGGCCTTTCCACCGTTCAAGAGCCGCTGCCGATGAATCGAATTTTCCTGCTTCCGCTGGCCGCCGCACTCGCCGCGTCCAGCGCCATCCATGCACAGGACAGCGCCGAGGAGTGGCACGCCTACATCGACGAGAGAACCGAGGCGCTGTTCGGCGACATCGTCGACTGGCGACGCCATTTCCACCGTAATCCGGAGCTGTCGAACCGCGAGTTCGACACGGCCGAGTACATTGCCGAATTCCTGCGCGCACTGGACATGGACGTCACCACCGGCGTCGCGCATACCGGCGTGGTCGGGGTGCTGGAAGGCGGCCGGCCCGGCCCGGTGGTGGGCCTCCGAGCCGACATGGATGCGCTGCCCGTGCCCTCCCGCGCAGGGCTGCCGTTCTCGCCGGACGTGACCAGCGAGTACCTCGGCGACGAGGTGCCGGTCTCGCACGCCTGCGGCCACGACACCCACATGGCGATGCTGATGGGCGTGGCCGAGATGTTCGCGGCGCGGCGCGACGAACTCCCCGGCACGGTCAAGTTCATCTTCCAGCCGGCCGAGGAGGGCGCGCCGCCGGGCGAGGAAGGCGGGGCCGAGCTGATGGTCGAGGAGGGGGTGCTGAACGGCCCCGAGGTCGACGTGATCTTCGGCCAGCACATCTGGTCGCTGGCTCCGGTCGGGCGGATCGGATTCCGCGCCGGCGGCATCATGGCCGCCGCCGACCGCTTCGTGATTACGGTACACGGCAAGCAGACGCACGGATCGACGCCGTGGACCGGGGTCGATCCGATCGCCGTCGCCTCGCAGATCGTC
>JBPRGD010000368.1:0-2497 GCA_051428125.1 Candidatus Wenzhouxiangella sp. M2_3B_020
TCGTAAGTCCTCGCCGAAACCCGCCAGTAAACCACGCAAGGGTATGATACAGGCTGCCGCGCTGGTCTCGTAGTTTAGGCGCGCGGCATGCCAGGCCGCTTCGAGCGCCGAGTGCCGGTGGGAGGAAGCGTAGCGACGACCACTGGCCGAGAAGCTCGAGACGACGACGCTGGTCACTCGACGGAGGCCATCACTTCTTCGATGGGATGGGGCAGCGTGACGGTGTAGGGGTTGCGGATGTCATTTTCGACCACTCGGCGCATGTAGGCGCGCGGGTCGACGCCGCAGGCTTTGGCCGTCTCGACAATGGTGTAGATGATGGCGGCGACCTCGGTGCCGCGCACCGATCTCGAGCCATAGTGATTCTTGCGGCCGACCACCGGCCCGCGAATGGCCCGCTCGGTCGGGTTATTGTCGATCCACAGCTCGGGGTGGTCGGCAAAGTGCACAAGCCTTGGCCACATCGACCGCATGTGCCGAATCGCCTTGCCGAGCGCACTTCGGGGCAGCACCGCCTGGCTGTCGGCCCATCGTTTAATTTCGGCCAGCTTCGGCTTCGACTCTTCCTCCCTGAGTTTGGCACGCCACTCTAAGAGAGCCACATCCTCGTCCGGGTCTCGCGCCCGAGCTTCAATTTCATACAGCTGGGCGATGAGCTCCAAAATCTCGTCGCACTTTTCGGGGTGGTTGGGCTCGGCGTCGATAAATTTTCTGCGGATATGCGCCCAGCAGCCGGCCAGCCGAATGGTGCCCGACGATTGGCGCGCGGCCTTGTCGTAGGATTTCAGGCCGTCGCACACCAGCCAGCCCGAGTAGTCATCGAGTAGCTCGGCGGCCGTCTCGCCCGAGCGCGACCCGCGAAGCGCAAACCACACCGCGCCCCGGCCGCGCACCGACCACAATTGCCAGGTCTTTCGACCCTTCTCGAGCATCGGCCAGACCGTCTCGTCCATCCCGGCGACGTCGCCGCCGAAGATCCAGCGCCGGATCCCCAGATAGGTCGTCTCCAGGTGGTCGGCCAGCCGCTCGATCTGGTCCCACAGCGTCTGAGAGCTGACGTTGAGGCCCTGGCGCCCCATGCGCCTGGATTGGCGCTCCAGCGGCAGGTGGTCGAGGTACTTGTTGGTGGCGACCTCGATGGCGAATTCGGGGCTGTAGCGCCGCGTGCCGCGAAGCTTGTCGGGACCCAGCGCCGACTCGATATGCCCGCAGCGGCACCGGTACTTCTGGCGGCGCACCTGCTTGACGATAAACTGGCGCTCGACGACGTCGATCATCTCGCTTTCTTCGAAGCAGCGGCCCATCTCGTCGAGCGGATCGCCGCAGTCGGGGCAGATCTTGTCGGCTTCGTCGAGCTCGAAGACAGCTTCGACCCTGGGAAGATCGGGCTGAGGGGTGGGGCCGGATTTTCGGCGCCGCCGCCGCTGTTTAGGCGCGCGCTCCTCGTCGCGCTCGCGCTTTTCTGTGCTCGCCCCGAATTGCATCTTCTGGAGTTTTTGCAGGTGCTGCTTGACCGCCTCGAGTTCGCGTTGCAGCTGGCCCTGCTTTTGCTCGCGAATCTCATCGATCTCGGCCGAAAGTGCTCCGATACGCTCGTGGAGCAGCGCGATCTCGGCGTCCTGGAGCACGGCGACCTGGCGCAGTCGCTCGATGTCCTGCTCGTTTTGGAGGTCGATGGCCATGGCCCAATTCGATCAAACCAGGCTCTGGGCGTCAAGGCACAAATTCGGGCGGGGAGAGCGCCTGTTTTCCGACCAGTTCACAGCCCTCCAGAAACAGCGCGAGCTCCGAAGATGTCAGCTTCAGTCTGGGCTCGTCTGGCCGGCGCCACAGCCGGGCGAACCGGCCTGTCTCGAGGCGTTTGTTGTAGATGCACAGGCCCGTGCCGTCCCACAGAAGCACTTTGCAGAGGGTGCGACGCCGGTTCACAAACAAAAAATAGTCTCCGCTCAGAAGCTCCGCGTCGAACTCGCTCGCCACAAGTCCGCTCAGGCCGTTGTGCCCCTTCCTTAAATCGCACGGCTTCGGGTAGGCCCACACCCGCACCGTGCGGGTCGACCCGATCACGAAAGCCTCCCGGCCACCTCGACCAGCTCGTCGAGGCTCAAGCCTTCGATACGCCAGCCCGACGGCCCAACCAGCACCGGCTCGCGGTTGGAAGACGCCCGCAGGTCAACCGCACGAAACCCACTACCGCCTCTGTCGCCGGCATGCTTCTTCTGCCAGCGCCTCAGCGTATTCGACGGGATGGAAAGTGCCTGGCTGATCTGGTCTTGGGTGTGGCCGAGCTTCCTGAGCTCGTCGACCAGCTCGAGGGCGAGCTGGCGAACCGGGTCGGGATAGCGCATGGTCGGGCGCGAGGCGGCCTCCGACCGGAGGGTCTCGATGCGGCGGGTCAACTTGTCGTCCACGATGACTCCTGTAGGCTCATTTCATCTGAGCCGTCAGGCTATCATCAAATCCTGCTTCGCTGTGGCGGGTTCTGGCGAGGACTTAC
>JBPRGD010000369.1:0-1194 GCA_051428125.1 Candidatus Wenzhouxiangella sp. M2_3B_020
CGGATCGGCATCCAGATGCCCATGACCAGCATCATCACGTTCTCGGTTAAGGAAACGAACCCGAGCGGCACGTTGCTGGAGCCGCCGACGCAGGCGCATTTCAATTCGCGCTTGTCGATGTAGACGGCCTTGAAGACCGAGACCGCGCCGACGGCACCTATGAAGATGGCCACCGGAGAGGCAATCCAGATCAGTGCGCCGGCAATCATCAGGATGCCCGCCAGCGCTTCGCCGAACGGGTAGAGATAGCCGTAGCGCACCCAGCGCCGCGCCAGAAGGTCGTAGTTCAGGAACATGGTCGAGAAGCTTTCGACATCCTGGAGCTTCTGGATGGCGAGGACGCACATGCTGATGGCGATGAACCACTCGAAGGCCCGGACGCTGATCACGCTGCCGAAGGTGTACCAACTGACGGCGAGCGCCATCAGGAACGCGGTCGAGAAGATGGCGATGACGGGCCGGTAGCTGGTTTCGCCCTCGCTCTTCACTTCGTGACCGAAGTGCTCTCGAAGATCGTCGTAGCCGCCAATCCGCTCGCCGGCGATGAAGGCCTGCGGCGTGGTGTCCACCCCGTGCTCCTTCTTGAAGGCCTCTGTCTCTTCCCGGCTGGTCAGGTGGTGATCCTCGACCTCGTACCCTTGCCGTTCGAGAAGATCCTTGGACTTCAGGCCGTACGGGCAAAGGTGCCCCGGCATCACCATCCGGTAGAGCCGTGCCGTCTGCGCGGTGCTGTCGAGCGCCATGATGTGCTCCTTATGCTTTGCCGGTGCCGGCTCGAATAGAGGACGTCCTCACGTGTCGCAGGTCCAGAAACCGCGGTAGCCGACGCTCAGACCTCGCTCGAGCGCGAAAACCAGCTCCGCGTCCGAGCGCCAGTCGGCGTCTTCGTCGAGCGGCTCGACCGTCATGGTGGCGCCGGAGGCCGTGAAACGCACCGCATCGCCGGCTTCGCCAGCCGCTTCGAGCGGCACGAGCACACCATTCAGCTTCATCGCCGCGGTGCCGCTTTCCTCCGATGCCCAGAGTACAGGATGGTCCTCGGGACTCCGGTAGAACGCGCAGCGCGGCCCGTCGCCGAGGATCTGGTCGGCCTCCGCCTCCGGCATCCCCGACGGGTCGAGCGTGGAGACCAGCGTGTTGCGCAGTGCGTCCTCGACCGTTCCCACGACCGCAGGCGGGTCTTCGTAGATCGAT
>JBPRGD010000370.1:0-1313 GCA_051428125.1 Candidatus Wenzhouxiangella sp. M2_3B_020
CCTTACGGAGAGAGCTGCTGATTTCCTAGACAGCATCGGGCTCGAAGACCTCACTGAGGATTATCGGGACGAGAATTCTCGTGGTGACGAGCGACTTGCCGACGCGTTCGGTCAGACACCGGATTCGCTAGCTGAACTCCCAGAGGTCTCCGAAGTGAACAAGGTCAACACCCACCGGGACGGTGATGATATCCTTGTGCCCGTGGTGCCGGTCGTCTTCGAAGATGCGGGGGAGCCGGCGATGGACACTGTCTGGGAACTCACCGTAACCATCCTCGAAGCGGTTCATCCCGTCTTCGAAGCGCATCACATCCGGCGCTACGATATCCAGTTCGCCTACGCTGATGACGCTGAAGAGGAGGTGATATACCGGCGGATGACCGTCCAGCCAACACTGGTGAAGACGTTCCTCACAGACCCCAGTTACACGCGTTCGGATTTGCGGACCGACGTACAAGCCGGTGACGATGGTGACGACGGCGTTCCACCTGTCTATTGGCAACAGTTCGACGCCACTTCGATGGCTTCCTCCGGTGCATACGCCGGTGGTGGTGGCGCTGCCGTTGCTGCCGCATGTGCCAGTGCGAGTGCCGGTGCAGCCGCGTCCTGTGCAGGCGCTGGAGCAGCCGGCGCTGGTGGCGCAGGTGGGTGTTGAACGCCGGAGTAGCCAGGTCCGTGGGACCGCGCACAACGGAGTGAGCACGGTGGACCGACGCGAGGCGCGCGATCGCGCCGAGCGCAGCGCTCCGGTCGGCGCCGCGCGCCGACACGACCAACTCGAGACCGAGGATTCCCAGCTCGACCGGCTGGCCGACGTTGACGATCATCAGTCGTCCAGCTGGCTAGACACTCGGCCAGACTGACCCACGCCAGCGGAGTCTGACGCTCCAGTCCGTGCGCGTGATTGTTCGGCGGCGGCCCGGCCCCGCCGGTGGCCGCCGCCGAGCCGCGTGCGCGAGCACCCTGCACCCCCGGAAGGGGCCACCGACCACTCCGTCGGGGACCGATTAGTCCCCGAGCGTCGCGGCTACTGCCTTCTTCATATCCCGGTTGTTTGCCCACTGGTGGGTCCCCGAGTCGGCCCGCCAGCTAGCCACTCGGCGACTGTGCCCGTCACACCCGAAAGAACTCCGGGCCTTGCCGGTCGGCGCGGGGCCGTCCCCCCGGTCGAGGATACACATGGTGGTGTCGCTCGTGACAGCCACCGTTTTCAGACCGTTATACTCGCCGGGCTTGCCGCCAGAGATTCGAACGTGGTCGCCTTCGTGGAGCGTGCGGACCATCGTCCCGCCGTGGATGGACTTACTCCAGAT
>JBPRGD010000371.1:0-5284 GCA_051428125.1 Candidatus Wenzhouxiangella sp. M2_3B_020
CGCGCCTGAAAATGCTGTGGGAGGCCTCTCCGAAGGCCGGTTCTCCGGCCGACAGGCCGGGGAACCGGCCGAGCGGCGAGCCATATCAAGAGACGACGTCGGCGACGTAGCGCCGACCTACAACTGCCGTCACGTAGGGCCAGCCCGCACCCGGCTCGAATGCTGGGCAAGACAGCTCCTTTTGCCCCCACCCTGGCCCTCCCCCGCTTGCGGGGGTGGGTGTGGGAGGGGTTGATTTCGACACGAGTCCCGGGACACCCCAAGGGCCAGCCGAACCAAAGAACCAAAAACCAAAGAACCAAAAAACCAACGAACCAACGAACCAACGAACCAACGAACCAACGAACCAGCCAACCAGCGAACCAGCGAACCATCCAACCGCACCTTGCGCCATCCTCCCTGCGGCACAATATTTCCCTTCCCGACACCCCGAACGAACGCCCATGTCCCTGAAAGCGAAGATCAACGAGGAAGTCAAGCAGGCCATGAAGTCCGGCGACAAGGGCCGGCTGAAGGTATTGCGCATGCTCAATGCCGCGATCAAGCAGAAGGAGGTCGACGAGCGCACCCAGCTCGAAGACGCCGAGGTTCTGGCCGTCGTCGACAAGATGGTCAAGCAGCGCCGGGAGTCCATCGACCAGTACAAGGCGGGCGGCCGCGAGGACCTGGCCGAGGCCGAGCAGGTCGAGATCGACGTGCTGTCCGATTTCCTGCCCACGCCGCTGACCCAGGACGAACTCGACGCGCTGATCGACAAGGCGATCGCCGACACCGGCGCGAAGGGCATGGGCGACATGGGCAAGGTGATGGCCGAGCTCAAGCCCAGGGTCCAGGGACGGGCAAACATGAAGGGCGTATCGCAGGCCGTTCGCTCCCGTCTCGGCTGATCGCGCTTGCCGCCTCCGCCGGCACGCTTTGCCGGCGACCACGATCCGGCTAGACTGCCGACGATGGCCGGCCTGATTCCCGAATCGTTCATCGAGGCCCTGCTCGAGCGCGTCGACATCGCCGACGTGGTCGGGCAGCGCGTGCCGCTGAAGCCGGCCGGGCACGAGTTCAAGGCCTGCTGCCCGTTCCACGACGAGAAGACGCCGTCGTTTTACGTCTCTCCCCAGAAGCAGTTCTATCACTGCTTCGGCTGCGGTGCGCACGGCACCGCGATCGGTTTCGTGATGCAGTACGACGGGCTGGAATTCCCGGCGGCCATCGAGGAGCTCGCCGGCCAGGTCGGCATGGATGTGCCACGGGAAGCCGGCGCGCGCCCCGACGACGCGCAGAAGCGACGGCGAGAAGCGCTGTACTCGGCGCTGGAGGCCGCACAGAACTTCTATCGCGCAAGACTGCGCGCTTCCGACGCGGCGAACGACTACCTGAAGCGGCGCGGGTTCGATGCCGAGACCGTCGACGAGTTCGGCATCGGCCTGGCCCCCGACGAGTGGTCGGCGCTGACCGACCGGCTGCTGGCCGAAGGCTTCAAGCCGGAGCAGCTCGAGCAGGCAGGCCTCAGCAGCCGCGCGCGCAACGACAACCTCATCGACCGGTTCCGCAACCGCATCATGTTCCCCATCCATGACCGCCGCGGGCGGGTGATCGCGTTCGGAGGGCGGGCGCTGGGCGACGACGGCCCGAAGTACCTCAACTCGGCCGAATCGCCGGTGTTCCACAAGGGACGCGAGCTCTACCGGCTCTACAACGTCCGCCGCGGCGGGCTGCCCGAGCGCGTGCTGGTGGTCGAGGGCTACATGGACGCCGCCGCCCTGCACCAGTTCGGCTTTCCCGAAACCGTCGCGACGCTGGGAACCTCGGTGACGGCCGACCACCTGGAGCTGCTGTTCCGCGCCACGTCGGTGGTGGTGTTCTGCTTCGATGGCGACGCGGCCGGCCGACGCGCTGCGTGGAAAGGGCTGGAAACCGCGCTGCCCGTGATGCGCTCGAACCGGGAGGTGCGCTTCCTTTTCCTGCCCGAAGGCGAGGATCCGGACAGCCTCGTACGCGAAGAGGGCGCCGAGGCGTTCGAGCGGCGGCTGGAGCAGGCCGTGCCGCTGTCGGGCTTCCTGTTCGACGAGCTGTCGCGCAAGCTCGACACGTCCACGCCCGACGGCCGTGCCCGCCTGATCGCGATGGCCGAACCGCTGCTGGAACGGCTGCCGGCCGGGCCTTTCGCGGAGCTGATGGCCGACGAGCTCGACCGCCGCGCCGGGCGCAGCGGGACCTGGCTGCCCCCGGAACAGCCCCAAATCCGGCAAAAATCAGGGCTTTCCGAACGCCCGCTCACTCCGGTACAATACGCGGTTGCGATTCTGGTGCAGCACCCGGAATTGGCCGATCAGGTGCAACGATCCCGGCTCGAAGTGCCCGGGGAAGTCAAAGGGGTCCGTTTTTTGGCTCATCTGATTGATTTCTGCCGCGAAAAGCCCAACGTCTCCACAGCACTGCTACTGGAACACTGGCGCGACACGCCGGAGGGCCGATTCCTGTCCGAACTGGCCACGCGCGACCTGGCCGGCGGCGTTGAACAGTTGGAACCGGCGCTGGTCGAAGTGCTGCAACGCATCGAAGGGCAGCTGGTCCGCGCTCGCGTCGGCCGCTTGCAGAAGATCCAGGCCGCCGACGGGCTGACGCAGGAACAGGCCGCCGAATTGCGCGAAATGTTGTCGAAACGAGTCGCCGGCAAGTCCGGTTGATCCCGAAATCATCGTATAGAAGCTTATGGAACACGCCCCCGCACCCCGTTCGTCGTTGAAGACCCTGATCGAAAAGGGCCGTGAGCAAGGTCAGTGGCTGACCTACGCCCAGGTCAACGATCACCTCCCCGACGATGTCGTCGAGGCCGAGCAGATCGAAGACATCGTCAACATGATCAACGACATGGGGATCAAGGTCTTCGAGGAGGCACCGGAGGACCCCGACGCCCTGATCCTCAACGACTCCTCGGCCACCGATACCGACGACGAAACGGCGCAGCAGGAAGCCGAGGCCGCATTGGCCGCGGTCGAAACCGAACTGGGACGGACCACCGATCCGGTGCGCATGTACATGCGCGAGATGGGCCAGGTGGACCTGCTCGACCAGAAGGGCGAGATCGAGATTGCCAAGCGCATCGAGGACGGCCTGAACGCCGTCAACATCGCGCTGGCCCGCTTCCCCGGCACCGTCACGGTACTGCTGGAGGAATACCAGGCATGGCGCGACGGCGAGCAGCGGCTCAACGAACTGGTCTCCGGTTTCGTCAACCCGCTGTTGCTGGCCGAGATGGACCTGATTTCCGACGACACGATGGAAGCCGCCGTCGCCGAGGAAGCCGAGTTCAGCGACGACGAGGAAGAGGAAGACGAGGACAAGCCCGCCCCGACGGTCAACACCGGTCCCGACGCCGAGCAGGTCATCGCGTACTTCGAGGACCTGAAGGCCACGCACGAGAAGTTCCTCAAGCTCTACGATCGCTATGGCCCGGGCGGCAAGAAGACCAACGAGCTCAAGGACCAGATCGCCGAGCAGTTCATGCGCCTGAAGCTGCCGCCGCGCATGTTCGAGCACCTCATCGACCGGCTTCGCTTCCAGGCCAACATCACGCGCGACCTCGAGCGCCAGATCATGACGATCTGCGTCGACAAGGCCGGTATGCCGCGCAAGGACTTCATCAAGAGCTTCGTCGACAACGAGACCGATCCCGACTGGCTCAAGGGCCTGACCAAGAAGCGCACTGCCTGGGCAAAGGCGTTGAAGGAGCACGTCGACGAGATCGCGAGACTGCAGAAGAAGCTGTCGCAGATCGAGAGGACCCAGCGCATCCCGATGTCCGAGTTCAAGGACCTGACGCGCAACATGTCCATCGGCGAGGCGCGGGCGCGCCGTGCCAAGAAGGAAATGGTCGAGGCCAACCTGCGGCTGGTGATCTCGATCGCCAAGAAGTACACCAACCGCGGCCTGCAGTTCCTGGATCTCATCCAGGAAGGCAACATCGGCCTGATGAAGGCGGTCGACAAGTTCGAATATCGCCGCGGCTACAAGTTCTCGACCTACGCGACGTGGTGGATCCGCCAGGCGATCACGCGGTCCATCGCCGACCAGGCCCGCACGATCCGCATCCCGGTGCACATGATCGAGACGATCAACAAGCTCAACCGCATCTCCCGGCAGATGCTCCAGGAGATGGGTCGCGAGCCGACGCCGGAAGAGCTGGCCGTCAAGATGGAAATGCCCGAGGACAAGGTGCGCAAGGTGCTCAAGATCGCCAAGGAGCCGATCTCGATGGAAACGCCCATCGGCGACGACGAGGACTCGCACCTGGGCGACTTCATCGAGGACCTCAACATCCTCTCGCCGGTCGACCGCGCCACGACCACCGGCCTGACCGATACGGTGCAGAAGGTGCTCGGCGGCCTGACGCCGCGCGAGGCCAAGGTACTGCGCATGCGCTTCGGCATCGACATGAACACCGACCACACGCTGGAAGAGGTCGGCAAGCAGTTCGACGTCACGCGCGAGCGCATCCGCCAGATCGAGGCCAAGGCGTTGCGCAAGCTGCGCCACCCGACGCGCTCGGAGCAACTCCGGAGCTTCCTCGACCTCGAGTGAGGTCGTCGCGATACCGACGATGATTCGGGCCGCCTGCTACGGCGGCCATTCGGAAATCCGGGCTCGGTTCGCGGCTCGCCGAGTCGACGAATTCGCTCTCATTCTCGCCGAATCGAACGAAAACGCCCGCGCGCCGCGGGCGTCGGGCCTTGCTCGCGCCGCTTTTTCACTGTAAAGAATCCTGGCTGGTGTCGTGTCTCGATACATCTGCCAATGGATCACGGTGAAGAGCGAACACCTTGAAAACACCCCCTCCCACACACTCCCCCGCGAGCAGGGGAGGGCCGGGGTGGGGGCTGAACGCCCTTGACGCCGAGCCTACCGAGACACGACAGCAGCCGGAAAAAAATTGCAATGCGGCGTTGACAAAGCCGAAACGTCGGGGCATGCTCCGGGCCCATGAGTCGCGAAATCGGCAAAAAAGACCACGCTGAAGCCCGGGCCGCCCGCCCGGTCGCCGTCGTGAATGCCGATCTTTCGCGGTCCGTCGCGCTGCTCGTCGTCCTCGTCCTTCTGATTACCGTCACAGGTAGCGGGGACTTCTAGCGCGCAGAACCAAAAACATCCAGACGCCAGAAACCCCGCTACCGAAAGGAGCGGGGTTTTTTTTTGCTGGTGTCGGGTCCGGATCGCCAGGAGCTGCACCGACGTGGAAAGCGACAAGATCAAGCGGGGACGAGACCATGCACCGGCGCGCGCCATGCTG
>JBPRGD010000372.1:0-2678 GCA_051428125.1 Candidatus Wenzhouxiangella sp. M2_3B_020
GCAGGCGATCGGCTACCTGCTCGCAGCAGCAGGCCCGACACTCTTCGGGCTGATCCACGACGTCAGCGGCGGATGGGTGGCCCCGCTCGTCTTCCTCATGCTGGCCGCCGCCGCCAAGATGTACACCGGCGACGTCGCCGCCCGGCCGAACGTGATCGAGGCGTGATGCGAACTGCAGTGGCTTCGCGACGAACCGCTCTTCGCTATCGGATGAGCATAAGCGTTCGCACGGCGGCGTGGCCTCCGGCCGTGAGCCGGTAGATGTAGGTTCCGCTGGCCAGCCCCGCAGCATCGAAGATGACGTGGTGACCGCCGGCATCGTAGCGCCGGTTCGCGAGCGTCCGCACGTGTCGGCCGAGCGTATCGTAGACGTCCATGCGGACCTCAGCCGCCTCCGGCAGATCGAATTCGATGCGCGTCGACGTGGCGAACGGGTTGGGATAGTTCTGCTCGACACCGAACGTCTCGGGTGCCTTCGGTGCGACGACTACCTCGACCGTGCCGTGGGCCGCAGCGCCCCGTCCGTCGGTCACCGTATACGCGAACCGGTCGGTGCCCGAGAAGCCGGCAGCTGGCCGATAGATCAGCGCTCCGCCGGCATCGATCTCTACCCTACCTGATCCCCGCACGGTGCGCACGATGTGCAGCTCATCCCCATCAGGATCGCCGTCGTTGGCCAGGACGTCCAGAACGATAGAAGCCTCGTCGCTCATCGAGGCGACGTCGGTTCTCGTCTGCGGCGCGGCATTGCCAGCTGGTGAGAGAACGAAGGCGCGCTGCTGACCATCACGCACCCCGGTACCCACGATCTGGCCGGCCGCATTGACGTCCCGCGCCTCTACGAGCGTCCATCCTTCATCGGCTGCGCCGCATTCGTTCAGATCGACGAGCGTGCCACGAATCCAGAGGTAGGCGCGGCCGCCAGGCCCCGACTTTCCTGCCGCCTGCAGAGCGACCCCCTCTCCGTTCCTTAGCGATGCGAAAAAGTCCTTGCTCGCTGCCTTGCCTGCCTCCGAGCCGCCACCTGCTCCGACGATGATTCCCTCGTCGGTCACGGCATAGGCTACGTCGAAACCCACGTCCTCCGGGTCGAGATCGACGATCGTGCCGTCGACCTTCCACAGGACCGCATCGCCCGCATGCGCACCCACTACCTCGCCTGCCGCGTTGATCGATTGCGCCTGGCCCTCCCCGATCACGCTCACGTCACCCGCTGCGCTCCATCTCAGAGCCTGGCCCTGCGCATCGAAACCGACCTTTACGTCCGCCGCGTTGATTCCGGTCGCCACGGCGTGCGTGTCCGCAGCTGTCGGCAGGAGCGTGAATCCGTTCCGCGTCGTGAAGGGGTGAAAGAGCCCGTCGCTCTCGAACGTCCCTACGGCGACGCCATCACGCACCCCGTAGGCCATTCCAAACGCGCCTGTCGGTGCGCCGAGATCGTCCACGTCCGTACCCAGACGGGCCGCGCGCAACGTGCCATCGATGACGGCACCGCCGACTATCACATCGTCGATCGCATGCGCCTGTCCGGTGCCTCCGCCCAGTGGAACCATTCCACTGCTGGTCCACAGATATGCCTGCACACGGCCGACCGCCGTCTCCGAGAGACCGACCACCTCGCCGGCCTCATTGATGCCGAGCCCGCGGCTGAGAGATCCACCCAGGGTGCCCAGATCCGTAATCGTATACGTGCACGCCGTCACGTTGACCCACACGAGGCCCTCTGCTTCCCCGCCGGCCTGATCCACGACAGTGTATGCGAAGCGATCCACGCCCAGGAAACCCGAATCAGGCATGTAGCTGATCGCGGAATCACCTATGATCGTGGCGGTCCCGCCCGTCGGATCTTCGACCGCTTCCAGCCGCAGCGAACTGCCTTCCGGATCGACGTCGTTCGCCAGAACAGGCACTACAACCTTCACGCCGGCGGGCGTGCTCGCCGAGTCGGCCGCGGCAATCGGGGCGTCGTCCACCATGCTGACCGTCAGAGCGAGGGTCGCCTCGTTGGAGGCGAGGCCCCCTTCATCGTCCACCCGGTAGGTGAGCGTGTCGCGGCCCGCATACTCGGAGGCCGGCGTGTAGATGATTACGCCACGCTCTACCTCGGCCGTACCGTGCTCGGGCTCGTCTACGATGCGAAGGCTCCCGGGGTCGAGCAACTCGTCGTCGCGGTCGTTCGCGAGAACGTCGACGGTGACCGGCACGTCCTCGTCGGTCGTAGCCGCGTCGTCCATGGCTACGGGAGCATCGTTCACAGATCGCACCGTCAGTGCGAATGTGGTCGATGATGCGAGAACTCCGTCTGTGACGGTAATGGTTACCTCTGTCGTGCCACTGGAATCAGGCGTGGGCCCGATACGCAGCTTCCGCGCACTCTCGTCTCCCGTAAGAGTGAGACCAGTAGGCGGCACGAGCTGCGAGTCTGCCGCCGCGACCGCCACCACCAGTTCGCCGACCGGGGTGTCCGCGTCGGCGACCGTGAACGGAATCGTCAACGGTGTGTCTTCGTCCGTGACCTGATCTTCGATTTCACTGAGCACCGGGGCATCAGCAACCGCAGCCACCTCGATTGCGACGACCGCCGTATCCAGCCCGCCGTTGCCATCACTCGCCCGGTAGGTGAAGCTGTCGCTGCCATTGAAGCCGGGGCTGGGCGCATAGCTGAAGCTGCCATCGCT
>JBPRGD010000373.1:0-6484 GCA_051428125.1 Candidatus Wenzhouxiangella sp. M2_3B_020
CGACGAGGTGCAAAGGTGCTCCGCCGTTTCTCGGGGCCATCGCTCGCACTTCGTTCTCGAGAACATCGATGCCGATTTCCTTTAGCCGCGAACCCAATTCCCGGGCCACGTCGTCGACCTTTTCGCTGTCTTCCTTCATCAATGAATAATCATGGTTGCCGAACACCGCATAGGTCGGAACCCCGGCGTCGGCGAGTGGGCGCACCAGGCTTACGGCGCGTTCCACGCGGTTCGGATTCTTGCCGTAGATGAAGTCGCCGGCGATCAGCACCGCTCCGGGATCGAGCTCGATCGCCTTTCGAACGGCCTTGCGCACCATGCCGGCATTGTCCAACCACATGCCGACCTGAAAGTCGGCGATCAGGACGATCGTCTCGCCGTCCCACGATGCCGGCAGATCTCTCACCTCTGCCGTCTCCTCTCTTACATCGAGCAGGAAACGCGGTTCGATCACCGTGCCCCAGGCCACCATCGCGAGCAGCACCAGCACTACGACACCGCTGGTCGACAGGCCGGCCCATTTGAAGATCTTGCGTCGGCGGCCGTGGTTTGGCTTCTGTTCGTCGTCTATATCAGCAGTCATGTTGTCGCGTGCCCGACTGGCGCCGTCGCGTGGGGTGACGATTGGCGGCTTCCGAGCGGACGGCTCCCACGAGCCAGGCGTGAGTCATCGTCGCGCGATGATCCAGACGGCATGGATGATTCCCGGAATGTATCCAAGCAGGGTAAGCAGGATATTGATCCAGAAATGCGGCCCGATGCCGACCTGGAGGAATACACCCAACGGCGGGAGCAGGATCGAGAGGATCAGACGAAGGATATCCATGGCGGATCACCGATCATGTGTTCGGCTAGAATCTCACAAAACCAGCGCGGGAGCAAAAGCCGCTTCGGTGCGCGGCCGGCCGATGGAATCGCCTTTCTGCAGGAAAACGCACGGTTCCGGCTTCTCCAATCTGATAATCTGCTTCGATACCGCGTGCCGGTAGCCGGTACGCACGGCATATCGAGCGATCCTCCGGCGGCACGCCGAGGCCTATCCCCTGGCGTTTTTTTCGGGCACGAAGCGAGGTCGATCATGGCTACCGAGTCCAAAAGCGCCAGGAAGTGGTTAAAGCGCCTCAGCGATTCCAACCATACGCTCTGGTTGCTCGGCACGCTTTCATTCCTGGAAACGATCATCATTCCAGTGCCCATAGAAGTGGTCCTGATACCGCTGATGGCCGCCAACACCCATCGTATCTGGTTGCTCGCAACTGTCACGACCGTGGGATGCCTCGTCGCCTCCATCGTGGGTTACGGCGTGGGCATGGCGTTATACGAATCGGTGGGCGTGTGGTTCATTGGATTGATGGACATGGAAAGCGCTTATCAGTCTTTCCAGGGCTTCTTCGAAAATTATGGGTTCATAGCAATACTGACACTGGGAATCCTTCCCATACCGTTTCAGGTCGCCATGGTTACCGCAGGGGTCTCCGGTTACCCGATCTACCTGTTCGTACTCGCCGCCGTGATTGCCCGGGGCACTCGCTACTACGGGCTGGCGTGGCTCGTCAACCGGTTCGGCAAGCGACTCGAAGTACTCTGGCAACGTCATGCCCTCGCAACCAGTCTGGTCGTCGGCGGTGCGATCCTGGCGATCTCGCTAGGCATGCAGTGGTTGGCAAAACAGGTCATGTAAGCCGACTTCAAGGCAAGTGCGCCCGCCGGGTCGAATGGTCTCATCGTTCTTCCAGCGGGCGCTCCGCTGATCCGTTACAGTTCCGGACCGCGTACGGCATCGCTTCGAATCCGCGCCCCGGCACACTGCCAGACTCTGGCCGTGCCTCTCGTCGCCCACTCCGGCCTCCCGACCTTTTCCGAGCTTGCGGAGCGCGGGCACGACCTGGTGCCCCTCGGGCGGGCAGTCCACCAGGACATCCGGGAACTCCACATCGTCCACGCCGGCGCTTTATCCTCTGGGCGTCCACTTCGCCGATCATCGACTCATGACACAGAAAAAGGTCGTCCTCGCCTACAGCGGAGGACTCGATACCGCATGCATTCTCAAGACGTTGCTCCAGCAGGGATACGACGTCGTCGCCTTCGTCGCCGACGTCGGGCAGCAGGAAGACTTCGACGACATCGAGCGCCGGGCCCGCGAGACCGGTGCCAGCGAGGTGTTCGTCGAGGACCTGCAGCACGAGTTCGTCACGGATTTCATCTTCCCGGCCATTGCAGGGAACGCGGTCTACGAGAATCGCTACCTGCTCGGCACGGCGCTGGCGCGGCCGGTGATCGCCAAGCGGCAGGTCGAGATCGCCCGGAAGGTCGGCGCCACCGCGCTCGCCCACGGCGCGACGGGCAAGGGCAACGACCAGGTGCGCTTCGAGCTGGCGTTCGCCGCGCTCGCACCCGACCTCGAGATCGTCGCGCCGTGGAAGGACCCGGATTTCCTCGCGCGTTTCCAGGGCCGGCGCGACCTGCTCGCGTTCGCAGCCGAGCACGACATTCCGGTCGAGGCCACGGCCGAAAAACCCTACTCCAGCGACGAGAACCTGATGCACCGCTCCTACGAGGCCGGGCTGCTGGAGGACCCCGATACGGCCGCACCGGCCGACATGTTCAAGCTCACGCGCGCGCTCGAGGCCACTCCGGACGGCGCCGACCGCATCGTCGTGCGTTTCAAGGACGCCGTACCCGTCGAGGTCGAGCACCTCGACGACGGCACCAGAATCGCCGACCCGGTCGACCTTCTGGGGTATCTCAACGACCTCGGCGGCCGCCACGGCATCGGGCGGATCGACATCGTCGAGGATCGGTTCATCGGCATCAAGTCCCGCGGCGTCTACGAAACGCCCGGCGGCACCATCCTGCACGCCGCGCTTCGCGACCTGGAAGGCATCGCGATGGACCGCGAGGTGCGACGGCTGCGGGACATGCTCTCGCCGCGCTTCGCCGAGATCATCTACAACGGCTTCTGGTTCTCGCCCGAGATGGACTTCATCGAGGCGGCCTTCGGGAAATCGTCCGAGCTGATCGACGGGGAAGTGCGGCTGGGCCTGTTCAAGGGCAACGTGATCGTCGAGGGCCGCTCCAGCCCGAGCTCGCTCTACGACCAGGATCTCAGCTCCATGGACATCGCCGGCGGGTACGACCAGCAGGACGCGCGCGGCTTCATCCGCGTCAACGCGCTCCGGCTGACGGCGCACCGGCTGATCCTGGAGCACAGCGACGAGGAGTGAGCAGGCGCTCGATCACCGACGCCACCCGGCCGCGGTTCCGGCGCCGTTGCGCACATCGATCGCGTTTTCGGCGTGTGCCGGCCAGCTGGCCCCGCGCCCCAAGTCGGACGCGGCCTCGCTGATCGGATGAACCGATGAACCAACGGTAGCGCGAGCAGGAGCCGGAAGGTGCGCGACCTGCGCTGCTGCAAGCAGCAGGCGCAGGTCGCGCATTGTCCACGCCGCCGGAAATCCGAGGCGATTCAGGCCATGCGAGCGGTTGCTACGGCTGCACGTCCATGACGTTCAGCCGGGCGATCCAGTATTCGGTCGTGGGCTCGGGGAACGTGTCGTAGCGGGCGTTGTTGACGTACAGCGATCCGCCGAACATCGCACCGCTGGCGACACCGTCGAGGTCCGGATCGGTGATTTTGCCGAGGAATTCCCCGGTTCGGTGGTCTTCGTCCAGAACCACGACCTGGATCCTGTCGACTTCGTCCGGGTCATTAGGAGTCAGGATGAACAGCATGTTGCCGTGCAGCACGATGCCGTCGATGAAGCCGGTCAGCGGCGTATCCAGTTCGATCCGATCGGTATCCCCGCTGTCCGGGTCCACCCGGTAGATCTCCGCATTGGCCGAGTTGCCGACGATCAGCGTCTTGCCGTCGGGCGCGGCGACGATGCCGTTGGCCAGCGAGAATCCGGCGGCTGCATCATCGTCGGCAAAGTCGCCGATCAGCGGCAGCGGGGTCGCAGCGTCGGCGCCATCCGGCAATCTACCGTTTCGGCCAAGCGGCAGTCGGTACAGAAACGGCTGGCCGAAGTCGGTGAAGTAGACCGCTTCCCGGGTAATGGCCAGATCGTTGATGACGGTCGAAAACTCCGGCGCGAGCTGGTATCGAGTGATCTCCTCGCCGGTCTCGGCGTCGAATACGTAGGCATTGCCGCCGATGCAGCCGGCGGCAAACAGGTAGTTGCTGCGGGGATCGACGCGCATGCCGAGCTTGAAGCACTGCGAGAAAACGTCGAAATCAGGTTCGGCCGGAACCAGGATCTCGCCCTCGCCGGTGCGCAGGTTTAGCTTGTAGATCGAGCCGTCGACCGATCCGGTATAGGCCGTGAATGCCCTGCCGATGGCAAATCCTTCGGGCGGAGCGCCGGTCAGCGCCGGAACGACGTCGGCGAATGGCTTGTCGCCTGCTTCGACGGCCTGGCTGGTCGCTGCGAGGGTCGCAAACGCCAATAGTGTGAATCGGGATAATCTGCTCATTCCGTGATACTCCTCACATTCTGTTTATAATCGCGCCAACAGTGGCTGTGTCATTCGGGTCCACTGCACGAGGTCGGAGCGTGATGCAGATCACATCGTCTTGCCTGATCGAACGCTGATTTCGCAGCGATGATTCGCTGATTCCTTGGGACGGGGCGGTTTGTGGATGGTTTTTCCGGTTCCAGTTGAGGGCGCGAGGCACGGGCTCGATGTCCGTTCGATCAACGGACCGCCGGGACCATGAACGCGGCTGCCGACGAAAGCGACCCCGCCCGGTTCGAGTTCGGGCGCTGGCGCTTCGACGCCGAAACCGGCGATCTCTTCGACGGCCGCAAAACGCATCGGCTGGAACCGCAGGTCGCCCGGCTGCTGCACTACCTGCTCGTCCACCAGCACACCCTCATCACGCGCGACGAGTTGATGGCCGCGGTCTGGGACAACCGGATTGTGTCCGATCACGCCGTCAATCGCTGCGTTTCCATCCTGCGCCAGACGCTGTCTCCCGACGACAAGAACGCCTACATCGAGACGGTGGTGCGAAGGGGATTCATCAGTCACTTTCCGGAACCGGCGTCGGGAACGAGTCGTCCCGCGAATCCGGCTCCGTACGAGGGACGTGCGCGAAACAGGATGTCCTGGAGGTACGTGCTGGCGGTCGCCGCCACTGCGCTGGCGCTGTTCATCGCTTTCCGGGTGGTCGACGCGCCCGGTGGTCGGGAACGCGCCGCCGACCGGACCGCCGACGGCACGGCCACACCGATGGTGGCCGTACTGCCCTTCCTCTCCGAAGGTTTTTCCGGCGACAGCGCCTTCCTGGCCAACGGCATCCATGACGACCTGCTGACCCGGCTGGCACAGCTGGAGTCGCTCCGGGTGATTTCGCGGACATCGGTCTCGGAGTACCGCGACAGCAACCAGAACATCCGGAAGATCGGTCGACAGTTGGGCGCGGACGCGATTCTCGAGGGCGGCGTCCAGCGCATCGGCGACCAGATCCGGATCAACGTGCAGTTGATCGACGCAGGCTCCGACGTCCACCTGTGGGCCGCGCAATACGACCGGGAACTGACGCCGGCGAATATCTTCGACGTCCAGGCCGAGATCGCACGCTCGGTCGCCTCGGCGATGCATTCCACGCTGACCCCGCAGGATGCCGCGCAGCTGCGGACCATCCCGACCGAGAACATGGCCGCCTATCGCGCCTACCACGAAGCGATGGCGTTGCGGAACACCGGGACGATCGCCGCGCCAGCCTACATCGACGCGCTGGAGCGCGCCGTGAGCCTGGACACGGATTTCGTCCGGGCCTGGACCGAGCTGGCCGGGTCGTTGAGTTACGCCAACCTGGCGCAGCGTGATCCGGAATCGATCCGGCGCCTGGAGAACATCTTGCAACGCGTACGTTCGCTTGCGCCGCAATCGCCCGAGTACCTGATTGCGCAAAGCTATTACGTGTACTACGTACTGAAAGAGCACGACGCTGCATTCGAACTCCTGCAGGAAGCGCAGGAGCTGAAGCCGAGCGACCCGCAGCTCCTGGAGCTGCAGGCGTGGATACAGCGGCGCCAGGGGGATATCGACGGCATGATCGAATCGATTCGACGAGCGCGCACGCTGGATCCCCGGAACCCGTATTGGACCAACCGGCTGGTTTCGAGCCTGATGCTTGCTCATCGCTATGACGAAGCGGCCATGGAAGCGCGCAAGAGCCGCGTCGACGACTTCACGCTATCGGTGTTACGCAGCGTTCTCCGCGTACGGGAGCACCGGCAACCCGGCCGGCTGCTTTCCGAACTGCTCGGGCTGCAGCACGAGTACGACGTCGAGGCCGACGCCTTCGAGCTGTGGGAAGCCCACGTCGCCGCCAGGTATTTCGACGGCGCGGCGAGCCTCCTGGCAGCTGCCGAAGCACCACCCGCCGACGAATGGGCGGCACCCGGCGTTCCCGGCATCGAACTGGCACGCGTGATCACGGATCATTTTCTGTCGGAGCAAGCCCGGACCGGCCCGG
>JBPRGD010000374.1:0-1182 GCA_051428125.1 Candidatus Wenzhouxiangella sp. M2_3B_020
GGAAAACGGCGCGGCGATCGCGGGCGATCTCGACCTGCTGGAGCACTTCCACGAGCGCGGCATCCGCTACATCACGCTGACGCACAGCAAGGCCAATCACATCTCCGACTCGTCGTACGACCCGGTCCCGATGTGGCAGGGGCTGAGCCCGTTCGGCGAGGAACTCGTCGCCGCGATGAACCGGATGGGCGTGATGATCGACGTCTCGCACGTCAGCGACCAGGCATTCTTCGACATCGCCGCGATCACGACCGCCCCGCTGGTCGCCACGCACTCGTCGGCGCGCCACTTCACGCCGGACTTCGAGCGCAACGCATCGGACGAGATCATCCGCGCGATCGCCGAGACCGGCGGCGTCGTCATGATCAACTTCGGCTCGGCGTTCCTCACCGAGGAAGCCAATGCCTGGCAGGACCGCTATTCCGCCGCACGAAGCAACCTGATGGACCAGCTCGGATCGAACGATCGCGATCATCCGCGCGTGGATGCCTTCGCCGATGCCTACAGGGAGCAGAACCCGTATCCCTACGCGACCGTCAGCGACGTCGCCGACCATATCGATCACGTCGTCGAGATCGCAGGCATCGACCACGTCGGCATCGGCTCGGACTACGACGGCGTCGGCGATTCGCTGCCGGAAGGCCTGAAGGATGCCTCGACCTACCCCGCCCTGATCGAGGAACTGCTGCGGCGCGATTACAGCGAGGAAGACATCCGCAAGCTGCTCGGCGGAAATGCCATGCGCGTCTGGCGCGAGGTCGAAGAGGTCGCAGGCGGGTAGTTCCATAAAGCATCCCGTCGCGGACGTAGCCGCGACCTACGGCAACCGGTCGGTTCGCGCCACGTCGCCGACGTACGATCCACGGCCACGGGGCGGTAGGTCGGCGCTACGTCGCCGACCACATGGACATTCCAGGTTCACCGTTGGTTGACACCCATGCCGTCGCGGACGTAGCCGCGACCTACGACAACCGGTAGGTCGGGGCGCCGTCCCCGACGGCCACGGCCCGATCGTCGCGGCGAATTCGCCGCTCCCACAGCAGACAGGGAAATTCCAGGCTCACCGTGGGGCGACACCCATGCCGTCGCGGACGTAGCCGCGACCTACGACAACCGGTAGGTCGGGGCGCCGTCCCCGACGGCCACGGCCCGATCGTCGCGGCGGCGTCGCCGCTCCCACCG
>JBPRGD010000375.1:0-2567 GCA_051428125.1 Candidatus Wenzhouxiangella sp. M2_3B_020
CTCCAGCTCGCTTTCACCTATGCGCCGCCCCTGCAGGCCCTGTTCGACACGCGGCCGGTGGGCCTCTCGGATGGGGTGGCGGTGGTCGGCGCAGGCGTCATCCTGCTAGCGGTTCTCGAGTTCGAGAAGCTGATACGGCGATGCCTCGGACGTTGGCGCTTTCGTCATGAGGCCGCATGAGAAGATGCACCGGATCCGGACGTCTACTGCCGGTTCGATCGCACGCCGAATGAGCGTAGCGGGTCGGCTGTCGGCCGGCTCGGCCACCGTAGCCTGCTTCTTCTACTCCTGTCGTCTTCGCTGCTCGCATCATCGGAGATAGGCCTCGCTCGCATAGCGGCGCATCATGCGCTGGCTGTTGAAGCGAGAGCCGATCTTGCTGATCGAGTCCTTCATCATCCGGATCCAGCGACCGCGGTCGGCGTGATAGAGCGGCAGGACCGTTCGTTCGAGCTTGTCGTAGAGGTCCTGGGCATCGTCCTCGTGGCGCTGGTCGTCGTGGCCGATCGCCCAGCCGGTCACCCCCTCGACCCAGGCCTCGATCCACCAGCCGTCGAGGACGCTCAGGTTCAGGACACCGTTCAGCGCCGCCTTCATCCCGCTGGTGCCCGAGGCCTCGTAGGGTGGTAGCGGCGTGTTGAGCCACACGTCGGCGCCGGCGACGAGCGTCTTCGCGAGCGCCATGTCGTAGTTCGGCAGAAACGCCATGGGGATGTCGCCCGCCAGGCTGCGCATGTGGGCGTAGATTGCGGCGATCAGCGCCTTGCCGCCCTCGTCGCGCGGATGCGCCTTGCCGGCCGTCACGAGCTGGAACGGCTGGCCGCGGTTGATCGCCCGCAGCCGCTCCAGGTCCGTGAACAGCAGGTCGGGGCGCTTGTAGCCGGTCATTCGGCGGGCGAAGGCGATCACCGGCACGTCCGGCCGCATCGCCACGCCGGTCAGACGCTGGACCTCGGCGAGCAGGTCGCCTTTGGCTTCCTGATGCGCCGTCCAGACGGCGTTGTCCGAAAGCTGGTCCGCCCCGGACAGTTTCTCCGGATCGTGCCCCCAGTCAGGGGCGATCTCCTGAAACAGCCGGGCAAAGGCCGGGTGCGTCCAGGTCGGGGCATGAACACCGTTGGTCACGGCCCGGATCCCGTAGCCAGGAAACATGCGCCGGGCCGTCTCGGCGTGGCGGAGCGCCACCCCGTTCACATAGCCGCTGAGGTTGAGCGCCAGGCGGGTCATGTTCAGGCGGTCGGGTCCGGCCAGCAGCTTCATCTGGTCCAGCGGTAGAAAGTCGCCGAGCAGCCGCCCCGCGTCTTCGTAGTCGAAGCGGTCGTGGCCGGCCTCGACGGGCGTGTGGGTGGTGAAGACGCAGCGGTCGCGCACCCTGTCCGCATCGTAGCGCAGCGCGCCGTCGCTCGGCCGGTCGGTCGGATGCGGATGCTCGCGCAATAGCCCGGCCGCGAGCAGCGCGGCGTGGCCCTCGTTGAGGTGATAGGTCTCGATGTCGAAGCCGAGCGCGTGCAGGAGTCGCATGCCGCCGACGCCGAGCACGATCTCCTGCTTGAGACGGTAGGCTTCGTCGCCGCCGTAGAGGCGATCGGTGATCGCGCGGTCGGCGGGATCGTTGTGATCGAGCCTTGTGTCGAGCAGGAGGACCGGGATCGCATGTCCGATCGGGCAGGTCAGCACGTACAGCCACGGCCGTACCCAAACGGCACGCCCTTCGATCCGAACGGCCACCATGGCGTCGAGCGGTATCGCCCAATCCGCCAGATCCCACGGATCGGCGTGATCGACCTGCCGGCCGTCGCCATCGATCTCCTGGCGCAGATAACCCTCCCGGCTGGCGAGGGTCAGGAACACCATCGGCAGTTCGAGGTCGGCGCAGGAGCGGGCGGTGTCGCCGGCGAGCATGCCGAGCCCGCCGGAATAGGTGTGCATCTCCGGCCGGAGCGCGATCTCCATCGAGAAATAGGCGATCCGCCTGCGCGGAAGAAAGGGGTCGATCGGCGACATCTTGTGGCTCCTATGGCCGGAGACGGGTTCCTGACTAGGTCCACATGCCGTAGGCGGGAATGCTGCTAACGTTGAGCTCCACGCCCTTCACGCCGGGCACGTTCCCGGCAGCGACCCGCAGCGCCTCGCCCTGCTCATGCGACTCGACGATTCCCCAGAACTGGACGATGCCGTCCACGACCACGACGCTCACGCCGTAGGTCGGTGCCCAGTCGGCCGCCCGTATCTCCTCGAGGATCTGCTTTCGGATCGTCTCGTCCTCGATGGACGCGGTGTCGGCCGGAGCATGGCGTTGCGCCGCAAGGCCGCGCAGCAGGTCGGCGCGGCTGACGATGCCGACGACCTTTCCGTTGCGCAGGACCGGCACCCGCTTGATCCGCTTGGTCTCCAGGAGATGGGCGACGTCGCCGGCCGGCATGTCTTCCGTGACGGTGACCACGTCGCGGGTCATGACGTCGGCGGCGGAGCGGCCATGCGTCTTCACGTAGTCCGCCGCGTTCTCGCCGGATCCCGCGAAAAGCCGCAGCCACCAGGAGCCGTGCCGATGGCTGCCGTCTTCCGCG
>JBPRGD010000376.1:0-2590 GCA_051428125.1 Candidatus Wenzhouxiangella sp. M2_3B_020
AGCCTGGCGATGATCATCGCCTCGTCCGAGGAATCGGCGGGCATCGTTCGCATCTTCGACGAAATCGACGCCGGGGTCGGGGGGGAAACCGCCCATGCCGTGGGCGCGTTCCTTCGCAGGGTCGGGCAGGACGGCCAGGCGTTCTGCGTGACCCACCTCGCGCAGGTGGCGGCGCAGGCCGCCGTTCAGTTCCGGGTCACCAAGCGTCACGAGGGCGACCGCACCAGGGTCGAGATCAGGCAACTCGACGAGAATGCGCGCGTCGTCGAGCTGGCCAGGATGCTGGGCTCGGCGGAATCGGAGACCAGCCGGGAACACGCCCGCGCCATGCTCGAGGCCGGCGCCTGATCGACGGCGGTCGAGGAAACGCTGCGCGGAACGGCTTCAGCCGGTCGAACTTCGCTCGGCCTTGCGCACGTAGAGAACCAGCGAATGATCGATGATCTCGTAGCCGTGCTTGGCCGCGATCTGTTCCTGTAGCCGCTCGATCTCCTCGTCGAAGAACTCGACGACTTCCCCGCTTTCGAGGTCCACCATGTGGTCGTGGTGTTCGCCCTCTTCGAGCTCGTAGCAGGCCTGCGGGGCGCGCCCGGAGCCGTCGTCGAACATGTGCTTGCGCACCAGTCCGGCCGACTCGAACTGGTTCAGGACGCGATAGACCGTGGCCAGCCCGATATCCTCGCCCTGGTCGATCAGCAGACGATGTACGTCGTCGGCCGTGACGTGCTTCTGCGTGGCACCGTCGAGCAGCTGGAGGATCCGCAAGCGCGGCAGGGTCACCTTCAGACCGGCCTTGCGCAATTCTCGGGTTTCTTCGGACATGCGTTTTCCACCGGTGTCTACCGGCGATATTGTATCATCCCGGTCCTGTTTCACCACTGGTCTTCCACGCATGTTCCGAGTCATCGCAGCCGCGCTGGCGTTGCTGATTGCAGGTTGCAACGTCGTCTACAAGCAGAACATCCAGCAGGGCAACGTGCTGGACCGGGAAAATCTCGAGCGGCTCGAGGAGGGAATGACGAAGCGCCAGGTCCGGGTGTTGCTGGGATCGCCGGCGGTCGAGAGTCCCTTCCACGAAGACCGCTGGGATTACGTCAATTCGTTCGCGGCCCGCGGCGGCGATGCCGAGCGCCGCACGCTCACGATCCTGTTCGAGAACGACCGGGTCGTGGAGTTCGAGGGCAGCTACCTCGACAACGCGCAGATGGCCGGCACCGAACTCGAGGAACTGGACATCATCGATCCCAACACCAACCAGCCGGTGCTGCCGCCGACCGAGATCGACGACGACAGCCCCCTGCCCGATCCGGTCGACCCCGACGGCGGCTGACCGCTCGCCCGGCGCCGGGCTCAATTGCCGCGGCCGACCTCTGCCGCCATCCGCCGCGCGGTCCTGGGATCGACCTTCAGCGGTCGATAGATCTCGACACGGTCCCCGTCGTTCAGCTCGCGGTCCGGGCGACACCGGTTCGCGAACACCCCGAGACGGTCGTCGCGGATCTCGAGGTTCGGGAAACGCTCGCGCAGACCCGAATGCTCGATGGCGTCGCGCACCGTGGCGCCCGGCGTCATTTCCAGCGGCACCACGACCTGCAACTCGGGCCAGGCCACGGCAACCTCGACCTTCAGCCGCTCCCGATCAGCCGTCATCGGCGTAGAGCTGTTCGGCCCGCCGGCAGAAGTCGTCGACCATCCGGTTGGCCACGCTGAGGAATCCGCGGCTGAAGGCCGCGACGAGCACGGGATTGTCGAATTCGAAACCGAGCGACAATTCGACGCGACTGCCGATGCCCAGGTCGGCGAAACGCCATTCTCCGGAAAAGCGCTTGAACGGACCCTCGGCAAGGTTGAGGCGGAGCAGTTCGCCCGGAACCAGGTCGTTGCGCGTGGCGATCCGTCGCCTGACCCCGGCCACCGCCACCTGGATGGAGGCGTGCTGGAAGGTCTCGGTTTCCTCGTAGCACTCGGCGCCCACCACCCACGACAGGAACTGCGGGTAGCGCTCGACGTCGCGCACGAGGTCGAACATCTGCATCGGTGTGTAAGGCACGAGTGCCGAGCGCTGCACGTCAGGCATGGCACGGGATGATACCCGATGCGCTAGACTCGTCCGAACACTTCCCGACCCTGGCGATTCCACGCGGTGGCCACCGACTCCCAGAACAAGCCGTCGAAGTCGACGATCGCGCTGAACAAGCGCGCGCGCTTCGAGTACCACCTTGAGGAGCGCGTCGAGGCCGGCATTTCGCTGCTGGGCTGGGAGGTCAAGGCGCTGCGGGCCGGCAACGTGCAGTTCGGCGAGAGCCACGTGCTGCTGCGCGGTGGCGAGGCCTTCCTGTTCGGTTGCGTCATCAACCCGCTGACCTCGGCGTCGACGCACGTCGACACCGACTCGATGCGAACCCGCCGGCTGCTGCTGCACAAGCAGGAACTGGCCCGGCTGATCGGGCAGGTCGAGCGCAAGGGCTACACGCTGATTCCGACGGCGATGTACTGGAAGAAGGGCAAGGTCAAGGTCGAGATCGCCCTGGCCAAGGGCAAGAAACAGCACGACAAGCGCCGCACCGAAAAGGAGCGCGACTGGCAGCGC
>JBPRGD010000377.1:0-2601 GCA_051428125.1 Candidatus Wenzhouxiangella sp. M2_3B_020
GGTCGCCAGGCTCGTCGACGGCGTCACCAAGCTCGACAAGATGAAGTTCCGGACCCGGCAGGAGGCCGATGCCGAGAGCTTCCGGAAGCTGCTGCTGGCGATGAGCCGGGATCTGCGGGTCATCTTCATCAAGCTGGCCGATCGCCTGCACAACATGCGCACGATCTCGGCGATGTCGCACGAGGCGCGTCGCCGCATCTCCAACGAGACGCTGGAGATCTACGCGCCCATCGCCGATCGGCTGGGCATGAACACGCTCAAGCTCGAACTCGAGGAGCTCGGCTTCGCCAACCTTCATCCCAACCGTTACGGCGTCATCGCGCGCCGGATGCGCTCGCTGGCGAAGAACCGCAAGGAAATCATCGATTCGGTCAGCGATGCGCTGAAGAAGCGCCTGAACCAGGCAGGCATTCCGTGCCGCGTCGAAGGCCGCGAGAAGACCATCTACAGCGTCTATTCGAAGATGCGCGACAAGTCGCTGTCGTTCAACGAGGTCTACGACCTGTACGCGTTCCGCGTCATCACGCACTCCGAATCCCATTGCTACCAGGCACTCGGCGTGGTGCACAGCCTCTACAAGCCCCGACCGGACAGTTTCAAGGACTACATCGCGCTGCCCAAGGCCAACGGGTACCAGTCGCTGCACACGGTGCTGACCTCGCCGTACGACGTGCCGATCGAGATCCAGATCCGGACCGAGGAGATGGACATGGTTGCCGACAAGGGTGCGGCGGCGCACTGGTTGTACAAGGCGGCGCCACCCGACGGAAGCACGGCGGTTCGCGCACGGGAGTGGTTGCTGAAGCTGGTCGAGTCCCAGTCGCGTGCCGACAGTTCGCTGGAGTTCATCCATGCGGCAAAGTCCGAGCTGTTCCCCGACGAGGTCTTCGTGTTCACGCCCCGGGGAAAGATCATCGACCTCAAGGCGAACGCGTCGGCGCTGGATTTCGCCTATGCCATCCATACCGATGTCGGCAATCATGCGCGTGCGGCCTTCATCGATCACAAGTCCGCCCCGCTGGGTACGCGGCTGGAAAACGGCCAGACGGTCAGGATCGAGACCGACAAGGACGTCAAGCCGCGGCCGGAATGGCTGGAACACGTCGTGACGGCAAAGGCCCGCACCGCCATCCGCTCGCACCTGAAGAACCTGGAGCAGGCCGATTCCGTCGCCATCGGACACCGGCTGCTGGACCAGGCGCTGGCGCGCCGGGACAGCTCGCTCGAGAAGGTCTCGCAGCGAAAACTGCAGCGCTACATCCGCAAGGCCGGCCTGGAGAGGCTCGAGGACCTGCTGATGCGGATCGCACGCGGAGACATTCTTCCCGGCACCGTGGCCCAGAAGCTCCTCCCGCTGACGCAGCGCCGGGCCAGCGAAAAACCCGACGAGGATGTCTTCACGGTCGGCAGCAACGAGGGCAGCGCCATCGAATACGGCAACTGCTGTCATCCGATCCCGGGCGACCGGATCCAGGGCTATCTTTCGCCCGGACGCGGCATCATCGTGCATCGAGACAACTGCCCGAACGTGCCGTCACTGTGCCGTGAACATCCCGAGCGCTGCCTGGAGGTGGCATGGGAGCCCGTGCCGCGCGGGACGTTCAGCGTGCTGCTCAAGGTCGTCACGATCAACGGCCCCGGCGTGCTGGCATCGGTCTCGTCGTCCATCGGCCAGGCCGACGCCAACATCGAGCGGGTCGAGCAGCGCGAGAGCACCAGCGATACGGCCGAGCTGTATTTCCTGATCGGCCTGCGCCACCGGAATCAGCTGGCGCGCGTGCTGACCCGGCTGCGCCGCAATCCCAAGGTGTTCCGCGTCAGCCGCGAGATGGGCTGACGCGTGTCGGCCGGGGACGGGTCGGCGCGGCCGGTCTCCGGCGATCTCGCGGCCATGTTGGCCATCGAGCCTTGGCTGGACGACGCGGTCGAAGCACTGGCCGACCGGGGCTGGTTCCACCGCGACGCGGCGGCGAGCTTCGCGCTGGTCGAGGCCCTGAACCGGGATCTCGGACAGCTGATCGAATCCGATCGGCTCCATCGCGCCGGCATCGGCCGCGAACACGACTTTCAGCTCGACCGCGACGTCCGGCGCGACTGGATTTTCTGGCTGAACCGGTCGAGCCCGGTGCAGGCCGCGTTTCTCGAAGCGTGCGGGCGATTGCGGCTCGCGCTGAACCGCCGGCTGTTTCTCGGGCTGTTCGAGTTCGAGGCGCACCTCGCGCTCTACCCCGAAGGCGCGTTCTACCGCCGCCATCACGACAGCTTCCGCGGTGCGGCCAACCGCATGGTTTCGCTGGTGCTCTACCTCAATTCCGACTGGCAACCCGGAGACGGCGGCGAGCTCGTCCTCTACGACCCCGACGGCGGCGTGCTCTCGCGCATCGAACCCCGGGCCGGCGCCCTCGTGCTGTTCATGAGCGAGGAGATCGAGCACGAAGTCCTGCCGACCGCGCGGCCGCGCGCCAGCGTGGCCGGTTGGTTTCGGCTCAACAACACGACCGCCGACGTCGTCGATCCGCCGAGGTAGGGTATCGTTCGTTGGTTCGTTGGTTCGTTGGTTCGTTGGTCGGAGGTCGGAGGTCGGTAGTCGGTAGTCGGTAG
>JBPRGD010000378.1:0-6584 GCA_051428125.1 Candidatus Wenzhouxiangella sp. M2_3B_020
AACAGCACCAAGGTCCCGATGCTCGGCGACCTCCCGGTGCTGGGCAACCTCTTCCGCCGCCGCGCAACGCAGGATGAAAAGCGCGAGCTGCTGATCTTCATCACGCCCAACATCCTCGACGACCAGGCGCGCATCGACTGAGGCGATCGCGCGTTCTTTTCGACTCGAACAGCCCGGGCCGCGTGCCCGGGCTTTTTGTTGTCCGGGCTCCGTCGCGTCTACCGCGAAAAAGCCCATTACACGAAGAACACGAAGAAGGCACGAAGGACACGGAGGTTTCAAACGGTGGATTCCCCCCCCCAGACCCTCTCCCGCGAGCGGGAAAGGGCCGGGGTGGGGGAAAGTAAAGCTTGGCCCCAGGACGTGATGCGACAAGAGGCTGCCCACTGCAGGACGGATCAGCGACAGCGCATCCTGGTAGTGCTGGTGCCGATGCTGTCGGTTGGAAAAAAGCCGTTACGCGAAGAACACGAAGAAGGCACGAAGGGCACGAAGGGTTGAAGCGGTGAATATCGTTCTCACACCCTCCCCCGCGAGCGGGGGAAGAGCCGGGGTGGTGGGGGAGCTGTCAGTCGCAAAAAGTCATTACACGGAGAACGCGAAGAAGGCACGAAGGCCGCGAAGGATTGAAGCGGTGAATGTCGCTCCTGCACCCTCCCCCGCTTGCGGGGGAGGGCCGGGGTGGGGGAAAGTGAACCCTGGCCCCGAGCGACGAGGCGAGGTGCCAGTCATGCGTCGTCTCCTTGTCGGGCCGGACATGATTCCGGGCCCGGCGGCTTTCGCGATCGCATCGTCTTCGGGCCGAGCCATGACATCGGCCCGGGAAACCACGGGCGCTTTCTCTTCGTGAACTTCGCGCCCGCTTCGTATTCTTCGTGTCCTGCTTTTCCGAACCTGTCGCGCTATCCTCGTCCCGCTGCAACCGACCAGGCAACCATGTCCAACGACCGCCCCTTTTCCCCCGCCGCCGAGCGCAACCGCGAGCCGATCCGGCGGGTTCTGGCCGCCTGGCTGCCCGCCTCGGGCGAAATGCTGGAGATCGGCGCCGGTACGGGCCAGCACGCGCGGCACTTCGCCGAGTCGTTTCCCGGCTGGAGCTGGCACCCGACCAACCGGCCCGAGGAGATCGACCAGCTCGAAGCCGGGCTGACCGGAGTGGAACTGGACAATCTCCGGCCGCCGCGTCCGCTGGACGTGACCGGGGACTGGCCCGACGGTACCTGGGATGCCGTCTACTCGGCCAACACCGCCCATATCATGGACTGGCCGGCCGTCGAGGCCATGTTCGCCGGCGTGGGCGAACGCCTGGCCGCCGAAGGACCGTTCTTTCTCTACGGACCGTTCATGCGCGGAGGCCGCCACACCGCGGTTAGCAACGCCGAATTCGACGACGGCCTGCGCCGGCGCGGCGGCGGCATGGGCATTCGGGATCTCGACGACCTCGATCGCCTTGCGGCGTCGGCCGGCCTGGAACGCATCGCGGAACTCGCGATGCCGGCGAACAATCTCACGCTGATCTTCAAGCCCACCGGCAGGAACCGATGATGGTAGACGTCAACGCAACGGACTTCGAATCGTGGGACACGCTGGCCGAGCAGGCGCGCGCGCTGCTGGCCGGCGAGCACCATCCCATCGCCAACGCCGCCAACCTCGCCGCACTGATCTTCAACACCGTGCCCGACCTGAACTGGGCCGGTTTCTATTTCGTCGAGGGCGGCGAGCTCGTCGTTGGTCCGTTCCAGGGCCAGCCTGCCTGCGTACGCATCGCGCCGGGCTCGGGCGTGTGCGGCACGGCGATGGAATCCGGGCAGACCCAGCGCGTGGCCGACGTCCACGCGTTCGAGGGCCACATCGCGTGCGATCCGAATTCGCGCTCGGAAGTGGTGGTGCCGCTGGTGCGCGGCGGCGAGGTCATCGGCGTACTGGACATCGACAGCCCGCTGCCAGACCGCTTCTCGGCCGACGACCAGCGCGGCTTCGAAGCGCTGGCCGCGGTCTACGTAGAGTCGCTGGACGGCTGAAAGCGCGCCTCCAGCAGGCAGCGCCCCTCTTCGTCGAACGCCAGCTCGAACGCGCCTCCCGTGGGCAGCGGCACGACCTGGCCTGTCAACATGGACTGCAACTGCTCCAGGCCCGGATTGTGGCCGACGAGCAGCAGATTGCCCGAATTCTCTTCCAGCAACTCGGTGAGCCGTCCCGCCGTGGCCTCCCATATCCGCTCGGCCGGCACCCGCGGCCCGTCGAACCAGTCGCCCAGCGCCAGGTCGGCGGTCCGTTGCGCGCGCTTGGCAGGTGACACCAGCGCCTTGACCTTGCGGTCGCCGACCCGATCGGCCAGCCATTCGCCGAGTGGGCGGCACTGGCGCTCGCCCTTCCCGGTCAGCGGCCGGTCGAAATCGTGCTGGTCCTGCTCTGCATCGGCAGCCTTTGCATGCCGCACCAGCCAAAGTCGTCGGGATTCGTGGTCGTTGTTCATTCAATGCGCTCCAGGTGGGCCAGCAGTTCTTCCACGGCAAGGTTCCCGCCGGTCAATACGATGCCGATGCGACGGCCGCCGAAGCGCCCGGCGTTGGCGAGCACCGCGGCCAGCGGCACCGCGCACGACGGTTCGATGACCTGCTTGAGGTGACGCCAGACCAGCGCCATGGCTTCGATGATCTGCGATTCCGACACGGTCAGCACGTCAATGTCGTGCTCGGCGAGTATCCGGAAGTTGCGCGCGCCGATCAGGGCCCGAAGGCCGTCGGCGATGGTCTCGGGTCGATGTGATTCGATGCGCTCGCCGATCGCCAGGGAACGCGCCGCATCGTCGGCTCCTTCCGGCTCGCCGCCCGTGACGCGAACGCTAGGCGAGAGTTGCGCGGCGGCCAGCGTGATACCGGCCAGCAGCCCACCGCCGCCGATGGGTGCGACGATTTCGTCGAGCCGGCAGTCCTGCGCCAGCAGTTCCACCGCCGCTGTGCCCTGGCCGGCGATGACGTGGTCGTGGTCGTAGGGTGGAATCGCCACCTTGCCCTCGGCCACCAGGTCCTCGAGCCCGGTTTCGCGGGCGGCCTGCGTGGGTTCGCAGAAGTGCACCGTGCCGCCGTAGGCGCGAACGGCCTCGATCTTGCTGGTCACGGCGTTTTCCGGCATCACGATGTCGGCCGCGAAACCGCGCGCCGCCGCGGCCGCGGCCAGCGCCGCGCCGTGGTTGCCCGACGAGTGCGTGGCCACGCCGGGGCAGTCGTCGGGCAGCTGAGAAACGGCGAAGGTCGCGCCCCTGAACTTGAACGAGCCGGTGCGCTGCAGCTGCTCGCACTTGAACACCAGGTCCAGGCCGGTGCGCTCGTTCAGCGATGCGCTGGCCATGACCGGCGTGCGCCGGATCCTGCCGGCGATCACCCGGAGCGCATCGACCGGCGAGAAGGGGAGGCGAGTGGGGGATTCGGTCATCCACGTATAATACTCGGCCCATTTTCGAACCACGGCTTTTCCATGACCGCAATGAAGGGCGACGCGCCGCGCAACCCGATCAACCGCCTCGACTATCGTCCGCCGGCCTGGCTGATCGACACCGCAGTCATCACCATCGAACTCGACGCCGAGTCGTCCCACGTGACGTCGTCGTTGCGCGTGCGCCGGAACCCGGATTCCGACGAGACCGATGCGCCGCTGGTGCTGTTCGGCTCCGGGCTGGACACCCGGTCGGTGGCCGTCGATGGCGAAGAGCGCGGACAGGAAGACTATGACGTAAAGGGTGAGCGACTCACGATCGCCGGCGTTCCCGACAGCGCCATCGTCACGACCCGGGTACGCATCCGCCCGTCCGAGAACACGGCGCTGGAGGGTCTGTACCAATCGGGTTCCAGCCTGCTGACGCAGTGCGAGGCCGAAGGCTTCCGCAAGATCACGTGGTTCGGAGATCGCCCCGACATCATGTCGACGTTCCACGTACGGCTGGAGGCCGACAAGCAGACCTACCCGGTCCTGCTCGGCAACGGCAACCTGGTCGAGGCCGGCGACCTGCCCGACGGGCGCCACTTCGCGGTCTGGGACGACCCCTTCCCGAAGCCGTCGTACCTGTTCGCCATCGTCGCCGGCGACCTCGGCTGCATCGAGGATGCGTTCACGACGCGATCGGGCCGGAAGGTGGCGCTGAAGATCTATTCCGAGCGCGACAACCTGGGCCAGCTCGATCACGCGATGCGCAGCCTGAAGAAGGCCATGGCCTGGGACGAGCAGCGCTTCGGCCTGGAATACGACCTCGACGTCTACCACGTCGTCGCGACCCATGACTTCAACATGGGCGCGATGGAGAACAAGAGCCTCAACATCTTCAACGCGCGCTATGTGCTGGCCGACCCGGACACCGCCACCGACGCCGATTTCGACGCCATCGAGGGCGTCATCGGCCACGAGTACTTCCACAACTGGACCGGCAATCGCGTGACCTGCCGCGATTGGTTCCAGCTCACGCTCAAGGAAGGCCTGACGGTATTCCGCGACCAGGAGTTCTCGGCCGACATGCAGTCGCGCGAGGTCAAGCGCATCGGCGACGTGCGCGACCTGATGGCGCGCCAGTTACCCGAGGACGCCGGGCCGATGGCGCACCCGGTTCGCCCCGAGCGCTACGTCGAGATCAACAACTTCTATACCGCCACCGTCTACGAGAAGGGGGCCGAAGTCGTGCGCATGTACGACACGCTGCTCGGCACCGACGGCTTCCGCAGGGGCATGGACCTCTACTTCGAGCGCCACGACGGCCAGGCCGTGACCTGCGACGAGTTCCGCGCCGCCATGGCCGATGCCAACGACGTCGACCTGGACCAGTTCGATCGCTGGTACCGGCAGGTGGGCACGCCGTCGGTCGTCGTCGAAAGCGATTACGACGACGAGGGCACGCTGACCGTCCGGCTGACGCAGTCGCTGCCGGCGCACGACGACAACGCCGAGCTCGGCCCGCTGCACATCCCGCTGCGCATGGGCCTGCTGTCGGCCGACGGCGAGTCGCTGTCGGTGTCGCTGGACGGCGGCGAAGCACGCGAAACGCATCTCGTCGAGTTGCGCGAGCGGGAAACCGAGCTGCGCTTCACCGGCCTGGCGGGCAAGCCCGTCCTGTCGGTCAACCGCCGATTCTCGGCCCCCGTGCAGGTCGAGCTGGATACCACCGACCACGAGCTCGCGACCGTGCTGGCGTTCGACCCCGATGCGGTCGCGCGCTGGATGGCCGGCCGCAAGCTTTCTTCGCGCGTGCTGGACCGCGCCGTCGCCGCCCACCGCGAGGGTACCCCGGCCGACACGCCGGACCTGCTGATCGCGGCCTGGCGCAACGTGCTCGAGCACGCCGAGCAGGATCCCGCCCTGGCCGCGGTGCTGCTGCAGCTGCCGACCGAAACCGAACTCGCCCAGGACTACAAGCCCGTCCCGGTCGATGCCATACACGATGCCCGCTCGGATCAGCGGTTTCACCTTGTCAAGGCGCTGCGCGAGAAGATGCTGGAGGCGATGGATTCGTTCCGGCTGGACGTCGAGTGGGAATTCGCGCCGACGCAGGTCGCCACGCGCAGCCTGGTCAACACGCTGCAGGGGCTGCTGGTCGCGGCCGGCGACGAAGAGGCGGGCAAGCGCGCCGTGGCCGCCTACCGCGAAGCCGACAACATGACCGACCGTTTCGCGGCGCTGGCCGCCGTCGTGCACGCCAGGATGACCGGCGCCGACGTGTTGCTGGCCGATTTCGAAAAGCGCTACCGCAACGACCCGCTGGTCATGGACAAGTGGTTCAGCGTTCAGGCGCTCGTGCCCGACGGCTCGGCCGTCGACTCCGTCGAGCGCTTGATGGGGCACGAGGCGTTCTCGCTGAAGAACCCGAACAAGGTCCGCTCGCTCATCGGCGCGTTCGGCGTCAACAACCCCGTCGCGTTCCATCGCCCCGACGGCGGCGGTTACCGGTTGGTCGGCCACATCGTGCGCGAACTCGACCGGATCAACCCCCAGGTCGCCGCGCGGCTGGTTTCCGTATTCAACCGCTGGGCCGACTACGATGAAAAGCGAAGCGCGCTGATGAAGGAACAGCTGGATTCGATCAAGGCCGTGTCCCGCCTCAGCCCCGACGTCGAGGAAATCGTGACCGCCGCGCTGAAGCGGGATCGGTAGCTTTCGGGCGGGGAAGAGGGACCACGGGAGAGGGGCCAGCGGCCTGCCGGCAGGTCGCCGGCATCCTGCCGCGGTCGACGCGGCGATGAACAGGACCGGCAATCAGCCCCGCCCTACGGACCCCGGGCCTTCGAACGATGCGGTAGGTCGGCGCGCCGTCGCCGACGGGATGGCCGGCCTTTGTCGGGTCGTCGCAGGCATCCCTGCGCGATCCCGTCCCGGACGGCGCCGCGACCTACGGACGCCCGGCCTTCGACCGATTGGGTAGGTCGGCGCGCCGTCGCCGACACCGGGACGTGAAGGACTCGGCCGATCCCGCTCGTCGACGCGTCGCTCAATCTTCCTTCAGGGCCTTGACCAGCATCTGCCGGTCCAGCGTCGCCTTGGCGCGGTCGGGCCGCTTGATCGGCAGGTGATCGCCAGATACCAGCCGGACGTTGAACTGCCAG
>JBPRGD010000379.1:0-1317 GCA_051428125.1 Candidatus Wenzhouxiangella sp. M2_3B_020
GCGAGATGCGGCTCCATCGACCCCCCGGGGGGTAACGGGTTATTGAGGGTCGATGGAAACAGTGATTTGTATTC
Organism: Candidatus Wenzhouxiangella sp. M2_3B_020; assembly: GCA_051428125.1. Classification (GTDB taxonomy): domain Bacteria; phylum Pseudomonadota; class Gammaproteobacteria; order Xanthomonadales; family Wenzhouxiangellaceae. The sequence goes on from JBPRGD010000379.1 coordinate 75, forward strand.
AGCCACTACGGGCCTCTAGACCGCCCAATTAGGGCGGGTTTCAGACGAACCCTTGTGGGGTTGAAGCCGCCGGAGAGAATCCTTCGTCGCCCCCGCGGAACGGTTTCAGACGAACCCTTGTGGGGTTGAAGCCGCCAGACAGTGATTGGTTTCGCTATAGTCAAACGTGTTTCAGACGAACCCTTGTGGGGTTGAAGCCGATATGGCGTCGTCGCCCCACGATGTGTCCGAGTGTTTCAGACGAACCCTTGTGGGGTTGAAGCGGCTCACGGGACGCCGCGCTCGAAGCCTGCCCAACGTTTCAGACGAACCCTTGTGGGGTTGAAGCGACTATCGGCGAACAGACCCGAGGCTGGATGCTGTGTTTCAGACGAACCCTTGTGGGGTTGAAGCCTGGTGTGGCAACAAGTTGGAGTGGTGTCCTCACCGTGTTTCAGACGAACCCTTGTGGGGTTGAAGCGGTTACCCTCACGGGCGGGATCGAAGTTGAGGTTGTGTTTCAGACGAACCCTTGTGGGGTTGAAGCGTCCCCAGGACAGCGAAGACGGTCCAGCTCTGGTCGAGTTTCAGACGAACCCTTGTGGGGTTGAAGCGGCCGGGCGAGACGAGCGAACCGATCCGCTCGACGTGTTTCAGACGAACCCTTGTGGGGTTGAAGCACGCCAGCGAAGGTTTTGCCAGCTCCAGACCCAGAGGTTTCAGACGAACCCTTGTGGGGTTGAAGCGTCCCTGGCGCGACCGAGATGGACCCGCCGCTTGCAGTTTCAGACGAACCCTTGTGGGGTTGAAGCAGTCACGACGAGTGACTTCGAATCAACCGACCCCGCGTTTCAGACGAACCCTTGTGGGGTTGAAGCGCCTGCACGTGCACGATTTTCGTGCCCGAGGGGACGTCGTTTCAGACGAACCCTTGTGGGGTTGAAGCAGGCTATAGGATTGTGGGCCTGATATTCAAAAATGGGTTTCAGACGAACCCTTGTGGGGTTGAAGCAGCTCGATGAAGCGCAGCGGCTCGATGGTCGCTTTGTTTCAGACGAACCCTTGTGGGGTTGAAGCTTCAGTCGGAGGACCCCCTCCGAACTAGAGCCTTCGGGTTTCAGACGAACCCTTGTGGGGTTGAAGCCTGATCGTGGGCGTCGAAGGCGAAATCTACCCGTGTGGTTTCAGACGAACCCTTGTGGGGTTGAAGCTTCCGGCGAGGGACGTCTGAACATCTTCCTCACTTGTTTCAGACGAACCCTTG
>JBPRGD010000380.1:0-56290 GCA_051428125.1 Candidatus Wenzhouxiangella sp. M2_3B_020
GCGCTGAAGATGATCGTCGTCCACGCGTTCGAGCCGGCGCCGGCGGCCGGCGGGTTCGCCGGCGCCACGGTTGCCGAGGCGCTGCGCTACGGCGTCGCCCGGGGGATCTTCTCCAACGAGGCCGGCCTGGGCTCGGCGTCCATCGTCCACGCGCAGGCCCGCAACAAGCCGTTCGTACAGGGTTTCTGGGGCGTGTGGGAGGTCTTCATCGACACGCTGGTGGTCTGCACGATGACGGCGCTGGTGATCCTGACCACCGGCGCCTTCCAGACCGGCGAGAACGGCGCCGACCTCACGGCCGCGGCCTTCTCGACCGGACTGCCCGGCCCGGGCGGCTACATCGTCCTGGTATCGATCATCTTCTTCGCCTACACGACCATGCTGGCCTGGAACTTCTACGGCGAAAAGAGCTGGGAATACCTGTTCGGCGAGCGCGTCATCGTGCCGTACCGGCTGCTGTTCCTCGCCTTCCTGTTCGTCGGCGCCGTCGGCGGGCTGGAGTTGATCTGGGCGGTGGCCGACACGTTCAACGGCCTGATGGCCGCGCCCAACCTGATCGCGCTGATCCTGCTGGCCGGCGTCATGGTGCGCGAGAAGACCGCCTACTTCGACGAGCTGCGCGCACCGAAACCGCCGCGGGACGAGCCGCCGGGCGCTTCGTGAATCGGGACCGCGCAAGGGCGCCTCAGCGCGCCCTTGCGCGGCGACCGGACCGGTTTCATCGGACCGCAACAATGCGGTATGCTCCGCGCAAGGCATGACGGCGGCGCCGCCGCCCAGGGTGCTTCGATGAAGCGGACCGACACGGGCGATCCCGAATATTTCCACAAGGTCGTCGATTGCCAGTGGGGCTGCCCCGCCCATACCGACGTACCCGAATACATCCGGCTGATCGCGCAGGGCCGCTTCACCGATGCATACATGGTCAACCGGGAATCCAACGTGTTCCCCGGCATCCTCGGACGCGTCTGCGACCGCCCCTGCGAACCGGCATGCCGTCGGGGCCGCCTCGACGAAAAACCGGTCGCGATCTGCCGGCTCAAGCGCGTGGCCGCCGATCACAAGGGCGCGATCGCCGATCGATTGCCGACGATTCCCACGCACGGCAACGGCAAGCGCGTCGCACTGGTGGGCGCCGGCTGCGCATCGCTGACCGTCTGCAACGACCTGATGCCGCTGGGCTACGAGTGCACGGTGTTCGAAAAGCTCGACAAGCCCGGCGGCCTGATGCGCTCCAACATTCCCGCCTTCCGGCTGCCGGCGCGCATCCTCGACGAGGAAATCGACACCATCCTGGGCATGGGCGTCGACCTCAGGCTGAACACGGCAGTGACGTCGATGAAAGCGTTGCTCGACGAGGGCTTCGACGCCGTCTTCGTCGGCAGTGGCGCGCCCCGCGGGAAGGAACTCGACATCCCGGGCCGCCGCGAGGGCGATGCAAACATCCACATCGGCATCGAATGGCTGGAGTCGGTCGCCTTCAAGCACACCGGATCCATCGGAAGCAGGGTGCTGATCATCGGCGTCGGCAATACCGCCATGGACTGCTGCAGGACCAGCCTCCGCCTCGGGGCGAGCGACGTCAAGGTCATGGCGCGCAAGCCGCGGGATTTCTTCAAGGCCTCGGACTGGGAACTCGAGGATGCCGAGGAGGAGCAGGTCGAGATCGTCATCAATCGAAGTCCGAAGAACTTCGTGGTCGAGGACGGCGAGTTGAAGGGCATGATCTTCGAGGTCATGGAATACGACATCGAGGACGGCCGCATCACCGATACGCGCGTGACCGGCGAGGAATTCATCGAGGCCGACGACGTCATTCTCGCCATCGGCCAGGAAACGGCGTTCCCGTGGATCGAGCGCGACATCGGCATCGAGTTCAACGACTGGGACGAACCGGTCTGCGACCGGGCCACCTACCAGTCCACCCTGCCGGGCGTGTTCTTCGGCGGCGACGCCGCGTTCGGGCCCGAGAACATCATCTGGGCCGTCGAGCACGGACACCAGGCCGCGATCTCGATCCACAACCATTGCCACGGCAGGGACGTCGCCGACCGCCTGCCCAGGACGATGAACCTCGGCTCGCGCAAGATGGGCATCCACGAGTGGAGCTACTCGAATCATTTCGATCCGTCCGCCAGGCGAAAGATGGAGCACGTGCCGCTGACCGAACGCTTTCGCGAGCTGGACACCGAGGTCGAACTAGGCTTCACCCCCGAGCAGACCGCCTGCGAAGTCGAACGCTGCCTGAACTGCGACATCCAGACCGTGTTCACCGATGACCTGTGCATCGAATGCGATGCGTGCATCGATATCTGCCCGACCCAGTGCCTGACGATCACCGCAAACGGCGCGCAGGAGCAGGTGGAACGCGCGCTGACCGCGCCGCGGCGGGAACCCGATCAACCGCTATTCGTTTCCGACTCGCTGCAACACACCGGGCGCATCATGGTCAAGGACGAAAACATCTGTATCCACTGCGGGCTCTGTGCCGAGCGCTGCCCCACGGCGGCGTGGGACATGCAGAAGTCGATTCTCGGGCTTCCCTACGCGAAGGACCACGACGTCATGCCGTGCCGAGCGGCGGCAAGCCGGTGAGCCGGCAAGTGCCACGTCATGATGATGGAGCCATGTCGAGTAACGAATCGCGCACTTCCGGGCCCCGGACGGCTCGCGCCGGCCGCGCGCTCCTCGACCGGTCCGCATGCCGCCTGTTCGTATTCCCGGCTGCATCGATGATGCCGGTCCACTACAGATGAGTGTTTCCGAATCCCCCAAGACCAACGATTTCGTTCTCAAGATCGCCACGGTCAACGGCACCGGCTCGGCAAGCGCGAACGGACTCTTGATGAAGGCGCTGTTCCGCATGGGCATCCCGGTGACGGGCAAGAACCTGTTCCCTTCGAACATCCAGGGCCTGCCGACCTGGTACGAGATCCGTGCCAGCCGCGACGGCTACAACGCGCGAACCGGCCGTGTCGATGTCATGGTCGCGATGAACGCGCAGACCTACCGCAAGGACCTCGCCGAAGTGCGCGACGGCGGCTACCTGCTCTACGATTCGAGTTGGCCACGCGACGAGCAACTCGCCCGCGAGAGCGTGCAGGTGCTGGGCATCCCGCTGGCGAAGATGGTCAACGAGCGCTTCGAGGGATCACGCGTGCGCACGCTCATGAAGAACGTCGCCTACGTCGGAGCGCTTTGCGCGCTGCTGGACATCGATCGCGACATCGTGCGCGGACTGCTGGAGGAAACCTTCGCGGCCAAGCCGAAGCTCGTCGAGCCGAATTTCGAAGCGTTCACGCTGGGGTTCGAGTACGCCAGAGAGCACCTCGAGCATCCGTTGCCGATGCGCGCCGAGCCGATGGACGGGACAACGGGCAAGATCCTGATCGAGGGCAACGCAGCGGCCGCGCTGGGCTGCCTGTACGCCGGCGCCACGGTCGGGGCGTGGTATCCCATCACCCCGTCGACCTCGCTGATGGACGCGTTCCAGACGTTCTGCGAGCGCTACCGGAAGGATCCCGAGACCGGCGAAAACCGGTTCTGCATCATCCAGGCCGAAGACGAGCTGGCCGCCGCGGGCATGGTCGTCGGCGCGGGCTGGGCCGGCGCCCGTGCGTTCACGCCGACCTCGGGCCCCGGCATTTCGCTGATGAGCGAGTTCATCGGCTTCGCCTACTACACCGAGATCCCTACCGTGTTCTTCGACGTCCAGCGGGTCGGCCCGTCAACCGGCATGCCGACGCGCACCCAGCAGTGCGATCTGATGCTTGCCGCGTTCGCATCCCACGGCGACACGCGCCACCCGGTGCTGCTGCCCGCCGACCCCGCCGAGTGCTTCGAGATGGCGGTCCGGGCCTTCGACCTAGCCGAGCGCCTGCAGACCCCGGTCTTCGTTCTGTCCGATCTCGACATCGGCATGAACGACTGGATGGTCGACGAGCTGACGTGGGACGACGGTCATCGACCGGACCGCGGCAAGGTGCTCGACGACCGGCAGCTCGAAGAGATCGAGGCGTTTCACCGGTTCCGCGACATCGACGGCGACGGGATCGCGTACCGGACGCTGCCGGGCTCGGACCGCAAAGGCAGCTACTTCGTGCGCGGCTCCGGTCACAACCAGTACGGCGGCTACACCGAGGACGCCCACGACTACCAGCAGGTCGTCGATCGGCTGCTCGTCAAGTGGGAGACGGCGCGCGGCCTTGTCCCCCCGGCAATCGAGCGCGGTTCCGGCGCGCGGACGAAACTGGGCATCATCGCGTTCGGCTCTTCCCACGGCGCCACGCTGGAAGCGCTGGACCAGCTCGCGGCCGACGGTACGGCCGTCGACTACCTGCGCCTGCGCGCGTTTCCGTTCGGTGACGAGGTCGCCCGTTTCATCGAGGCCCATTCCACTGTCTTCGTACTGGAACAGAACCGCGACGCCCAGATGCGCAGTCTGCTGACGACGGAGCTGGACGTCGACCCCCGAAAACTGATCCCGATTCTTCACTACAATGGCCTTCCGCTGCCATCGGACCTGATCGTGGAGCGAATCGGCCGATACATCGAACAGGAGGCGGTGGCATGAGCTTCATTCCCAAGCCGCGCGTGCAGTGGACCGGTCAACCCGTGAACGAGCTGGGTCTGACGCTGGCCGACTACGAAGGCGGATTGTCGACCCTTTGCGCCGGCTGCGGCCACGACTCCATCACCGCGGCGCTGGTGCGCGCCGCCTGGGAGCTGGCGCTGAAGCCCGAACAGGTCGTCAAGCTGTCCGGCATCGGCTGCTCGTCCAAGACGCCCGCCTACTTCCTGTCGGGCGCGCACGGCTTCAATTCCGTTCACGGCCGCATGCCCTCGGTGGCGACCGGAGCCCAGGCCGCACGGCGCGACCTCATCGCCATCGGGATTTCAGGCGACGGCGACTCGCTGTCGATCGGCTTCGGCCAGTTCGCGCACGCGGTCCGGCGCAATCTCAACGTGCTCTACATCATCGAGAACAACGGGGTCTACGGTCTTACCAAGGGTCAGTTCTCCGCCTCGGCCGATCCGGGCAGCCGGGCGAAGAGGGGCGCCGAGAATCGCAACCAGGCCATCGATCCGGTCGTCACGGCGATCACGCTGGGCGGCAGCTTCGCGGCCCGGTCCTTCTCCGGCGACAAGCGCCAGCTCGTTCCTTTGCTCAAGGCCGGGCTGCGGCATCCCGGTTGCGCCGTCATCGACGTGATCTCGCCGTGCGTGACCTTCAACGACCACCAGGGATCGACCAAATCCTATGCATGGACCCGGGAGCACCTGCGCGCCGCGGTCGATGCCGACTACGTCCCGCCGTCGGCGGAGATCGAGGTCGACTACGCCGCCGGCGACCACGCCGAGGTTCCATTGCACGACGGCTCCACGATCCGGTTGCGGAAGATCGACGACGAGTACGACGCAACCGACCGGTCGGTTGCGCTGGATTACCTGCAGACCCACCGCGCGCGCAACGAGATCGTCACCGGGCTGCTGTTCATCGACGACAAGCTGCCGACGCTTCACGACATCCTCGGCACCGCGACGGCGCCGCTCGCGCGCCTGGATCCTGCCGAACTCAATCCCGGCAGCGAGGCGCTGGCGGAACTGCAGCGGGCCCTGCGCTGATCCGGCAGGACTTCCGGTCCGGGCTGGAGGACCCGTCATGAGCCGCGTCTACACGATGTACGGGTCCGAATTCTCGCTGTACTCGGGCAAGCTCCGCAGCTACCTTCGCAAGAAGGCGATTCCGTTCGTCGAGCGGTCGCCTTCGGTCGTCACCTACAAGCGGTTCATCATTCCGAGGACGGGCGTGCGCTTCATTCCGGTGCTGCACACCCCCGACGACGAAGTCCTGCAGGACACCACCGAGATCATCGACCGCCTGGAGCGGAGGTTCCCGGAGCCGGCGATCTATCCCGACACGCCGAAGCAGCGGCTGGCCTCGCTGCTGCTGGAACTGTACGGCGACGAATGGCTGCTCATCCCGGCGATGCATTACCGCTGGAACTTCCCGGAGACGAACATGCCGTGGATCCACGAGGAGTTCGGCGGCATGGCGTTTCCGTGGTTCCCGCGAATCGTCCGCCGATGGCTGGGGCGCCGAATCGGCCGGCGCTTCGCCGGCTACGTGCCCGCCCTGGGCGCTACCGAGTCGACGATCCCGGCGATCGAGGCATCCTACGAGGCCCTGCTGGCCGATCTAGACGCGCATTTCGCCGGGCACGACTACCTGTTCGGCGGCCGGCCCTCGATCGGCGATTTCGGCCTGATCGGACCGCTCTACGCCCACCTGTACCGCGACCCCTACCCCGGGAAGATGATGCGGGAACGTGCGCCGAACGTCGCCGCCTGGGTCGAGCGAATGCTTGCCGAAGACACGGCCGACGGCGATTTCATGGCCGGCGATTCCATCCCGGACACGCTCTGGCCGGTTCTCGAGCGCATGGCGCGCGAGCAGGTCCCGGTGCTCGTCGACACGGAGTGGAGACTGATCGAGTGGCATCGCGAGCACCCCGACCGCAAACGGATCCCGCGGTCGCTGGGCGAGCATCGCTTCGAGATCGACGGCACCATCGGCACCCGCAAGGTGCTGCCGCACGTGCTGTGGCGCTGGCAGCGCCCGCGCGATCATTTCCGGGCACTCGAGGGCGAACAGCGCCGCCCGGCGCTGGAGATGGCGGGCCGGCTCGGGCTGCGCCTGCCGCTGGGCGCGCGGCCGAAGATCCGGGTCGTGCGGCGCGGCAACCGTTTCTTGATCGAAACTTGATACTCTCCGCGCTGTCCATATCTTTTCCATGGGCAATGCGAATCATTAGCGAGGACCAAACGCATGAACGACCGAATCCGCACCGCGAACGTACAGCACGCCGGCACCGCCACGCGGGAGATCGACGACGATGCACGTCGCGTGCTGCGCAACACCTGGAACCTGCTGGCGCTGACCCTGCTGTTCTCGGCCGGCACGGCGCTGCTGTCCATGGCCAACGACTGGCCGCATCCGGGCCTGCTCCTGACGCTGGTCGGCTACTTCGGCCTGCTGTTCCTCACCATGTACCTGCGCAACTCGGCGTGGGGCCTGGTCAGCGTGTTCGCCCTCACCGGCTTCATGGGCCTGACGATCGGCCCGATCATCAACATGTACCTGCAGGCGTTCAGCAACGGCCATGAGCTGGTGATCTCGGCGCTGGGTGCGACCGGCGTCACCTTTTTCGCGTTGTCGGCGTTTGCCGTGACGACGAAGAAGGACTTCAGCTTCCTCGGATCGTTCCTGTTCGCAGGGATCCTGGTGGCGTTCCTCGCGGGCCTGGCCGCGGCGATCTTCAACCTGTCCACGCTCGGACTGGTCGTCTCGGCGATGTTCGCGGTGCTGATGTGCGGCCTGATCGTCTACCAGACCCAGCAGATCGTCCAGGGCGGAGAGCGCAATTACATCATGGCGACCGTCACGCTGTTCGTGTCGATCTACAACCTGTTCATGAGTCTGTTGCAGCTCCTGGGCTTCTTCTTCGGCGAAGAATGATGCAAGGCTGTCAGAGCTACTGCGCGGGCGCCTGACGGCGTCCGGCGGTGCTCGGATTCCTCATGTACCCATCTCGTACACTGCGGATCCTGCGCGCCGGCGGCCGCCGTCATCCACCCGCTCGCTACGCTCTGAACAGCCTTGCATGACGCGACCGAGCGTGTGAGAAATCCTCGTGTATTCCTGCATACACTCCGGTTCCTGCGCGGAGCCTGTCCCGGACCGTGATCAGGGAGGGATCACCTCCCGCGACCCGCTCGCTACGTTCTGAGAAGGCTTCTTGCCCTGTCTCCGTCAGCACGCTGCACTGTGAGGAAATTCTCATCGCATTGCGGATCCTGCGCGCCGGCGGCCGCCGTCATCCACCTGCTCGCTGCGCTCTGAGCAGCCTTCCATGACCGGCCTCGCGGGATCGGGATTCGCCACGTACCGGGTTGAGTACACTGCGATTCCTGCGCGGAGCCTGTCCCGGACCGCGATCCGGGAGAGATCACCGCTCACGGCCCGCTCGCTGCATTCTTCGGTGATTTCCGCCCCCACCCGGAGTACCGATTCGCCCCCCCATCCTGGCCCTCCCCCGCTTTCGGGGGAGGGAACGGCAGGGGGGATTCCGGGCGGCGTAGCGCGGGCAAGACGGCATACGCTACCCCGGTAAAGGCGGTCTCTTCCCGCGCTTGGCCCGCATCGCGCGCCCTGCTAGAATTCCGCTTCTGACCCGACCGCCGGCGCTTGCGCCGGCGCGTCGTTTCCGGCCGTGGCAAACGGCCTGCCGAATCGAGGTGATGCCATGTCGATCCTGGACAAGCTTTCAACGCTCCGCGCCGTCGGCGGCGATATCCGCACCCGAGGCCTGCCCGACGACGTCGTCGAACGATTCGCCGCCCGTGACGAGCGGCTGGAACAGGCCGTTGACCGGGCGCTCGGCGTCGCCGAGTGCTGGCGGACGGCCTACCCCGAGCTTTGGCGCTCCGACGAGGACCGGCAGCGAGCCGAGCTGCAGTCCGGCTACGTCAACTTCTACGCCGACGATGCCGTCAATCCCTACGTGGCGCTGGCCGCGAAGGGTCCCTGGATCGTCACGACCAAGGGTGCGGTGCTGCACGATTCCGGCGGCTACGGAATGCTGGGGTTCGGCCACGCGCCGGACGGCGTGCTGGCTGCGATGAACCAACCGCACGTCATGGCCAACATCATGACACCGAGCTTCAGTCACCAGCGGTTCTACGAGACGCTCAGAGCCGAACTCGGCCACGCGCGCGCAGATGCTTGCCCCTACGAGCGCTTCCTGTGCATGAATTCCGGTTCCGAGGCCGTGACGGTCGCCGGACGGATCGCCGACATCAACGCCAAGGTGCAGACCGACCCGGGCGGACCCCGCGAGGGCGCCACGATCAAGCGGCTGTCGCTGACGGGCGGCTTCCACGGGCGCACCGACCGTCCGGCCCGCTACTCGCATTCGACCCGCAAGGCCTACGTCAAGCACCTGGCCTCGTTCCGGGACGAGCACAGCCTCGTGACGGTCCGTCCCAACGACATCCCGGACCTGGAACGGGTGTTCGCCGAGGCCGACGACGACAACGTCTTCTTCGAGGCCGTGTTCATGGAGCCGGTCATGGGCGAAGGCAATCCCGGTGTCGCGCTGGATCCGGCGTTCTACAGCCGCGCCAGGGAACTGGCCAACGACCACGGCACCCTGCTGCTCGTCGATTCCATCCAGGCCGGGCTTCGCGCCCGGGGCGTGCTGTCGATCGTCGACTACCCCGGCTTCGAGGATCTGGAACCGCCCGACCTTGAAACCTGGTCGAAGGCCCTCAATGCCGGCCAGTACCCGCTGTCGGTGCTCGGCATGACCGCGAAGTCCTCGGCCATCTACCGCAAGGGCGTCTACGGCAACACCAAGACCGCGAATCCCCGCGCGCTGGACATCGGGACGACGGTACTCGGCATGATCACGCCGGATGTCCGCGCCAACATCGTCGAGCGCGGGCGCGAATTCGTCGAGAAATTCGAGCGCCTGAAGGAAGAGCTGGACGGGCGGATCACTCGCGTCCAGGGCACCGGCCTGCTGTTCTCGATCGAGCTCGACGGCCGGCGCTACAAGGCTTTCGGCGCCGGTTCGACCGAGGAATACCTGCGCATGAACGGCATCAACGTCATCCACGGCGGCGAAAACTCGCTGCGCTACACCCCGCCGTTCACGACCACGTCGCCCGAGGTCGACCTGATCGTGGAGGCCACGCGCGACGCGCTCCTGGACGGGCCGATGAAGCAGGTCGACGAGGCGGCCTGACGGCCGCAGAGCACGCAGCGCAGCGAAGGAGCCCCTATCCGATCGTCGGTCGCAGGAGCGATCTCGGGATCGCGATGAGATGACCGAATCGCGACGTGGACGTCGCTCCTACGGGGGGGGAGACCTATGAAGGATCCCGTCGCGGACGGCGCCGCGACCTACGGCTGTTGAGATCGGTCGGCGCTACGTCGCCGACGCATCGGCCGGAAAATCGATCGCATCCTGCCTGCCCTTCGTATTCTTCGTGTCCTTCGTGGTTCGAGGGTTTTCCGATACCACCGCCGAATCGCGACGTGGACGTCGCTCCTACGGGGGGGGAGACCTATGAAGGATCCCGTCGCGGACGGCGCCGCGACCTACGGCTGTTCAGGTAGGTCGGCGCTACGTCGCCGACGGATCCGTCAAAAAAATCGTCAGAGAATCTGCCTGTCCCTTCATGGTCTTCGTGCTCTTCGTGGTGGAGCCGTTTTTCGACACCACCGCAGAATCGCGACGTGGACGTCACCACCTCGGGGAGAGACCTATGGAAGATCCCGTCGCGGAGGACGCCGCGACCAGCGGCTGTTCCGGGTAGGTCGGCGCTACGTCGCCGACGGAGGTGTCGCTCTTCGCACTCTTCGTGGTTCAGCGATCTTCCGACGCCGCCCGCAGCAGCTCGTTGACCGAGGTGCGCGAGCGGGTCTTCTCGTCGACCTGCTTGACGATGATCGCGGCGTTGAGGCTGTGGCTGCCGTCCTCGGCCGGCAGGCTGCCGGCGACGACGACCGATCCGGCCGGGACGCGACCGGTCACGATCTCGCCGGTTTCGCGGTTGTAGATCCGGGTGCTCTGGCCGATGAACACGCCCATGCCGATGACCGAGCCGGTCTCGACGATGACGCCCTCGACGACCTCCGAGCGCGCGCCGATGAAGCAGCCGTCCTCGACGATCGTGGGATTGGCCTGCAGCGGCTCCAGGACACCACCGATGCCCGCGCCGCCGGAGACGTGGACATTCGATCCGATCTGGGCGCACGAACCGACGGTGGCCCAGGTGTCGATCATGCTGCCGGGACCCACCCGGGCGCCGATGTTGACGTAGGACGGCATCAGAACGACGTCGTCGCCGATGTGGGCGCCCTGCCGCACCGTGGCCGGCGGTACGACGCGTGCGCCGCAGTCTTCCACCGGATCCGATGCGTCCGCGAAGCGCAGCGCCACCTTGTCGAAATAGTTCCGGGTGGCGCCGGCGACGACCCGGTTCCAGCTGACCCGGAAATGCAGCAGGATCGCCTGCTTGATCCAGGCGTTGACCCGCCATTCGCCGTCGCCCGGCTCGGCGACCCGGAGGCTCCCATCCTCGAGACGATGCAGCACTTCGTCCAGCGCATCCCGGAGTTCGGGCGCACAGCGTCCCGGTGCCAGTCCATCGCGCTCGTCCCAGGCATTCTCGATGGTATTTCGCAGTTCGTCGGTCTTCATGTTCATGGTTTCACCCTGTCCGGCTTTCGGCGGAATTCACGCCCTGCGGGTCAAGTCGCTGGCGCAGTTCGCGTTCGAGCCGCTCGGCGCAGGCGCGATCCAGTTCGCCGCCTTCGCCGCGGCTGATCACGAACACGTCCTCGACTCGCTGGCCGAAGGTGGCGATGCGCGCATCGTGCAACCGGACACTGGCGCCCAGCAGGCTTTCGGCGATGGCCGAGAGCAGGCCTGGCCGGTCCGTCGTCGCGATCTCCAGCCGCGTGGCGTCGCCGGCGGACTCGAAAGCGATCTCGCAGCGCTGCATGAAATGCTTCAGGCGGCGCGGGATCGGTCGACCCGGCAGCGCCCGGATATTGCGCGCACGCAACTGTTCCGACAGCGCACGCTCCAGCCTCGCGGTGTCGGAATCGTTGAGAGCGCGGGAATTCGCATCCATGATCTGGAACACGTTCCAGCTGCGCGCATCGGCCGTCGTCGCGACGCGGGCGGCCAGCACGTTGAGCTCCATGCGGTCGAATTCGCGCGCGGTCAACGCGAACAGGCCGTCGAAATTCTCGGCGTGCACGAACACCTCGGTGATGCCCTTGTGCGTGAGGTTGCGGCAGGCGACCAGCGGCAATTCGTCACCGGCCAGCTTGCGCTCCGCGCTCCAGGCAAGCTGGTCGGCATCCAGCCGCGCGACGGCGCCGTCGGGAATGCGTTCAAGCTGCCCGACGACCTCGGCCCGGTCGTGTCCGCGGGAGGACATTTCCGCCGCGACCGCGTCGCGCACTTCACGGGCGCGCTCGGACTTGTCGGGTGGCTCTTCGGCACCGGACCGGAAATGCTCGAGCGTGGCCAGCAGCAGTTCGCGGAGCAGCGAGTCCTTCCAGGAGTTCCAGAGCTTGGGGCGGGTGGCGGCGATATCGGCGACCGTGAGCACGTAGAGATGCTCGAGCCGTCTCGGGTTGCCCGCCGCCTCGGCGAAACCGTCGATCACGGCCGGATCCGAGATGTCGCGGCGCTGAGCGGTCATCGACATCAACAGGTGGTTCTCGACCAACCAGCAGACCAGGTCGCGGTCTTCGGGCGGCATCTCGACCCGGTCGACGAATGCCCGGGCATCGTCGGCACCGAGCTCCGAGTGATCGCCGCCGCGGCCCTTGGCGATGTCGTGGAAAAGTGCCGCGAGGTACAGCACTTCGGGCCGCTCGATCCGGTCGAATCGTTCGCTGGCGTTCGCGAACTGCTCGGGATACTTGCCGTTGGCGATGCGCCGGAGATTCCGGACCACGAACAGGATGTGCTGGTCGACGGTATAGACGTGGAACAGATCGAACTGCATGCGGCCGGTGATCCGGCCGAACGAAGGGATCAGCGCGGCCAGGATTCCGTAGCGATTCATGCGCTCGAGTTGTGAATACACCCGGCGCTTGCGCCTGAGCAGCGCCATGAACAGTTCCAGGTTGGCCGGGTCCTCGCGGAACGCGTCGTCGATGAGGAACAGGTGCTCGCGGATCAAGCGGATCGTCGAGGCCCGCACGCCGCGAATCTCGGGCTTGTCGGCCAGGACCAGGAACAGTCGAAGCAGCAGGTCGGGCCGGCGCACGAAACCCTGCTCATCGACGAGTTCGAGGTAGCCGTGACGAAGGCGGAAATTCTCGTCGATGGTCGCGGACGGCAGATGCCGCCGCCCGGCCAGCAACTCTTCCTCGAAGATCTGCAGCAACTGCTCGTTGAGACGCTCGACCCGCATCACCGTTCGGTAATAGGTCTGCATGAACGCCTCGACGGATGCGTTGTCGTCGCCTTCGGCAAATCCGAACTCGGCCGCGAGGCGGCGCTGGTAGTCGAACAGCAGCCGTTCCTCGGCCCTTCCGGATATCTGGTGCAGGGCCCAGCGGACCGACCACAGCCGGTTCCGCGCCTCGACCAGTTCCTCGTGCTCGCGCTCAGACAGGAAGTCGTGCTCGACAAGGCCGTGCAGCGTGCTGTTGCCGAAGTGACGCTGCGCCACCCACGCGATCGTCTGGATGTCGCGCAGTCCACCCGGACCGCTCTTGAGATCGGGCTCGAGATTGTAGACCGTGTCCTCGAACTGGTCGTGGCGATCCTGTTGCTCGCGGAACTTGGCCGCGAAGAACTCGTCGGCCGGCCACAGCGCCGGCGCATCGGTGGCCTTCCGCATCGCATGAAACAGCTCGCCGCCGCCGTCCAGCAGCCGTGATTCCATCAGGTTGGTCGCCACGGTCACGTCCTCGCGCGCATGTTCGATGCATTCCGCGACCGTGCGCACGCCGTGGCCGGGATGCAGGTCGGCATCCCACAGCGCACGGACGAAGTCCTCCAGCGCCGCGTCCTGACGGCCACCCGTCGTGCCTTCCCCTGGAACGAGAATCAGCAGGTCGGCATCGGAGTGCGGGTGAAGCTCGCCGCGGCCGAAACCGCCGACGGCGATCAGTTCCAGCCCCGAATCGCTGCCCGTCAGCGCGTGCCAGGCGGTAAGGACGAGCTGCTCGATCACCCAGGCGCGCGCCTGGACCAGTTCGCGGATGTCGGCACCGTTCTCGAACGTTCCTGCCAGCACCTCGTCGGCGTGACGGCGCGCATCGCTCAGGGTCGGCTGGAGTCGATCAGGGTATCGGACCAGCTCCCTGAGAGCGTTGAGATCCAGGCAGTTGCGGGAGGCCGGCGGGGCGAGGAGACGATCCTGCATTGTCAGCAACGGACCGAGCGGTCGGTGGTCGCGTCTACGGGACGCCGACGGGGCGCGCGACGGGCGGCCCGGGGAGGCTCGCTAGAGATCATCGTCCGGCAGTCGCGTCAGCACCTCGACGCCGTCGTCGGTCACGGCCATCGTGTGCTCCCACTGTGCCGACAGGCTGCGGTCCTTGGTCAGCACCGTCCAGCCGTCGGACAGAAGGCGCGTGGCCGGCTTGCCGAGGTTGACCATGGGCTCGATCGTGAAGGTCATGCCGGGCTCGAGCACCAGTCCCTGCCCCGGACGACCGTAATGCAGTACCTGCGGCGGCTCGTGGAAGCCGCGGCCGATGCCGTGGCCGCAGTACTCGCGCACCACTGAGCAACGCTGGCTCTCGGCATATTTCTGGATCGCATAGCCGATATCGCCGAGCGTGACGCCCGGACGGACCATCTCGATGCCGGTGACCATGGCCTTGTGGGCGACCTCGCAGACCCGCCTGGCCTTGATCGACGGTTCGCCGACGTAGAACATCTTGCTGGTATCGCCGTGCCAGCCGTCCTGGATCACCGTTACGTCGATATTGAGGATATCGCCGTCCTTGAGCGCCCGATCGCCAGGAATGCCATGGCAGACGACGTGGTTGACCGAGGTGCAGACCGACTTCGGGAAGCCGCGGTAGTTCAGCGGTGCCGGCACGGCGTCGAGCTCATCGACGATATAGGCATGACAGATCTCGTCCAGCCATTCCGTCGTCACGCCCGGTTGAACGTGTTCGGCGATCATGCGCAGAACGGAGGCGGCCTGCCGGCCGGCGACGCGCATCGCTTCGATGTCTTCGGCCGTCTTGAGCTGGATGCCGTGCGATTCGGGATTCGAGTGCATGCGGTTGCGTGGGTCCGGCGCGGATCTAGCCCTCTATTCTAGCCGATCGCCCGTGGCGGCGGCCGGGCATGACTTGTGGCCCATGCCTTCCGGCACTGGCCTGGCCGCGTTGCAACTGCCAGTATTCGACACCACATTGTCAGGAGTTGGGCAGGGTCCGAATCATGTCGAAAACGATCAAGATCGCCGCGCCAGTCCTGATCGTGGCCGTCGCCGTCGCGCTGGCCGTCGTGCTCGCGCGCTCGGGCGGCGAGCCCGAGAAGCGGGAGCGCGAGCAGGCCGCGCTGCTCGTCGACGTCGTCGAGCCCCGGATCGAGAAGGGCCGTTTCCGGGTTGGCGCCCAGGGCACCGTCACCCCGAGGACCGAGACCGACCTGGTCTCCGAGGTCTCCGGCAAGGTCGTCTGGATGTCGGAAGACTTCGTCAGCGGCGGCGTTTTCGCCGAAGGCCAGGTCCTCGCACGCATCGACCCCAGCGACTACGAGACCGCTCTTCTGGCGGCCGAGGCCGAGCTGGCCGCAGCGAAGGCCACGCTGGCCGATGAACAGGCCCGTTCCGACGCCGCCCGGGAGGATTTCCGGCGGCTGCGCGGGGATGCCGAGGAGCCCGGCGATCTTCTCCTCAGGTTGCCGCAGGTCGCCCGGGCGGAGGCCGCGGTCCAGGCACGGCAGGCGGCGGTGGAGCGCGCGCGACGCGACCTCGAGCGCACCCGCATCACGCTACCGTTCAACGGCATGATCCGCGAACGCAACGTCGACCTCGGGCAGTACGTGACGACCGGTTCCGACCTGGGACTGGCGTTTTCCACCGATCGCGCCGAAGTGCGTCTGCCGCTTTCGGAAGCCGACCTGCGGTTCCTCGATCTGCCCGTCGCCGAGTCCGGGCAAACCATCGACCGTCCGGTCACGCTGATCGGATCGGTGGCCGGCCAACCGGCGCGCTGGGACGCGACGCTGGTGCGCACCGAGGGCGTCGTCGACACCAGCACTCGCCTGACTTACGTCGTCGCGCAGATCGACGATCCCTACGCGCTGGACGAGGATGCCGATCATGCGCCGCTTCCGATGGGCACCTACGTCCAGGCCGAGATCGTCGGCCGCGACGCCAGCGGGCTGGTCGTGCTCCCCACCGAGGCGGTGCATGACGGCGATACCGTCTATCTGGCCAACACGGACGACGAACTCGAAGTGCGTTCGGTGGACGTGGTCCGCTCGACGCCGCAGCGCGTCTACGTCAGCGGCTCGCTGGATGCCGACGATCGGGTGATCACCACTGCAATCCCGGCGCCGGTTCCGGGCCTGAAACTCAACGTGCGCAACGTCTCGCAGACCGAGCCCAGGCTGCGCATCCTGCCGGCCGAGGAACTGGCGGCCAACAGCCAGGGCGGGGAAGAGGCATGAACGACAGGGGCTGGTACGGCAACATCATCGCGTGGTTCGCGCACAATTCCGTCGCGGCCAACCTGCTGATGCTCGCCCTGCTCGTCGGCGGCGGGTGGACCGCGATGACGATCACCAAGGAAGTCCAGCCGCGAATCGAAACCAACTACATCAACGTCCAGGTGCCCTACCGGGGCGCCACGCCCAAGGACGTCGAGGAAGGCGTGCTCATCAAGGTCGAGGAGGCGATCCAGGATCTCGACGGAATCAAGCAGATCACGTCGACGGCCAGGGAGGGTTCGGGTCAGGTCTCGATCGAGGTCGATGCCGACTACGACGTCGTCGAGGTGCTCGACAAGGTCAAGATGCGCGTCGACTCCATATCGACGTTCCCGTCCGAGACCGAGCGGCCGGTCTACGAGCGAAACGTGTTCACGCAGCAGGTGCTGTGGGTAAGCGTGTTCGGAGACGTTCCAGAAGCGACGCTCAAGGAAGTCGCCCGGCGAGCCCGCGACGAGATCACCGGCCTGCCGGCGGTCACCCGTGCCGAATTGGTGGGCGATCGCCCGTACGAGATCGGTATCGAGGTCCGCGAGGAAACGCTCAGAGCCTACGACCTGACGCTGGGCGAAGTCGCCCAGGCCGTGCGCCGATCGTCGCTGGATCTGCCCGGCGGACGCATCGAGGCCGCCGGCGGCGACATCCTGCTGCGCGCGATGGGACAGGCTTACGTGGGTCGCGACTTCCGCGACATCGTCATCCGGACCAATCCCGACGGTTCGCGCATCCTGCTCAAGGACATCGCGACGATCAACGACGCGTTCGTCGAGCGCGAGCGCTATGCCCGCCACAACGGCGAACCGGCCATCGCGATCCGGGTGCTGGCCGTCGGCGACCAGGATGCGCTGGCCGCCTCCCGCCAGGTCCGCGAGTACATCGAGGAGCAGCAAAGGACGATGCCGGCCGGCATCAGTATCGACTACTGGGCCGACATTTCCTACTACCTCAAGGAAAGGCTGGAGATGATGGCCAAGAACCTGGCCATGGGCGCGCTGCTGGTTTTCCTGCTCCTGACGCTGTTCCTGCGGCTGAAACTGGCGTTCTGGGTCATGGTCGGCCTGCTCGTCGCGTTTGCCGGCACGGTCTTCATGCTGCCGCTGGTCGGCGTGACGATCAACATGATCAGCCTGTTCGGTTTCCTGATCGTTCTGGGAATCGTCGTCGATGACGCCATCGTCATCGGGGAGTCGGCGTATACGCAGATCCGCCGACACGGGCATTCCGAGGAAAACGTCGTCAACGGCGTCATGAAGGTGGCGGTACCCGCGACGTTCGGCGTGTTGACGACCATCGCGGCGTTCCTGCCCATCCTCCTGGTTTCGGGCATTACCGGCCAGTTCTTCGCGGCCATCGGCTGGGTCGTCGTCATCGCGCTGGCGATGTCGCTGGTCGAATCCAAGCTGATCCTGCCGGCTCACCTGGCCCACATGAAGGTCAGGAAATACGAGCCGGACACGCAGAACCGACTGGTCCGGTTCCAGCGCCGCTTCTCCGACGGTCTGCACAAATTCGTCGATCGATACTACCTGCCATCGCTTCAGGTGCTTCTGAGGAACCGCTACGCCACGCTGGCCGGCTTCGTCGCCGTCCTGATTCTCTCGATCGGATTCATCGCCGGGCCTTTCATGCGCGTGGTGTTCTTCCCCGACATCGCAGGCGACTTCATGCAGGTGGACCTCGAGATGAACGAGGGCACACCGGCCTACGTCACGCATAACGCCATCGATTACATGCGCGATTCGCTGCATACCGTCGAGGCCGAAATGAAGGAAGAACTCGATCTCGAGCGCGACATCGTCCGGTCGGTGTTCGCGTGGTCCGGCTCCGATACCAGCGGCGGCATGCTCGTCGAACTGCACAAGACCGAGGATCCCGCGCTGGCGATCACCGAGATCGAACGGCGCTGGCGCGACGAAGTCGGCCAGATCGCCGGCGCCCGCGGTGTGCGCATCGGAGGTGCCGGCGGACCCGGCGGGGACGGTCCGGACCTGTCGTTCCAACTCGTCGGCCGCGACCTGGAGCAGCTCGAATCGGCCGCAACGGAACTGGAAGCGGCGGTCCGCGAGTTCGAAGGCACGTTCGATGTGCGCAACACGTTCGACGGCGGCATCCGCGAGCTGCAGATCCGCATCCGGCCGGAGGCCGAGGTGCTGGGATTGACGCAGCAGGATCTCGCCCGCCAGGTCCGGCAGGCCTTCTTCGGCGAGGAAGTCCAGCGCATCCAGCGCGGGCAGGACGACGTCCGCGTCATGGTCCGCTACCCGCGCGAGCAGCGCACGTCCCAGGGCTACCTGCAGGAGATGCGGATCCGGACGCCGGCCGGGGAGGAAGTGCCGTTCACGTCGGTGGCCGATCTCGAAATGGGTTCCAGCCCGTCGACGATCCGCCGCTTCAACCGGGAGCGCTCCATCAGCGTCTCCGCCCGAATCGACAAGGACATCGCCGAGCCGGGAGAGATCACGCGCGAGCTGCGCCAGGAGATCCTGCCCGACATTCTGGCCTCCCACGGCGGCGTGGACTATCGGCTTTCGGGCCAGACGCAGGACACCCAGGAGTTGAAGCTCGAACTGCTGGGCGGCACGCTGTTCGCGCTTTTCCTGATCTACGCGTTGATCGCGATCCCGCTGCGGTCCTACCTGCAGCCGCTGCTGATCATGTCGGTCATCCCGTTCGGCACCATCGGCGCGGTTTTCGGACACTGGCTGCTCGGCATCCCGGTCAGCCTGCTGTCGATGTTCGGCATCATCGCGCTGGCCGGAGTGGTGGTCAACGACAGCCTGATCCTCGTCGACTTCGTCAACCACCACCGCAAGAACGGGGAATCACGGGTCTCGGCCGCGCTCAAGGGTGCCAGCGCGCGGTTCCGACCCATCATCCTGACATCCGCGACGACGTTCCTGGGCCTGGCGCCCATCGTGTTCTTCGAGCGAAGCCTGCAGGCCCAGATCGTCGTCCCGATGGCGGCCTCGCTGGCCTTCGGCATCATCTTCGCCACGGCGATCACGCTGGCGTTGATCCCGACGCTGTACCTGATCGGCGACGACGTCACCCGGTTGTTCCAGCGCGTGCTCGGCCACCGCGAGCCGCAGGGAATGCGCGCCCACGCGCGGACCTGAGCCGCCGTGGCTGCTTCCTCGACCGCAACCGATGGCAGCGGTGCGACTCTTCGCGATCACATCGCGGACGCCGCCAAGCGCCTGGGGAACCGTCGCGAAGCCGACCTGCTCGCCGGCCTCGCACTCGAGCGGCCGCTGAGCTGGATCTACGCTCACGACGATGAGCCGACCGACCCCGAAATTCTCCTACGCTACGCCGATTTCGTACAGCGACGATCCGAGGGCGTGCCCTTCGCCTACCTCGCCGGCCGACAGGAATTCTTCGGCCGGGAATTCAGCGTCAGCCCGGCCGCGCTGATCCCGCGTCCCGAAACCGAGCACCTGGTCGAATGGACACTCGCGCTGGGATTGCCCGAGCGGGCGCGACTGGTCGATATCGGGACCGGCTCCGGTTGCATCTTGCTCACCCTGGCCTGCGAGCGGCCCCACTGGTCGTGTACCGGAACCGACATCAGCCGCGAAGCGCTTGCGGTCGCCGAGATCAATCGAGTCCGGCTGGGAGCCGGGAACGTCGAACTCGTGCACGGAGGGCTGTTCGAGCCAGTGGCCGGGCGCTCGCTCGACCTCATCGTCAGCAATCCACCTTACGTCGCAGCCGGCGATCCGCACCTCGAACAAGGCGACGTGCGTTATGAGCCGGCCGTCGCATTGACGCCTGGACCGGACGGTCTGGCGGTGATCCGCTCGCTGATTTCCGATGCGCCCGCACGGCTGACGGCCGGTGGCTGGCTCCTGATCGAGCACGGCCACGACCAGGCCGCGGCCGTGCGGAAGCTGTTCGAAGAACGCGGCTTCTCGGACATCGAGTCCCGCCGCGACCTCGCCGGGATCGAGCGGGTGACGGGGGGCAAATGGGGGGAAAGGGATTAGGAGCCGCGGACAAGTCCCCGTTCCCTCCTCCCTAACCTCCTGTCAAGTCCGGCATCCCGTCGCGGACGTCGCCACGACCTACGTGGGTCGGCGCTACGTCGCCGACGTATCGGGCGCGAAACCCCTTGCATCCAAGGGGAAAAGGGGCTGACAGGCATCCCGTCGCGGACGTCGCCGCGACCTACGTGGGTCGGCGCTACGTCGCCGACGTACCGGACGCCAAACCAGTTGCATCCAAGGGGTAGGAAAAGGGGGCTAACAGATCAGTCCCTTTTCCCTTTACCCCTTCCTGACTCAGGAAAACGCGTTGACGCAGACCCCGATCAGCCCCCCGGAAAACATGCCCAGACCGAGCATCGCCAGGCCGTTGACCGTCAGCACGGCGCGGAAATCGATGGGGGCTTCGATCGGCTCGCTGGACTCGGGCTCGTCGAAATACATCAGCTTGACCACGCGAAGATAGTAGAACGCACCGATCACGGCCGTGATGACGGCAAGCACCGACAACCAGACGAAGCCAGCTTCGATCGTGGCGGCAATGACCTGCCACTTGGCGAAGAATCCCACGAACACCGGAATACCGGCCAGCGAGAACATGATCATCAGCATCATCAGTGCATGCCAGGGGCTGCGGCGTGCTAGGCCCTTGAAATCGTCGAGCTGCTCTGCCTCGATGCCATTGCCGGACAGCAGGATAATCACGGCGAACGCGCCGGCAGACATCATCGCGTAGACGATGGTGTAGAACATCGCGGCGGCGTAGCCTGCCGGCGAAGCCGCCAGCAGGCCCAGAAGGATGAACCCGATATGTGAAATCGTCGAATATGCGAGCATGCGCTTGATGTTGGTCTGCGCGATCGCGACGATGTTTCCGAGCACCAGCGAAAGCGCGGCCAGCACGACGAGCATGTCCTGCCAGTCGTCGTGCATCGTGCCCATGCCGTCCGACAGCAGGCGGATCGCCAGGGCGAAATAGCCGAGCTTCGGCAGCGACGCGATCAGCAGCGTGACCGCCGCGGGCGCGCCCTGGTAGACGTCGGGCAACCACATGTGGAACGGAACCGCGCCCAGCTTGAATGCGATTCCGACGACGATGAACGAAAGCCCGAAGGCGAGCATCAGGTCGTCCGACAAACCGCCGGCCAAGGCCGACGACACCTCGCCGAGCTGCACAGTGCCGGTGGCGCCGTAGACCAGGCTGATCCCGTAGAGCAGGATGCCGGAGGCCAGAGAGCCCAGGATGAAGAACTTCATCCCGGCCTCCGAGCCGACTGCCGAGTCCCGGTCCAGTGCGACGAGCGCATAGCTGGACAGCGCGAGGAGCTCGAGGCCCAGATAGACCGTCAACATGCTCGCCGCGGAGATCATGACCATCACGCCCAGCAGCGCGAACAGGCTGAGAGAATAGAATTCGCCCCGGAACAATCCAGCGGCGCGCAGAAAATGCTTCGCGTAGACGAAGACCGCGATGAGGATGAGATAGGCGAACAGCTTGAGCACGTCGCCGAAGCGGTCGCGCATGAAGGTGTCGCTGAAGGCCACTGCGGACTCGCCGACCGGCATCATGACCCGGAACGTGATGATGCCGGCGAAGACCAGCACGAGAACGGCCAGCGTATGGGTCAGGCCACGGCGTCGTTCGTCGACGAACAGGTCGGCGACCAGGACAACGCAGGCCATGGCGGCGACGAAAATCTCGGGCAGCGCGAGTTGAAGTTCGGAAAGGCTCATTGGCTGATATTCGCAGTGGGGTCGATCTTCGTTGTCGTGATGTGGTCAACGAGGTTGGCCACGGAAGGTTCCATCATCTCGATCAGCGGGTACGGCCACAGTCCCAGGCCCAGTGTCAACAACGCCAGCACCGTCATGACGATCCATTCGCGCGGGGTCAGGTCTCTCAGCTCCGCGACGTTGTCGTTGGCGACTTCGCCGTAGAACACGCGCTTGACCAGCCACAGGCTGTAGGACGCGCCGAGAATCAGCGTCATCGCGGCAAAGAACGCGAACCAGAAATCGGCCTTGAACGCCGCGAGGATGACCATGAACTCACCGACGAAACCGCTGGTCCCGGGCAGCCCCGAATTCGCCATGAAGAACAGAACGGCGAACATCGCGAACCACGGCATGGTGTTGGCCACGCCGCCGTAGGCCGAGATCTCCCGGCTGTGGACCCGGTCGTAGAGCACGCCCACGGCCAGGAACATCGCGCCGGAGATGAAACCGTGCGAGATTATCTGGACCATGGCGCCGCTGATCCCGAGCACCGCCCCTTCCGTCGAGCCGGTATTGCCGAGGATCGCGAAGGCCAGGAACATCCCGAGCGTGACGAAACCCATGTGCGAAATCGAGCTGTAGGCGATCAGCTTCTTCATATCGCGCTGGGCCAGCGCCACGAAACCGATGTAGACGATCGCGACCAGGGACAGGCCGATCATCAGCCAGTCCAGTGCCCCGGCTCCATCGGGCGCGATCGGCAGCGAGAACCGGACGAAACCGTAGCCGCCGATCTTCAGCATCACGGCCGCCAGCACGACGGACCCTCCTGTAGGCGCCTCGACGTGGGCGTCCGGAAGCCATGTGTGCACCGGCACCATCGGCACCTTGACGGCGAACGCGATCAGGAATGCCAGGAATAGCCAGATCTGGGCAGTCAGCGACAGCGGAAATGCGTGCAGCTCCAGAATGGAGAACGTACCTGACTGGAGGTAGAGCCAGATCAGCCCGACCAGCATGAACACCGACCCGAAGAACGTGAACAGGAAGAACTTGATCGTCGCCAGGATGCGGTTGGGTCCGCCCCAGATGCCGATGATCAGGAACATCGGCACGAGCATGGCCTCGAAGAACACGTAGAACAGCAGCGCGTCCAGGGCGGCGAACATGCCGGTCATCAGGCCCGAGAGGATCAGGAACGCCCCCATGTACTGGTTGACGCGATCCGTGATGGACCAGCCGGCCACGATGACCAGCACCGTGGTCAGGGCGGTCAGCGCGATCAGCGGCAGCGAGAGACCGTCGACGCCGAGGTGGTAGTGCACCGAGAACGCCTCGATCCACACCGATTTCTCCTGGAACTGCATCGCGCTGGTACCGGCATCGAACGCCGCCAGCGCGACGATCGCCAGCACGAGCGCAACCAGCGCGGCAACAAGCGCCAAGGCCTTGCCGAGCCCGGCACGGGCCTCGTCCACGAACAGGACTCCGGCCCCCGCGAAGATGGGAATCCAGGTCAGGAGGCTGAGAATGGGCCATTCGATTGCATTCATGTCGTCACCCCCTCAGCAGCACGAATGCGAAGACCAGGGCCACCAATCCGATGATCATGGCGAACGCGTAGTGATAGAGGAATCCGGTCTGCATGGTGCGCAGCTTCCCCGAAACCACCCCGACCAGTCGTGCCGAGCCGTGCACCAGCCAACCGTCGATCAGCATCCGGTCGCCGCGATTCGACAGCAACCCGGCCAGACGGAGTCCGCCGCCGGCGATCCAACGCTGGTAGAGCTCGTCGAAACCGTACTTGCGGTCGAGCACGTACCAGGCTCCGTGAAGCCGCTGCTTGACCGTCGAGGCGATGGACGGCTGGAACAGATAGATCCAGGTCGCGATCGCCACGCCGAGCATGGCTAGCCAGAACACCGGCGTCACGAAGCCGTGCAGCGCGAATGCGGTTGCACCGTGGAAATGCTCGCCGACGTGGGCGACCGGGTCATGCGTGGCAGGTACGGCGATCGCATCCGACAGCGCGCCGCCGAACAGCAGCGGCTCAACGGTCAGCCAGCCGATCAGCAGCGACGGGATCGCGAGCAGGATCAGCGGAAGCGTCACGACCCACGGCGACTCTTGGGCATGCGACAGCGTTTCCTCGTCTGTTCTCGGCTTGCCGTGGAAGGTCAGGTACAGCATCCGGAACGTATAAAGCGCCGTGACCACGACACCGGCGTAGACCGCGAACGTCGCGAACCCGGCCCCGGTGCGGTCAGCATACTTGACCGACTCGATGATGATGTCCTTGGAAAAGAACCCGGCCGTGAAGGGAAAGCCGATCAGCGCCAGCGAGCCGATCCAGGCCGTGATCGCGGTGATCGGCATGATCCGCCCCAGGCCGCCCATCTCGCGCATGTCCTGCTTGTGGTGGAGCGCGATGATCACCGAGCCGGCCGCGAGGAACAGCAGCGCCTTGAAGAACGCGTGGGTCATCAGGTGGAATATGGCCACCGAGTACGCCGACGCGCCCAGCGCCACCGTCATGTAGCCGAGCTGCGACAGCGTCGAGTAGGCCACGACCCGCTTGATATCGTTCTGCACGATGCCGATCAGGCCCATGAACAACGCCGTGATCGCGCCGATGACCAGTATGAAGCTCAGCGCGGTGCTGGAAAGCTCGTACAGTGGCGAAAGCCGGGCGACCATGAAGATACCGGCCGTCACCATCGTCGCGGCATGGATCAGCGCCGAGATGGGGGTCGGGCCTTCCATCGAATCCGGCAGCCAGACGTGCAGCGGAACCTGGGCCGATTTACCCATGGCGCCGATGAACAGGCAGATGCAGATGAACGTCATGGCCGACCACTCCCAGCCGCCGAACACCGACATCGTCTCGTCGGCCGCGGCCGGAGCGGCGGCGAAGACCTCTGCGTAGTCCAGCGAACCGGTGTACATCAGCACCGCGGCCACGCCCAGCAGCAACCCGAAGTCACCGGCCCGGTTGACAAGAAAGGCCTTGAGGTTGGCGCGCACGGCGGACTGCTTGCTGAACCAGAATCCGATCAGCAGGTAGGACACCAGGCCGACGGCCTCCCATCCGAAGAACAGCTGGAGGAAATTGTTCGACATCACCAGCATCAGCATGGCGAAAGTGAACAGGTTGATATAGGAGAAGAACCTCTGGTACCCCGGATCGTCCTTCATGTAGCCGATCGTGTAGACGTGCACCATGAACGACACGAAGGTCACGACGACCATCATCAGCGCCGTCAGAGAGTCGATCAGGAACCCGACCTCGAGATCCAGGCCGTCGACCACGGCCCACTTGTATACAGTGTAGTTCAGCACCGTCCAGTCGGTCGCGAAGACCTGCCAGGCGACATAAGCGGACAGTCCGAAGGAAACCGCTACGGCCAGGATAGTCACCGAATGCGCACCTGCGCGGCCAACCTGCTTGCGCAGAAGCCCCGCAACGGCGCTGCCGACCATCGGCAGCAGCGGAATCAGCAGAAGAATCGTTTTTATGTCCACGATGCGGGCCTGTCAAATCTTTTGATCAATGATGTCGCTTCGGCGTTTCTTCGCGCGCAAACAAGCGGAAACAAGTGAATAGGAAATTGAAACGAGTAAATAGGAAATAGTAAATAGTGAGTAGAAAAAGGCAGTCGGCGCCATACGTGCCCGGTAGCCACTGGAAGACACGAGACTTCTTCCAGAGACGCACGGAAATGGTTCGGTTTTCCGCCTTTTCTATTCACTATTCACTATTCACTATTCACTATTCACTATTCACAAACTACCCAGCAAGGCCGCCATCGTCTCCGAGGCACGTGCCGCACGATGCCGCCATGCCGCCGATCACCCTTTCAGCTCCTCGATCTCCTCGACGTTGATGGTCTGCCGGTTACGGAACAGCACCACGAGGATCGCGAGTCCGATTGCCGCCTCGGCGGCCGCCACGGTGAGAATGAAGAACACGAAGACCTGTCCGTCCATGTTGTCGAGGAAGCGCGAGAACGCCACGAAATTCATGTTAACGGCAAGAAGCATCAACTCGATCGACATCAGCAGGATGATGATGTTCTTGCGGTTCAGGAAGATGCCCGCCACGCCGATGGAGAACAGGATCGCTCCGAGCGTCAGGAAGTGAGCCAATGTCAGCATGATCAATCCTCCTCGGCGTCCATCTGGACCAGTCGAACCCGTTCGTCGCGCCGCACCCGGACCTGTCGGGACGGATCCTGGTACTTGGTTTCGGGACGCCGTCGGTGGGTCAGCGAAATGGCGGCCACGATCGCGACCAGCAGCACGAAACCGGCGATCTCGAACGGATAGAGGTATTCGGTGAACAGCCACTCGCCGAGCATGCGCGTGTTGCTTTCGTCGGCTCCAGTGTATTCGAGCACTTGCGTATCCAGGCCGCGCGACCAGATCAGGATGACCAGCTGGGAGACCATGGCCACGGCGACCAGGATGCCAACGGGAAGGTAGCTCGCGAATCCGCTCCTGAGCTTGGCAAGGTTGATGTCCAGCATCATCACGACGAACAGGAACAGGACCATGACGGCGCCGACATAGACCAGCACCAGCGTGATGGCGAGGAACTCGACTTCGAGCAATAGCCAGATGCAGGCGGTGGAAAAGAATGCCAGCACCAGAAACAGCACCGAATAGACCGGATTGCGGGACGTGATCACGCCCAGCGCGGCAAGCGTGGACACGCCACCGAAGAGGTAGAAAATGGCTTCGATTATCGGCATTGCAATGTTCTCTTCTGTTTCCCGCCTTGCCCGGAACGGAATGTCACGGACAGTGCGACTCTCGGTACGTCGTCGGCAATCACCGGCCCGGCTCCAGGCCCGATCGCCGAGTCAGCGATACGGCGCATCCTTGGCCCGGGCGGCCGCGATCCGCTCCTCGAAGCGGTCGCCCAGCGCCAGCAGCTGCGGCTTCGTGACGATGTGCTCGCCCCGGTTCTCGAAGTGGTACTCGGTGAAATCGGTCTCGACAATGGAATCGACCGGGCAGGACTCCTCGCAGAAACCGCAGTAGATGCACTTGAACTGGTCGATGTCGTAACGCGTCGTCCGGCGCGTGCCGTCTTCCCTCTGCGTCGATTCGATGGTGATGGCGAGCGCCGGGCAGACCGCCTCGCACAGCTTGCAGGCGATGCAGCGCTCCTCGCCGTTCGGATAGCGGCGCAAGGCATGAAGACCGCGATATCGCGACGATTTCGGCGCCTTCTCCTCCGGGTAGCTCAGCGTGACCTTGGGCTTGCGGAGATACCGGAACGTCACGTTAAGGCCCTTGAAGAGCTCCAGAAGCATCAGCGAGTGGAAATACTGTCGGACGGCTTTCATGTTCGACCTCCGTGATCGCGGGTCATCTCGGACCCGGTCGTAGCGAAACCGCTACGGGTGCTCGCGGTCGGCGCGATCCCGCGACCGAGCGGACCCGAGAAGTACTCGTCGGCAGGTTTCGGGTGTGCGCCAGGTTGAAACGCGGTGGGAGTGGCCGCGGCCGCCGGGGCGGTTGCGACCGGCTGCGACTCGGATTCTCCGGGATACAGGCCGGTCACGCGGAACATGCCCGCGACCAGGATCCAGACGATGGTGATGGGAATGAAGACCTTCCAGCCCAACCGCATGATCTGGTCGTAGCGGTAGCGCGGAAACGTCGCGCGCAGCCACAGGAACATGAACATGAACACGAAGGTCTTGAGCAGGAACCAGTGCACGCCGGGCTCGCCGATGACCGGCACCCCGGCAAACGGGCTCATCCAGCCGCCGAAGAACAGGATGGAAGCCAGCGCCGAGATCAGGATCATGTTGGCGTACTCGGCGAGGAAGAACAGCGAGAACGCCGCGCCGGAGTAGTCGACGTGGAAGCCGGCGACGATTTCCGATTCCCCCTCGGCGACGTCGAACGGCGCGCGGTTGGTTTCGGCAACGCCGGAGATGAAGTAGACGACGAACAGCGGCAGAAGCGGCAGCCAGAACCAGCTGAACAGGCCTCCGGACTGGGCTTCCACGATCTGGCTGAGG
Source organism: Candidatus Wenzhouxiangella sp. M2_3B_020 (assembly GCA_051428125.1). Classification (GTDB taxonomy): domain Bacteria; phylum Pseudomonadota; class Gammaproteobacteria; order Xanthomonadales; family Wenzhouxiangellaceae. The sequence continues at coordinate 28,009 of JBPRGD010000380.1, forward strand.
TTCAGCGAGCCGGCAAGAATGATGACCCCGACCAGCGCGAAGCCCATCGCGATTTCGTAGCTGATGATCTGTGCCGCCGAGCGCAGACAGCCGAGGAATGCGTACTTCGAGTTGGACGCCCAGCCGCCGACGATCACGCCGTAGACGCCGATGGACGTCATCGCGAGGATATAGAGCAGGCCTGCGTCGATGTCGGCGAGCACCAGCCAGTCGGAGAACGGCACGACCGCCCACGCGGCGAATGCCGGAACCAGCGTGAGCATCGGCGCCAGGATGAACAAGAACCGGTTCGCGTTGGTCGGAACGATGATTTCCTTGAACAACAGCTTGAACACGTCGGCGAACGGCTGGAACAGGCCCTTGGGGCCGACCCGGTTCGGTCCGACGCGCGACTGCATGTAGCCGATGACCTTGCGCTCGGCGAACGTGTAGTACGCCACCGCCAGCGTCAGCGGGAGCATGATGGCCATGATCTTGGTCATGGTCCATGCCAGGGTCGTGAGCTGTTCGATCATGATGCGCGCTCCAGTTCGACGGGACCCCAGGCCGGCCCGGACCGGCTGGCAAGACACGTCGCCGACGGCATCCACACCGAGGCCGGCGGCACCGCATCATCGACGCGAACCGGTGCGCGCGTCTCGGAATCGGCCTGACGCAGCGTCACCTCGTCGCCGGCTTCGACGCCGATCTTCTCGGCCGTGGATGGATGGACAACGACAAACCCCGTATCGGCGTGGTCGGTCTCCTGCAGAGGCTTCGAGCGACGGACGAGCGCATCGACGGCGTAGATGGGCACGGGCCCGATTCGCCAGATGCCCTGGTCGCCCGACGTATCCACCGATTCGATCTCGGGGGCCGCGGCAGCAGGCACGGCGCTGTCGCTGAACATCCGGTCGACCTCGGCGATGAGTTTGAAATCGAAGCCGTCGATATCGAGATGCTCGCCCAGCCGCCGGAGGATCTTCCACCCGGCGTGGGACTGGCCGTACGGCCCGGCGACGGCCTTGAACCACTGGCGTTCGCCGTCGGCGTTGACGAAGCTGCCCTCGACTTCCGGGACCGGAGCCAGCGGAAGCAGCACATCGGCGACGTCCAGCAGATCGGTGCCGGCGAAACTCGAGATGGCCACAACCGCCTCGGCGGCACCCAGCGCGCTCCCGGCCCCGGCCGGATCGAAGGTATCGAAACCCGGCTCGAAATCGTGGAGCAGGAATCCCTTGCGGCCATCGGCCAGCATCGCGCCGGCGCTCATCCCGTCTTCGGTCGGCACCAGTCCCGCCTGCCAGGCCCCTTCGCTGTTGGCCGGACCGGGCAGAACCATCAGCGCGACATCCAGCGTTTCGGCGATCCACTCCGCCAGCGCGCGCAGCAGGCCGGCTTCGGGATGGAACAGCGCATCGTCCCCAAGGATGAGGAATCCGTTGTCGGCCTCGTCCAGTGACGCGGCGATGGTCTCGGCGGCGGGCTCGGGACTGCGCTCGGAGACGAAGCGCCCCAGCGCCGAATCGGGTGCATCCCGATCCTTCAGTTTCAGGGCCGCGAGCGCGATGCGAGACAGCGTCTCCACCATGTGCTGCGGCGGAACGATCAGGCGCTCGCGCAGATCGAACGGGAACTTCCAGGCGACCGGGTTGAGATCGGTGATCTCGGCGCCGTTCAGGCGCCAGGCCGTGCGCACGCGGTGGTTCAGGATCGGCTGCTCGTGCCGCAGGTAGCTGCCGACGAGGAACACCGCATCGGCATCGGACACGTCGGACGTCGGACGGTCGAGCCGGCCCTTTCCGAGCCGGGGATCCGAATCGTCGCCGATCCGGAGCCGGTGATCGCGATTGGGCGTTCCGAGGCCGTCGGCGAGACGCCGCAACAGCACCAGCTCCTCGCAGGTCGCTCGGGGAGACGCCAGCACGCCGACCTGTTGCGGCCCGTGGGCGTCGACGACATCGCGCAACAGATCCGCGGCCCTCGAGAGCGCGGTGTCCCAGTCGGTATCCTTCCACTGGCCGTCGACCTTGATGCGCGGCGACGCGACCCGATCGTCGGCCTGGAGGCCGAAGTGGCTGTAGCGATCCCGGTCGGCCAGCCACGTCTCGTTGATCGCCTCGTTGTCGCGGGGCACCGAGCGCATGATGCGGCCGCCGCGAACGTGGTAATACAGGTTCGAACCCAGGCAGTCATGGGTGCCGATGCAAGGCCTGGCGCGCATTTCCCAGGCCCTGGCGGAATAGCGGAACGGCTTGTTCGTCAGCGCGCCCACCGGGCAGAGATCAATGATGTTCCCGGACAACTCCGACTCGATGTTGCGCTCGATGAACGTCGAGATCTCCGTATGCTCACCACGTCCGACACCGCCGAGTTCCGCCGTTCCGGCAATTTCCTCGAGGAAACGCACGCAGCGTGTGCAGTGAATGCACCGCGTCATGTCGGTCTGGATCAGCGGGCCTATGTTCTTGTCCTTGACCACGCGCTTGCGTTCGGTGAAGCGCGAAATCGAGCGGCCGTAGCCCATGGCGAGATCCTGCAGCTCGCACTCTCCGCCCTGGTCGCAGATCGGGCAGTCCAGCGGGTGATTGATCAGCAGGAATTCCATGACGCCGCGCTGGGCATCCACGGCCCGCCGCGAGCGCGTGAATACCTTCATGCCATCCGCGACCGGAGTCGCGCAAGCCGGCAGCGGCTTGGGCGCCTTCTCGACGTCGACGAGGCACATACGGCAGTTCGCCGCGATGGACAGCTTGCGGTGGTAGCAGAAACGCGGAATCTCGATATCCGCGCGATCGGTGGCCTGAATGACCATCTCGCCCTTGCGGGCCTCGATCTCCCGGCCGTCGACCTCGATCGTCACGGTTTCGGTCTTCTTGTCTTCAGCGGTTGCCATATTCGATCTCAGCTAAGGCTGTTTTTGTCCACGGATGAACACGGATAAACACGGATTGATCGAAGAGAGAGGGGCCTCTGGCGTGCGTGGCGAACGTCGCAGTGCGATACGACGGTTGCAGTCTCTTTTCGAGCAATTCTTTCATCCGTGTTCATCGGTGTTCATCTGTGGACAATGAATTCGGATCAGGCCGCCGCGCCGATCTTCTCGTCGACGATCGACCGGCCGCGCTCGACGAAGTACTCGAACTCGTCCCGGAAGTGGCGCAGGAAACCCTGCACGGGCCAGGCGGCCGCCTCGCCGAACGCGCAGATCGTATGCCCTTCGATCTGGCCGGCGGCCGATTCGAGCAATTCGATGTCCTCGGCCCGACCGTTGCCTTCGGTAATCCGTTTGAGCACGCGGTACATCCAGCCGGTTCCTTCGCGGCAGGGCGTGCACTGGCCGCAGGACTCGGCGTAGTAGAAGCGTGCGATCCGTGTGCATGCGCGAACCATGCAGGTGGTCTCGTCCATGACCACCACGGCGCCGGATCCGAGTCCCGATCCGGCTTTCTGCAGCGCGTCGAAATCCATCGTGACGTCCTTCATGATGTCGGCCGGGAGTACCGGCATCGACGACCCGCCGGGAATCACGCCCTTGAGTTCGTTGCCGTTGCGCATACCGCCGGCCATCTCCAGCAATTCGGAAAATGGCGTACCGAGCGGAATCTCGAAATTGCCGGGCTTCGCCACGTGGCCCGAAACCGAAAAGATCTTCGCTCCGCCGTTGTTCGGCTTGCCGAGTTCCAGGAACCACTCGGCGCCGTTGCGCATGATCGCGGGCACCGATGCCAGCGTTTCGGTGTTGTTGATCGTGGTCGGCTTGCCGTAGATCCCGAAGTTTGCCGGAAACGGCGGCTTGAATCGCGGCTGGCCCTTCTTTCCTTCCAGCGACTCCATCAGTGCGGTTTCCTCGCCGCAGATGTAGGCGCCGGCGCCCAGCACGGTGTGGATGTCCACGTCGATACCGGAATCGTTGATATTCTCGCCGAGCAGACCCGCTTCGTAGGCCTCCTTCAGCGCCGCCTCGAAGCGCTCGAACGGCTCGTGGTGGAACTCGCCCCGGAGATAGTTGTAGCCGACCGTGGCACCCATCGCGTAGCAGGCGATCGCCATGCCCTCGATGACGGCGTGCGGGTTGTAGCGCAGCAGATCGCGATCATGGCACGTGCCCGGCTCCGATTCATCGGAATTGCAAAGCAGGTACTTCTGACCCGGTGCCGAACGCGGCATGAAGGACCACTTCAGCCCCGTCGGAAAGCCGGCGCCGCCCCGACCGCGCAACGAGGACTTCTTGACCGCCTCGATGATGTCTTCCCTCTCCGTTCCCTCGGCCAGGATCTTCTCCCAGGCCTCGTAGCCGCCATGCTTGCGGTAATTCTCCAGCGACCAGCACTCCGCCTGATCCAGGTCCGGATAACAGACATATTGTTCAGCCATGGCTTGAAACACCTCGGATCGAATTGAAGCGCGGATGGACGCAGATGGACGCAGATCGAAAAACAGGACCACTCACGGCAAACGAGCACGCGCTGAGCGAAATAACCAAGCGCTTCTTGTCTTTCGGATTTGAAGTCATCTGCGTTGATCTGCGTTCATCTGAGGCAAGTAAGTTTTCTCACTCGAGCCCATCGAGAATCTTGTCGATCTTTTCCTCGGTCAGGTTCTCGTGGTAGTGCCCGTTGACGATCATCATCGGTGCGCCTGTGCACGCGGCGACGCATTCTTCCTCGATCTTGAGGAAGATCCGGCCGTCCGGCGTGGACTCGCCCATCTTGATTCCGAGCTTGTCCTCGACGTATTCGACCACCTTGTCGGCTCCGCACAACATGCAGGAAATGTTGGTGCAGATCGAAATCGAATTCCGGCCCACGGGCCGGGTTTCGAGCATCGAGTAGAAGGTCGCGACCTCGTAGACCCAGACCGGCGGCAATTCGAGATAGTCGGCGACGGCGTCCATCAACTCGGTCGTCAGGTAGCCACCGTTCTGATGCTGGGCTGCCACCAGCGCCTGGATCACCGCCGACCGGCGCCCCTCGATCCCCTCGGGAAACTTGGCTCGCCAATGGTCGATGGTGCCGCGCGTGTCTTCGCTCAGCAGCTCCGCCTTGCCGGCGACCGGGGACTCATGAACTTGCATGAAACTCTCCAGGAATTCCAATCAGACGTTCGGCGGATCTGCGCTCAGGGCGTCGCGAGCGATACGCGGACGGTGATCCCCGGAACGCAGCGGGAGTGTACATAGCGGTACATGAGGATTGCGAGCACCGAAAGGCGCAACCGATGGTCCATCTTGCAACCGCCCCGAATTCAACGCCGGATTTGCGCTCAGAGCGTCGCGAACGGCTCGCGGACGGCGATCCCCGGAGCGCAGCAACCGGAGTGTACATACCGGTACATGAGGATTGCGAGCACCGGAGAGCGCCGTTGATGGCTTCGCCTGGCCCCGAGCTCCGAATCAGGGCCGATTGCTTTCTGGAGCGTCGCGAGCGGGCCGCTGACGGCGACTCGCGGAGCGCAGCAACCGGAGTGTGCATAGTGGCACATGAGGATTGCGAGCACCGAAAGGCGCCGTCAGCGATCCGCGCAGTAGCTCCAGGAAGCAATCCGGTCATCTGTCGATCTCGCCGAAAACAATGTCTTGTGTGCCGATGATCGCGACGACGTCGGACAGCATGTGCCCGCGCGCCATCTCGTCCATCGAAGCGATATGCGCGAAGCCGGGCGCACGCAGATGCACGCGGAACGGCTTATTCGCGCCGTCGGAGACAAGGTAGCAGCCGAATTCGCCCTTCGGCGCTTCGACGGCCGCGTAGGTCTCGCCCTCGGGTACGCAGTAGCCCTCGGTGAAAAGCTTGAAGTGATGGATGAGGGCTTCCATGTCGTCCTTCATCTCTTCGCGCGACGGCGGGGCCACCTTATAATTGCCCGCCATCACCGATCCGGGGTTGTCACGCAGCCATTGAATGCACTGCTGGCAGATCCGGGCGGATTGGCGCATTTCCTCTACGCGGACCAGGTAGCGGTCGTAACAGTCGCCGTTGACGCCGACCGGAATATCGAAATCGACCTCGCGGTACCTCGCGTACGGCTGCTTCTTGCGCAGGTCCCAGGCCACGCCCGACCCCCTGAGCATCGGCCCGGAGAATCCGAGCTGGCGAGCGCGCTCGGGGGACACCACGCCGATGCCGACGTTACGCTGCTTCCAGATGCGGTTGTCGGTCAGCAACGTCTCGTAGTCGTCCACGCGGTGGAAGAAATCGGCCATGAAGGCGTCGAGGAAGTCCAGTAGCGAGCCCTCTCGCCACTCGTTCATGCGCTTGATGTCGGCTTCCTTTCGGAAACGGGTCATTTCCGCCTTGGGCATCTCGCCGGGCAGATCGCGGTAGACGCCGCCCGGGCGATAATACGTCGCGTGCATTCGTGCACCGCTGACGGCCTCGTAGGCGTCCATCAGATTCTCACGCTCCCGGAAGCAATAAAGGAACAGAGTCATTGCACCCAGGTCCAACCCGTTGGCACCCAGCCACATCAGGTGGTTCATGATGCGCGTGACTTCGTCGAACAGCGTACGGATCCACTGTGCGCGCTCCGGCGGCTCGATTTCCAGAAGCTGCTCGATGGCACGCACGAAGCCATGCTCGTTGCACATCATGGAGACGTAATCGAGCCGATCCATGTAGCCAATCGACTGATTGAACGGCTTGGACTCGGCAAGTTTCTCGGTCGCCCGATGAAGCAGCCCGACGTGCGGATCGGCACGCTGCACGACCTCGCCGTCCATTTCCAGGATCAACCGCAGCACGCCGTGCGCGGCGGGATGCTGCGGGCCGAAATTCAGCGTGTAATTGTGGAACTCAGCCATTGGGCGCTTCCCTTCGATCCAGTTCATCGCCCACGTAGCGCGAGTCACGCCGGATGACCCGCGGCACCAGCACGCGCGGCTCGATCTCGGTGGGCTCGTAGACCACCCGTCCGCGATCGTCGTCGTAGCGAACAGTGACGTTGCCGATCAGCGGGAAGTCCTTCCGGAAGGGGTGCCCGATGAAGCCGTAGTCGGTCATGATCCGTCGAAGATCGGGATGCCCCTCGAACACGATGCCGAACAGATCGAACGCTTCGCGCTCGTACCAGTTGGCCGAGTTCCAGACCTCGACGATAGAGGGAATTGCCGGGAAATCGGCCTGCTCGGGGTGGCAGCGCAGTCGGAGCCTGCGATTGTTTCTCGTCGAAAGCAGCTGAACGACCACCGCGTAACGGTTCGGGATGGACTCGGCCTCGGGCCGGCTTTCCCAGTCGAAACGTCCAGGCCCCAGCTCATCGACTCCGCGCGAGAAGCCGCTTCCGGTCGCTTCCGCCGTCTCCCACTCGTCGTCGCCGTAGCCGAGGTAATCCACGCCGCACAGGTCCATGAGCATGTCGAAGTCGAGCTCATCATCGTCGCGTAGCGCCCTACACGCATCGATCCAGTCGCCCGGAGCGATCTCGGCGATGAGCTGGCGACGGACCTCGGTCAGGTTCTGCAGGCGGTCGCCCAGGCAATCCCTGACGCGCTGCGCCGTCGTCTGGTTGCGTTCGGTGAACTCGCTCATGCCGCCGGCGCCATGATGGTGTCGGTGCGGCGGATCTTCTTCTGGAGCTGGATGATGCCGTAGACCAGCTGCTCGGCCGACGGGGGGCACCCCGGAACGTAGACGTCGACCGGCACGATGCGATCACAACCGCGCGTGACCGCATAGGAGTAGTGGTAATACCCGCCGCCGTTGGCGCACGACCCCATGGAGATCACCCATTTCGGATCGGGCATCTGGTCGTAGACCTTGCGAAGCGCCGGCGCCATCTTGTTGCACAGCGTGCCGGCGACGATCATGACGTCCGACTGCCGCGGACTGGGACGGAACACGACGCCGAAGCGATCGAGGTCGTAGCGCGATGCCCCGGCGTGCATCATCTCGATCGCACAGCAGGCCAGCCCGAACGTCATCGGCCACATGCTGCCCGTGCGCGCCCAGTTGATCAGCGCATCGACATTCGTCGTTGCCCAGCCCCTGCCGACCAGCGGATTGCTGTCGGCGTCGGGCCGGAGAATATCGTCAACCTGGTTGAGTTCGACGTCTACTCCCATTCCAGCGCACCTTTCTTCCATTCATAGATGAAACCGACGACCAGCACGGCCAGGAAAACGGCCATCGCGATCAAACCGGTCATGCCGATACTGTCCAGCGCGACCGCCCAGGGGAAAAGGAAAGCGATTTCCAGGTCGAAGATGATGAACAGGATCGCGACGAGGTAGAAGCGCACATCGAACTTCATGCGCGAATCCTCGAACGCCTCGAATCCGCACTCGTAGGGCGAGAGCTTTTCCGCGTTGGGACGCCTCGGACCGAGGATGCCCCCGGCCAGGAGCAGGCCGACGCCCATGCCGACGGCAACTCCCAGGAAGACGAGGATCGGAAAATATTCTGTCAGCATGTCGGCGTCATCCGCGAATTTGACGTGTGCCGGCGGCACACCCGCTTACGGGGGACGGCCCGGCGCCGACCCGAACTGTATGTCGATCGCTTCGGACAGCGAGTTCCGGCTACCGGGGCCGGCAAGGGACGCTGGCGGTTACAGCGCGATCGATGTTGAATTCCTGGTGCCGAAGGCCGGACTCGAACCGGCACGGCCATAAGGCCACTGCCCCCTCAAGACAGCGTGTCTACCAATTCCACCACTTCGGCAGGAAAACTTTGTAAATGCTCCACGATCGTTCAGCCGCCGGCGGGCGGCTCGGGCTGCGTTTCTTCTCCCGACCCGTCATCCTGACCGGTCGCCGGCGGGTTCTGTTGTTCGTCGCTGGCGTCGGACTCTCCGGCTGCGGCATCCGACTGCCGATCGAGTTCTTCTAGCGCCGAATCGATGTCCGCGCCCGCCTGCTCGCCGGCCGCTTCCGGCTCCAGCATCTGCTCATCGGCCTGTTCCTGCTCGAGCACCGAGCCCGAAAGCGCCGATTCCGCTTCGTCGCCGGCATTCAGTCCGGTCGCGATCACGGCCAGCGCCAGGCTGATCCCGAAAAATCCCACGGCCAACCAGCCCGTCGTACGGGTCAGGAAATTGCCCGCGCCGCGAGACCCGAAGACGGTACCCGAGGCGCCTGCACCGAAGGCCGCACCCATCGTCGCCCCGGGGCCGCGCTGCACGAGCACGATGGCGATCAGGCCCACGGCCACCAGCACTTGAAAAACGATCAGCGTAGTAAACATGCGTTGTCCAGTCTCAACGAGTACGGCTGCGGCTGACGCCGCTCAACCGGCCGCGGAAACGATCGCGAGGAAATCGTCCGCGTCCAGGGACGCCCCGCCGATGAGCCCGCCGTCGATGTCGTCGCAGGCGATCAGGTCGGCCGCGTTCCGCGGCTTCATGCTGCCGCCGTACAGAATTCGAATTTGACCGGCTATTGTAGCATCGTGATCGGCCAGACGTGCCCGAATGAACGCGTGAACACGCTGCGCCTGTTCCGGCGTCGCGACCAGCCCGGTGCCGATCGCCCAGACCGGCTCGTAGGCGATCACCGCGGCATCGAACGCCTCGATTCCGCCGGCTCCGAGCACAACATCGACCTGTGCGGCAATCACGGTCTCGGTGCGGCCAGCTTCGCGTTCATCGCGGGTCTCGCCGACGCACAGCACGGGCTGCAGCCCGGCCCGGCGGGCAGCCATGAACTTCTCGGCGGCGACCTCGTCGGTCTCGCCGTGCAGCGCGCGCCGCTCGGAATGTCCGACGAGCACGTAGCGGGCGCCGACGTCGGCGAGCATCGCCCCGGAGACATCTCCCGTGAACGCGCCCTCGGAACGCTCGCTGAGATCCTGGGCACCGAGCGCCACGTCGGTGCCGGCGAGCGCCTTTGCCACGGTCGCCAGATAGGGGAACGGCGGAAGAATCGCGACATCGGACGCACCGCCGGCACCTCGGCCGACCGCCGCAGCCAGCGATTCGGCCATGTCCGTCGATCCGTTCATCTTCCAGTTGCCGGCGACCAACGGCCGGCGCGCATCCTGGGCCATCGCAATGCTCCCGTCGGCAAGAAGTCGCGTAGTGTAGCCGACCAGCGTCGGGCACGGTTCGCGACGCGCGCCGCGGAAAGTTTGTAGGTCCGCGCTACGCTGCCGTCGGGATGGGCAGATCTCGTTTCCGTCGGCGACGGCGCCCCTGATTTACGGGCTTGAAGGAATCGGACCTCGTTTCCATCGGGGGATGCCTCCCGATCGACCGCCCCACCCTCGTGACGCACCTGCGACCGCCCGGTATACTCGGCGCCATCACCGCACTCGGTACGCTCAGATGGCTACTCAAGGGAGCGCAGCGCGGCATGATCGGGGGACAGAGCCGGCCGGAAACGAGAATTCGGTCGCACCGATCCGATCGCCCGCCGAGGGCGCGATCGTGGTCATTCCAGCGCGCGACGAGGCGGCCGACGTCGCCGGCGTCGTTCGGAAGATCCGCGGACTCGGATTCCCGGTCGTCGTCGTCGACGACTATTCATCCGACCGGACGGCCGAGATCGCCGCTGCCGCGGGCGCAGTGGCGCTTCGTCTTCCCTTCCATGCCGGATCGTGGGCAGCCATCCAGACCGGCATGCGCTATGCATCGAGCCTGGGCTGCGACTACGTGATCACCGTGGACGCCGACGGCCAACACGAGCCCGAGGAGATCGGCACGCTGTTCGATGCGCTGCACGAAGCGCCGGCCTCCAACGTGGTCATCGGTGCGTGCGTGGACCGGGCGAACCGGCGGCGACGCGTGGCATGGCGCTTTCTGCGCTGGCTCAGCGGGCTCGACGTCCAGGACCTGACCTCGGGGTTCCGTATCTATGATCGCAGGGCCATCGGACTGCTTTCGCGCGAGGATCAGACGCTGCTCGAGTATCAGGACGTCGGCGTCCTGCTGTGCCTGCGGACGGAGGGCCTGGCGATCCGTGAAACGCAGGTGGAGATGCTTCCCCGGCGGCACGGCATCTCGCGGATCTTCCGGTCCTGGCCCCTTGTCGCTTATTACCTGATCTACTCGACCCTCATCGGCACCAGCCGACGCGCCCATGCGCGCAGGCGTTCGTAGTGATCCCTATGCAGCTGTTCGCGGAAATTCTCGCCGTCGGCATGGCGGCGCTGATCATCTGGCTGATCCGCAAGGACCGACTGCCGGTCAGCCATTCGCTCTGGTGGCTGTTCGTTTCCGGCCTGATCGCGCTTCTCGGGCTGTTTCCCGGCCTGATCGACTGGACCGCCGGCCTGGTCGGCGTGAGCTATCCCCCGTCGCTGCTGTTCATGCTGGCCATTCTTGCCCTGCTGATCAAGGTGTTGCTCGAGGACCTGGAAGTCTCCACGAACCGCCGCCGCCTTCTTCGGCTCGCGCAGAAGACCGCGATCCTCGAACAGGAAGTCAGGGAGCTCCGCACCGCGATCGAGGAGCAAGACCGGAACGGCTGACCGGCACGGCCCGGAGGCGTTGAAGATGTCCAATCAGGCAGCTGGTGGAGGCGGCGGGACCGCGATGGAAGCCGATTCCGGGCCGCGGCTCGCGTGGCTTGCGGGCGCGCTCATCCTGGTCTCGACCATCGCCTACCTCCCATCGTTCAACGCACGCTTCTTCCTCGACGACTTCCGGATCATCCTCGAGAATCCCGCGTTGCAGAACGCGCTCGATCCCGTCGCGATCTGGCGCTTCTCCGAAGCACGTTTCGTCGCGTCATGGACCCTGGCGGCGAATTACACGCTGCACGGCGAATCCGTTTTCGGCTATCACCTGGTCAATTTCGGGATCCACCTCGGGTCCGGCGCGGCCTTGTACGCCTTGCTGCGCTCGCTTCTCGGCAGCCCGGCGCTGGCCGGCCGTCTGCCGGAATGGGCGCGTTGGGTGCCCCTGATCGCGGCCGCGATCTACCTGCTGCACCCATTGCAGACGCAGGCCGTGACCTACATCGTCCAGCGCTACACCTCGCTGATGGCGATGTTCTACCTGGGCTCTCTCGCAGCGTTCGCGTGGGGGCGGCTGCGGCACTCGGTGCCGCTCTACCTGGCCGCTGCCCTGCTGGCCGGGCTGGCGATGTTGACGAAGCAGACGGCCGCGACGCTGCCGCTGGCGGCATTGCTCATCGAACTGCTGTTCTTCCGCAGGCTCTCCGCGTCCGGCCGGACCGTGACCATCGCGGCGACGCTGCTGGGTGCCGGACTGATTGCATGGCTCGTGTCGCTGCCGGCGCTGGACATTGTCGGACTCACCCGCGAAACGACGCGTATCGACCGCCTCGACTACCTCGCCACCCAGATGGAAGTGCTCTGGCACTACATCGGCCTGTTCGTGCTGATCGGGGAGCAGCGGCTGGAATACGACATCCCCGTTGCCGCAGGGTTCTCGCAGATTTCTACGATCCTGATGGCCATGGGCCACGCGGTCGTCATCGCGGCAGGCCTGGCTTTATGGCGACGAGCGCCGCTCTGCGCATTCGGCATCCTGTTCTACTACCTGGCTCACACCGTCGAATCGAGCATCTTTCCGATCGTCGACGAGGCCTTCGAGCATCGGACCTATCTACCGAATGCCGGACTGGCGACACTCGCGGGAACCGGCCTGGCGTGGCTGACCCACCGTCCCCGGGCATGGCGTGCCGGGGCGGTGATCACGCTCGCGGTGCTCTTGCCGCTCGCCGGGACCACTTATGCCCGCAACGCGCTCTGGGCCGACCGGATCGGCTTCCTCGAAGCCGAAACACGGCTCTCGCCGGCCGATCAACGGGCCTGGACGAGTCTCGGCAAGGAACTGATGCGCGAGGGACGGTTCCAGGCGGCACTGGAAACGCTCCAGGAGGCCCGCCGGATCGCGATCGAGCACGACGGCGAACTGCGCCCGCCGACGCTGCTCAACCTGATCTTCGCGCTCCACTACAACGGCCGGAACGCCGAGTCCGTGGAACTCGCCGGACAGGTTCCAATCGAGCGCTTCAACGACTCGGAACGCGGTTTTCTCTTCGAGGCCCGAGGCCGGGCACATCTGGAGCTCGGAAACCCGCAACGGGCGCGCGCCGACCTCGAGCGCTCGGCGCGACTCAATCCGACGCCCAACGCCGTCGCGTTCCTCGCCGAGGCCGAATGGAAACTCGGCAACAGGCAGCGGGCGCGCCGTCTCGCTCGGCAGGTCCTGGCATCGGCGCCGGACCATCCGCTCGCCCGGGAGATCGCGAGCCGCGCTGGAGATTGACGTCAACCGTCGCCGACGGCGCCCCGATCTACGAAATCCCGCGCTCGGGATGATGCCATTGAGGACAAACCCGAGATGCCGGTCTGTAGGTCGGCGCTACGTCGCCGACGGGATGCCCGGTTTCATTTCGGTCGGAGACGGCGGTCGACCCGGCGCCCGCGAAATTGAAGTCGGCTGGACGAAGCCCGGGCCGACATTCGCTTACGACGCCTTTCCGAGTACCTCCCCGTACACCGAAACCACCTGCTCCGCCACCGCCTCGATCCGGAATCGCTGCTCGAAGCGTTCGCGCCCCCGTCGCCCCGCCTTTTCGATTTCGGCGCGATCTTCCGCAAGGATTCGCAGCCGATCGGCCAGGTCCGTGACGTCGCCGGGCTCGGTCAGCCAGCCGGTGCGGCCGTGATCGACGACCCAACCCATTCCCGAGCCCGGAACGTTCGCCACGATCACGGGCCTACCGGCCGCCATCGCCTCCAGCAACACCATTCCGAACGCTTCGGCGCGGTTGATCGAAGACAGGCACAACACGTCGCAGGAATGCAGCAAGCGGTTCCGGTCGGCGTCGGGAAGCGCGCCGACGAGCCGGATACGCTCCCCCGCACGATCGCCGACCACCGATTCGAGTCGGTGCCGGCGCTCACCCTCCCCCACGACGATCAACTCCGTTTCCGGCACCGCGTTCACGGCCTCGATCAGCACCTCGGTGCCCTTGTAGCGAGACAGTCTTCCGACCGCCAGCAGCTTCAGTCGGTCCGAACGCGACCACCCGGGCACGACGTTGTCCGCCGCGGTCTCGCTGGTCCGGGATTCGTCCAGCCCCAGCGGGATCACCTGACACTTGTCCCGCCAAGGCTCCAGAGCACGACTGCTGTCCATATAGGGCTGCGAGGTCGCGATGATCCTGGACGCCCGACGGAGCACGGCCTGCTCCAACGGCCGATACACCGGGTACAGGAGCTTCAGCTTCGTATCCAGGCCAGGCCCCACGACATCGGAGTGCCAGTGGACGATCCAGGGAATTTGTTGCGCGTTTCGTATCCGCAGCGCCCAGAACGCGGACGTGTTGGGCAGATGCAGGTGCAGCAGATCCGGCCGAAAACGTTCGACCAGGCCCTCAAGCGCTCGACCGAATCGCGGCGAGATCGGGGCATAAGCGATCTGCGCCATCATCGGGACGCGCTCCAGCGCCTCGAGAAAATCGAACGGCGCCTCGCCCACGTTCCGGCCGTGCCCGCCCGGCGATTCGTGGACCAGTGCCGCTTGCTCGACCCCGCTCCTGTCTGCGGCACGCATCAGATCGAGCAGGAAATTCTCCATCCCGCCGGCAAAGGGCGCGAAGAATTTGCCGATGTGCAACACGCGCATCGTGAATCCAACCGCTTGATTGGGCAGCATCGAATGGTACACCGCGCCCGCAGCCTTGCGCCGGGGCACCGACGGCCCGCTGCTCTGACCGCGGACTCGGCTCGCGCCGTGGCCGCATTCAGAGTGATGATCGTTCGCCTTCGGAAAGGCTCGTTGCGCCCATGAAGCAACCTCTCCCGGTTGCGCGCCATTTTGATCCGAGCCAGCCTCCGCCGACTTGCGCTATACTCGGCTTCGAGCGCGGCGCGGCCCTGGCAAAGATCCATTTTTCTCATGTTCAAATGGCTTCGCGGCACGCATGCAATCCCCGCCTTCAAGGGCAAGAACTCGAGATCCCATCAGCGCCGGCCGCTACGTGAACTGAAAGCGCGGGCGTTCCGACTGTCCCTCCGCGAACGTCAATTCTCCGAGGTCGAGTGTTTCGTTCAGTTTGCCGGTTTTCCGCGTTCCGGCCATTCCATCATCGGCTCGATTCTCGATGCGCACGTGCATTGCATCGCTTCGCACGAACTGGATGCGATGGGGCTGGTTGCAGCGGATTTTCGCCTCCGCGAGATCGCCGCATTGATCAGGGAGAACTCGCGACTCTTCACCGACCACCATCGGTTCTGGAACGGATTCTGCTACGAGGTCGACGGCGGAATGCACGGGAAAGCGACACGTATGCGGGTCATCGGCGACAAGAAGGGCGACTGGGCCACGCGCCGTTGCATTGAGCAGCCCGCCCTCCTTGAACGTGTTCGGCGAAAGGCCGGAAAGAGGTCCGTCAAGTGGATTCTCGTCGTCAGAAATCCCTTCGACAACGTTGCTACGCTATCGCTTCGCAAGAACAGGAAATACGACCAGCTTCGGATTCAGTCGGCGGGTGCCCGGACGTCCGATCCGGGGCTCCCCGAGCAGGAGAGCAATGGCACCAAGGCCGCAGTGAGGGCCGACATGGTCGACGACTATGCACGACTCTGCGAGGGAGTCGCAATGATGAAGAGCCGGGAATCGCCGAGAAACTGGCTCGAGATCCGGCACGAGGATTTCATCGCTCGACCTGGCGAAACCATACGAAGCATTCTCGCGTTCCTCGAGTTGGAGGAGACGAACGATTTCTGCGAGCGCAGTGCACGAATCGTCGCCGATAACCCGCACCGATCCCGGTTCGACGTGAAATGGTCGCCCGTTCTTGAATCTCGAGTTTCCGACCTGATCCAAACCCATGACTTCCTCAGTGACTACCGCTTCGAGAACTGATCGTCCCCGTCTACGCCTGGTTTCCTGCATCGGCACCGAGTTCGATCTTCCGCTGCTGGATTTCTTCATCGCGCACTACCGAGGCCTGGGAGTCGAACCGTCGCGGATGCACTTCATCGTGCACGCGACCGAACGCACTTCCGAGAATTTCGACGCGGCGTTATCGCTTCTCGAGTCGCGCGGCACGGCCGCGCCGATGCGGTGGATCGGACCCTACACCAGCACCGAAATGTGGCAGCGGAGGAGAGCCCTGCAGCAGAGCGTCAGCCAGCAGGGAGACTGGATCGTAAGTGCCGATGTCGATGAATTTCACGAATATCCGGAGTATCCGGAACAGCTTGTCGACTACTGTGAAGCGAATGACTACCATGTACTGCAGGGGCCTTTCATCGACCGCATATCCGACGACGGGGTGCTGAGACCGGTCGATCCAACCAAGCCGCTGGCGGAACAATATCCGCTCGAAGCCGAGGTGATGTGCCATATCGGCAAGATCCCGGGCAAGGCGGATGCGGCAGGAACGGTCAAGCTCATGCTCTTTCGCTCCGACGTCATGCCGGGCCTGGGCGGCCACGGCACGAAGCCCGATGGCAATATCCGGTTTCTCAATGGCACTCTGCTCAGCGCGTTTCCCAGGATCAAGACCCCGGACTTCCGGTTCGAGTTGCCGGCGAAGGTCCACCATTTCAAATGGCGTGAATCGATGCTGACAAGCATCTCGGAACGTTGGCGCACGCCGGGCTCCAGCCCCGCGGGATCCGAATACGGCAAAAGACTGTACGCGTACTTCGATCGCTCAGGCAGCCGCATCCTGCTGTCCAATGTCCGTATTCGTTGCCGATCCGGTGACCCGACGGGTTCTTCGGATGCACTCGGCCGGATGCTGGTTGTCCCGCAGAAGCGCAATCCAGAGTGGCAAACCGCTTACGAAGAACTCCGGAAGATCGCGGACGCCATGAGCACGCAGGGCAAACCACGGGACAGGACCGCAGCGCCGGCCTCGGGCTGGCGAATGCGACAGTTGACCGAGGGCACCCAGTCACGGGAATTCCATAGCCATAGCTACTACGACATACGCATCGTGGACTCCACGAACTCATGGATTGCGGCGCACCGCATGGGATTCCAGGACCGGTGGATGACGCCGGAGGATTCGGTGTGCGTCGGCGTAGTCGGTCTCGACGGCACTGGATTCGAACCGATCTCCGAAACCAGCGCATGGAGTTGGCAGCAAGGCCCGATGGCACAGTGGATCCCCGGCACCGGCAGAATCATCTGGAATCAGCGCATCTCCGATGACCGATTCGAGGCGTGCGAATACGATCATGAATCGGGCGAAATGCGAAACTTCCCGCTTCCGGTCTACGCGATAGGACCCAGTGGCAGCTACGCGCTCTGCGTCAACATGGCTCGGCTCGATCGGGTGCGGCCGGGATACGGCTACGCCCGTGTGTCGCGTGACGGACCGATTGATCCCGTCCCGGCCGACGATGGCGTGTACCGACTCGACCTGGAAACCGGTGAGTACGAACTCATACTGTCGCTGGAAAGAGCGGCGGAATGTCTGTTCCGGAATGCGCCGCCCGAACTTTGCGCAAAGGTTCGCGCTCTCCCGCCAGCGTTCTGGTTCAATCACGTCAAGATCTCGCCCGACGGCAGCCGCTTCACGGTGAAACTGAGATGGCGCGACCGCGCGCTGGAGGTCGGATGGAACGGCCGGATGGGCGTCAGTTTGACCTGCGGTACTGACGGAAGCAATCTCGCTTACTTGCAGCATGCGACCTCGCACGTGATGTGGTGGTCCAGCTCGATCCTGTACTACTGGCACGAGCTCACGCGCGCCTTGAAGTTCATCAAGGACTCCTCCGCCGGCGGCATCGAACTCGGGCCGGTGATGCCCGGAAACTTTGAACAGAACGTGCACATCCGCCATGTGCCGGATCGGCCCTTCGAAGTGATCTACGATCTACCCTATCGCGAGACGGTCGAACTCAAGGAACTCAGCCTGGAGACCGGCAGGGTCGCGCATATCGCCTCGTTTCCGAACCACCTGCCCAAACATGGACCATTCCGATGCGACCTGCATCCCGTTCCTGCCGAGGATGGCCATCGGGTGATCGTGACGTCGCTGCAGGACGGCGGGCGACAGATCTACGCACTGGAACGTGAGAACTAACCGTGTTTCGCGGATCGGGAGGCCCGGACTCGAACATGATCGTGATGACCCTGCTGGTACACAATGAAGCAGACATCGTTCGAGAGAACGTCGCCTATCATCATGCCGTCGGCGTCGATCACTTCGTTGCGACCGACAATGCATCCACCGATGGAACCCGGGAAATCCTCGAGGAGTTCCAGCGCAGCGGAATTCTGACGTTACTCGATGAGCCATCATCCGCCTATCTTCAGGATGTCTGGGCGACGAACATGGCGATGATCGCGCGCGATCGTTTCGGTGCCGACTGGGTCATCAGTAACGATGCCGACGAGTTCTGGCGTCCACGCGCCGAAAATCTCAAGAAACTTCTGGCCGACACTCGCCAGGACTCAGTCCGTTGTGCTCGTACCAATATGTTCACGTCCCTCGATCATCTTGCCACCGGTCACTGGACAGAAACGCTGCTCTATCGTTCCAGCAAACGAATTCCTATCGACACACCCGCGGATATCTACAACGGTGATCTTGCATATCCTTTTTTCTACTACGATCTTCCGCCCAAGGTCATCGCAAGCACGCATGGGCTGCGCCGTCTGGCTCGAGGGGCTCATCGGGCGTTCTTCGATCACGATGCCCGATCCGGCCCGGGGGCCATCGATATCTTCCACTTTCCTGTCCGCTCGGCATCCACCTTCGTACGGAAGATACGGCGCATCGGACACGCGGTGCGGAATACCCGCGGCCTTGGCGAGCGGATTTCCTGGAAATACCGCAGGTGGCTTCGCTTTCTCGAACTGGACGAGAATGAAGATCGGGCACTGGCGGATGCGCTTCCCGATTCCGATCGACTGATCGACGACCTGCGTACGGGAGTCGTCGTCGAGGACACGACCATGCTCGACGAACTCGGTGTGCTTGGAATCGCGCCTCGTCGGCGCAGCCTGGCCTGACAGGCCGTTGCCGGGTATCCCTCATGGCAAAACACTTGATACTTCATATCGGTCTGCACAAGACCGCGTCCACCTACGTGCAGCGTACGCTGGCGGCGAGTCGTGCGCAGCTGCGGGAGCACGGCATCGATTATCCGCCCGGCGGACGAAGGATTCCCGGACACTCGCGGTTCAGAGAACTCTGCGAAAGCCCCGGCACGGATACCCAAGCAAGGACCCTAAGCCATTATGTTCGTCTCATCGAAGAGTCACCCGAGGATTGCGTCATCCTGAGTTCCGAATGGCTGTCCATGGCCGGCAGCTCAGCCCTCGCGGCGCTCGCGGACTCGTTCCGCGACTTCAACCTCGGCATCGTCTGCTTCTTCCGGAATCAGGTCGAGCGGCTGCAGTCCTTTTATTCGGAGGACGCCAAGAAGTTCCTGACCATCGGTTTCGAGGAATGGCTGACCCATCACATCGACGATCACCACTATCGGTATGACGAGATGCTGGTCTCATGGCGGGAAATCTTCGGCAGCGACTCGGTGAACGCTCTCATCTACGAGGAAATCGGAAATCCGGCGCTGGCAGTGCTCGAGATCGCTGGCTTCGATCCAACAACGACAACTTCGTTGAGCTTTCCGACGTTCCGGGCCAACAGAAGCAAGGGTCTTCGGACTCTTGCATTGAATCGGTTGCTTTGCCGAATGGCGGAACCCTGGCTCGGGCCCGAGAACTATCGCTCCACGATCGGAAAGGCCGTAAGGGCCTACGGTGAACGGCAGCAGTGGAACGAGGAACCGCTCGACATCTTCACCGACCGCCTTCTCGAGGCTACCGCCGAACGATTTCTCGTTGGCAATCGCCGTCTTGAAAAGATGCTGGATCGTACGTTGCCGCCGGAGTATTTCGGGTCCTTTGAGAACCCACCCACGGGTAATTCGGAAAACCCGGACCAGACCAGGAAAGACCTGGTCGCTTTCATTGCCGACCTCGCCGACAACCGCCAGCCGTGACCGACTCCAATCGAAATACGGGAAACGCCGCGAGCCGGTTCCGAGCCCGAAGCACCGCGTTCCCATCGACCACCATCATGCCGTTCCGTGGCCTGGGGTCGATGAAATACACGGGCGGAGCCCTTGATGACGAGGGCCGTCCCCTCGAATCTTCTCTTCTTTATCGAGGCGGGCAGCCCGTTGTCCATACCGAGTCCATCGATTTTCGCGAAATCGAAGAATGCGCCGACGAAGTCGTTTTCGGCGGATACATGTTCCCCCATTTCGGGCACTTCACCCTGGAGACACTTGCGAGGCTGTGGTATATCCGGCGCCATCCCGATATTCCGATCGTTTTCACGCCCCGCATGGACTCTACTCGACTACTGCCCTGGCAGGCGGAAATCCTGGATCGGATGGGTATTCTCGCTCGTACGCGGCTCCTGACATGTCCGACCCGATTCCGCCTGGTGCATATTCCGGAAGCCGCGTTCGAGATCCGGGGGTTCGGCTCCGCCGAATATGTCGCTTCGCTGCAGATCATGGAAGGCGCCTCGGACCCCCGAGATCGCTTGTGGTTGTCGAGGCGAGCCGTCGACGAGCCGAAGAATCACGGAAACGTGGACGCCGCCGAAATCGAGTCGACTCTCGCTGCGCAGGGATGGCGAGTCGTACAACCGGAACTCCATACCGTATCCGTCCAACTGGATCTGCTCGCCGATGCGAGGCATATTGCCGGCGACGAGGGAGCGGCGTTCCACCTGCTGCCCTATGTAAAATTCAGGAAAGCGCCCCGGGTCGACGTCTTCGCCCGGCAGGCCGAGGTCCATCAAAACTACCGGATCCTGGCGGATTACATCGATGCAGATCATCGCTTCCATTCCATCGAGCGGAGAAATGTCTTCTGGAAGCACCGCAACCGGGTCCGTTTTGGATTGCCCGATCCCGGCATCTACATCGAACGCCTTCGCCGGACCTGACGCGATGAACTCCTGCAGCGACTGTCCAGGCGGCAACGGGCTGCTGCAAGAAACCCGGACCAGAAGGAACGGCAAGCGACCATGATGTCGACTGAACTGAACGGCAAGACGCTCATCCTCGGTGTCGGCGCCCAACGATGCGGCACGACGTGGCTGCACCAATTCCTCCGGCGCAGCGAGAGCATTGCCTGCACGCCGTTGAAGGAACTTCATTTCTTCGACGCGTACTACCGCTCCGATCTGTGCGGCAAGTTCAACGCACGCTTCGAACGCCAACACGCGGACAATCTGGAAGCAGCGAGGAGCGGGCGCGAGGAGTTCGACAAGGACCTCGCCGAACGAGCGGCGATGCAGGGCGATTTCCATGCGTACCTTCGTTATTTCGAACGCCTGACCCCATCGGATAAACCGCTGATGTGCGAAATCACTCCGTCATACGCCCTGATCGATGCGGACGGTTTCCGTGGAATCAGGAATTTCATGGCGAGGAACGGCATTCACGTGAAGGTAATTTTCCTGATGCGCGATCCTGCGGATCGGGTTTTCTCGACTCTTCGGAAGTTTGCCAGCAACAGGCCGAAAGTCGACCCGAAACGCGATTTCAGGCAACACGTCGAAAAGAAAGGGGTGATGGAGCGCACCCGCTATGACCGAACCGTCACCAATCTCCGATCGGCATTCGGTCCGGACCAGATCTTCTTCGGTTTCTACGAGAGTTTGTTCAACATGGAAACGATCACCGCGTTGAGTGAGTTTCTTTCCGTGGAGCTCCCCGACCCCGATTTTCGTTCGCGGCCTAATGCATACCCCAACGACGCCAAACCAGAAGAATCCGATCTTGAATTCATGGTTCGGCGCTTGCGACGAGTGTATCGGTTCTGCGACCGGGAATTCGGCGAGCGAATCCCCGAATCCTGGTCGCACAAGCGACTCTCTGTTCCGCTGGACTAGAGCGACGTACCCTCTCGAACCTCACCTTGCCTCGGCCGAACTCATGCCCGACCGCCCCAGAATCATCTGCCTAGGACCGAACAAGACCGGCACGAAATCGCTCGACCGCTTCTTCAAGGCCAATGGCGTACGTAGCCGCAGCATGGGCGGCCCCTATCCGTCCGGCAACCTTGCACGACGGATGCTGCGCAACCTCGCCGCGGCCCGGCCGGTATTGCACGGAATGGACGGTGCGGAAGCGCTTTCCGACATCAATTGGCTCGACGGTCGTACGATCCTGAACGAGTCCGTGTTCCTCGAAAGGCTGGTCATCGAGAATCCGGACTCCTATTTCATATACAACGATCGCCCCGTGGAGGAGTGGATCGCCTCGCGCGTCGCACACCATGGCGGCCGCGAACTGCGCAATTACATGCGCTGTTACAACGTCGATCGCGACCAGGCGATCGCGATGTGGCGAGAGTATCATTCCTCGCATCGCCGCCGCGCCAGCGAAGCCATCGAAAGGATCGGCGGAAAGTTCCTTGTCTTCAGGGTGGGCCACGACGACCCGCAGATTCTCGTCGATTACCTGAGTGAATCGTACAAGCTCGATGCTTCGCTTTTCGGATGGCATCGCGAGTCGTCGGAAGACTCGATGCGCAAGCGGCTGAGACGGTTACGAGCACGATTCTTCTGGTCGCCGTAAGAACATCCAGGAGCCACCCGTCTGAGTCCCATGCCGTTCGATCATCCCTTCAATCGATATCTGCTTCGGCGCTTCGTCGTTTCGCGCGAGGCGACGGACCGGCGTCATCGTTGCCGTATGGGCATGTCGACCTTCCCGCGTGACTGGCGAAACCTGCCTCGGCACTCCGGGGCCGGGTTTCCCAATCCCACGGTCTGGATGTTATGGCTGCAGGGCTTCGCCGAGGCGCCTCCGCTGGTCCGGATGTGCATGGAAAGCTGGCGAGTCCTGAACCCCGGATGGAACGTGGTTTTCCTGGACGCGTCCAGCGTGCGCGAGCATGTCGCCTGGCCCGAACTCCCCCGTTCGCTTTCGAGAAGCCATATCGCCGACCTGCTCAGGCTACGCTTGCTTTACGAATATGGAGGAGTATGGGCCGATGCAACGACGCTGTGCCTGAAACCGCTCGACCGATGGCTCCACCGCGCGACTGCGAGCGGTTTCTTCGCGTTCGCTCAGCCGCAGCCCGTCCGATCGCTTGCCAATTGGTTCCTTGCCTCGAAATCGGAATCTCCGCTTGTCCAGGCCTGGACTAGATGGTCCGAAAACTACGTCCTTTCGGGAGACCCGCAATCCTACTTCTGGATGCACCACACCTTCGATTGGCTGCTTCGGCGCGACCGCGAAGTCCGGCGAGTATGGCGCTGCACCCCTCGGTTGAGCGCTCGGGGCCCTCACGTGATCCAGAGGATTCTGGACGGGCACCTGAACGACGACGAAAGGCCCTCCGCCGAGCAGATGCAGATGCTGCCAATGCTCAAGCTGAGCTGGAAGAAAGGCTATTCGGTTGCTGCAATTCACGATGTACTGCGCGCGCATGGGATACCCGATCCCGGCGGGGCGTGAACGGGTTGATGGGCATCCTAAGGGGCCGAGCACCACTCGGGCGTTTATCGCGGTCACGCACGGTGATCGGCGATCGGGTCGCGACCGCCCGGGATCGTCCTACAGGTCGGCACGCCGGGCCTCCGGCGGCCACGCGGATGCGTCAAGAGGTCAGCGCGACGTTCGAATGATTCCAGACAGGAATGAGACGGTTGCTCGCACGGGCGCAGTGATTCGCCATGATACCGACCCTCTGAGCGCGTCGATCTCCCGTCGAGCCGCCACGAGCTGGCGCCTCAAGCTGCGGTTCCGATCCTGCAGTTTTCGGGCCGAATCCTGCAAGTGCCCGAATTTTTCCTCCGACGATTCCCGATTCGGAGCTACTGCCCCGGAGGATTCTTCACCGGAAACGCTCTCTTCGGAAACGACCGGCTCGCTGATCGCTCGGTTGAGAAGTAGAACGAGCAGCTTGTTCTCTCTTTCAAGATCACCGTTCATGCCTGGCCTCGCGCCAATCTCGTTCTTCGGTCAGCTCCGGAAATCCTAGCACGGGCTCAACGGCAGCGGTTCCTGGAGCCGGCTCCCGCCGCCTGGGATCCATCCGCGGCCGTCGCATCGCGGCACGTTACCGGGACGGGAATCGGTTCGACGGATCCACCGAGATCGTTACATCCTCGCCCGACTCACGCCCGACGGCGAAACGGCCCGTCGGTCGGAAGAATCCCGGTGTGCGAAAGAAGGGAGCACCGCGAAGGCAAATACCGGACATCGATGTGAAATCGCGGATTCCTGCGACGCTCCGCCATGGGGTTTGCACGGAGCCTCCCGACGCCGCCGGGGATGCGAGAATACGCACTTCCGATCATGAACCGACACCGCGTGCGGCCGAACACGAGGGTACATCTCGCTCCGGTTTTCGCGCCCGGCCGAACGAGACACCGATATGTCGGACGAGACACGACACCCTCGCGGCACCAGCGCTCCTCGGCGCCGCTGCGTGGTCGTGCTCGGAATGCACCGCTCTGGAACGTCCGCGATCGCCCGATACATCGCCGATCTCGGTTTCGAACTTCCAGGCCCGGCCCTGCCTGCACATCCCACTGACAATCCCGACGGCTATTGGGAGCCCCGCGACCTGATGCTCTGCAATAACCGGTTCATGGAAACGGTCGGCTTCGGCTGGAAAGACGTGCGTCCGATTCCACCGCTGGCGTTTTCCCGACCCGAGGCCGACGCGGCGCGCAACCGGATCCGGAAAATCCTCGAAACGGCATTGCGGACATCGCGCAGCATCGTCATCAAGGATCCCCGGCTCTGTCGTCTCGGCATGCTTTATTCACCGATTCTTGAGCAGCTTTTCGACGATGCCTGCATCGTTCACGTCGTCCGGAATCCGGAGTCGGTATTCCAGTCGCTCGCCTATCGGGCGACCGTTCCCGACATCACGAAGGGAGCCGTCACGTCGTGCACGCATGCGCACCTGCTATGGCTTCGCTACAACCTGGATGCTGAATACTGGCAGACCAAGTTCCCGGTTCACAGGACAACATTCGAATCGTGGCTGGCCGATCCGGAGAACACGAGTGCTCGACTGCGCGACTGGCTTCGCGGGCGACTGCCCGAAGCGGCACTGGAGGATCCCGCCCCACCGATCAGGACACCGCGCAGCATCGCGCCCGATCACCGTCACGAGCATTCCTGCGAGGCTGCGAGAATCTCGCAAAGTCTTTACGACTCGCTCGCCGCGCCCCCGACGGATCGCTCCGTACAGGATAGGCTACGACGGGTTGCCGCGATACCGATACCCGACAACCATCAAAAGGAAGTCTTGAAGCCCGCACCGGACCTGGTCGCGGCTGCGTATTGCAAGCATATCACCGGGCTTGTCGACTTTCGCGGAGATGCTCGTCGCGCTTCTGCGCGCACGGATCGCCCCGCCGCATCGGTCGTGTTCATCAGCGACCGCCCGAATATTCCTTGTCACATCTATCGAGTCAAGAACATGGTCGACGCACTCGGTTCGGCAGGGGTCGGCTCGGAATGGTTCACATCCCGCGCCGTAGCCGACGACCCGGGAATTCTTGGACACGCCAAACTCGTCGTCATTCACAGGAGCTTCTGGTCCGATTCACTGGCAGAGGTGTTCAGCGCCTGTCGTCGACTCGGAATCCCGACAGCCGGTGACATCGACGACCTAATATTCGATGAGCGTCTGATCGATTCGGGCGAGATCTCGTTCATTTCAGGGGCTCCCGATGCTGAGGTCCGCGAGTGGAGAGCCAAGGCGCGCAGTTTTCGCTGCACGTTGCTGGCTGCCGATTTCTGCATCGGCAGCACACCACCGATCCGCGAGCATTTGATGTCCCTCGGAAAGGATTCGATCTGCATCCCGAACGGGTTCGGCACCGAAAACGCGTATCTGTCCGCACATTGGCACAGGGAATTCTCGCGGGCCGAGCGCACCAGGCGGATCTGTTATGCGAGCGGCTCGATGACGCATGACGAGGACTTCGAGTCCATCGCGAAGCCGTTGTCGTTCTTTCTCGCACGGAATACGGACTGGACACTGACCATCGTCGGCAGTCTCGGCCTTCGGAAATTCTCCAGATTCTTCAATGAGAAACGCCTGGAAATCCGGCCCTTGGTGGCCCACGTCAATCTCGCCTACGAAATGGCTCGAGTGGACATCAACGTGATTCCGTTGCTAAGGAATCGGTTCAACGATGCCAAGAGTCCTTTGAAATGGTACGAAGCTGCGCTATGCGGCGTGCCAAGCGTTGCGACGGAAAACCCGATGTATCGCGACCTGTTTCGGGACGGTTCCGGCAGGCTTGCAGGAGATGCCGGCGAATGGCTGGAACAGCTGAATGCGCTCGCGGAGAGTCCCGGCTCACGAGACGATGTCGCGGGTAAGGCGCGAGACCTGGCAATGAAGCGCTTCGGTCCCGGGGCCATTGCAGATAAGTGGCAGCATCTGCTTTCGAATCTCGATTGAAAGGCCACCTGTCGCGAGCTGGAGGTCAGTGCGAGGCAAGAACAACCGCGGAGTTCATACCCTTGCGCCCGGAAAGGACCGGACGCGGAGACCGAGACACTCGGCGGAAGGCATCACGCCGGCGAGTCATGCGCGGCGCTTGCGGGCAGCAGATGTCGCTGGCCCGACGAGTGTCTTCATCCCAAGTCCAGCCTGCGGGGCGCCGCGACGCCGTCGATGATCTTGCCCCACCAATAGCCAAGGCTCAGCCGCTGTCTCAGGAGCACCCTGCCCTTGTCGCTCCGGAACCAGCGTCGAAGCTCTCCATATCGGGCTTCGAGCCATGCCGGATCGACAACTCGCGAATCCCAGCGCGGAGTGAACGCTACGGGCAGATCCCGGTAGGCGTCGGTTGTCGGCGATTCGCGCACGATCGGAATGCAACCCTGTTGCATGGCGATCCAGGCCTTGGGCGACGGATCCAGACCTCCGCCCTCGACACACAGGACAAACGCATGCCCACGCAGGACATGGGAAAAGCTGCTGAACGGCAACTCCCGCTCGAGAATCGTGCAGTTCGGCCCCCCGGAATTCCGGCACATCTCGAGCAGCGACCTCCGCATCGCCCATTGGTCGCCCGAACGAACGCGGTGTGCGCACAGTACCGACCTCGGGTCAGGCTCGGGATATGGAGGCAAGCATTCGATACGGGTCGCCGACGGCGGCGGAACAACGCCTGTCGGAATCGGCGTCAACCCCGCCGTGCGAGAATCGAGATTTTCCGTGAACCACTGGACCAAGCGCGAGTCTCGGCGGATTCGTTCGATCAAGCGGCGGTGATCCTTATCGAAACGAGGCCATCTTGCATCGGTCTGGTGGGGAATCGTGATGTCCTCTGATCCCGTGACGAGGACGAACCGCCCGGGAATCGTCGGCAGGATCTCGTCGTGAAACACCTTCAACGCCCGAAACGGTGAACGCAAGGACAGGAATATAGTCTCGGGATCACGGATGCCGTTACGCCGGACATGCACGAAAGGCGGATGGTCGTCGGACAATACGACCCAGTCACAGCGCGCGGCGATGCCGGTGACACGATAGGCATCGGCTCCCTTGAACTTCGGAAAGAGACGGACAGAGTGCAGTTGCTCACCGGGGAATGCAATGGATTTCAACCTGCCCCTCCTTGCCCGGTCAGATCATGAACATCGCGTCGCGCCACGGTCCAGAGCCTCTCCCGTTTTCCACGAAGTCGCGTTTCCGAAGATGCGCGTAACCGGCTATATCGATCGCGATGCCGTAGGACGAAAAGCCTTGTACTGGCCAGAACTCGCCAGCGGACGCGAGCCCGATTTCCCGAGCCTTCACCAAACCTTGCTTCGGATGATAGCTCACCCGAATCGAATTGCCTGTCAACGCCCGATCGAGTAGTGGAACCGCAGCTCATGCGGAAACCCGGGGTTCGCCGAGTTGCTCTTCGGATACGCGGGACAGCACATCCAGGATCCGGGGAACCACAGTCAATGCCTCGGCATAGTTTTCCTGCTGGATCTGGCCATCGATGAAAGCGGTATACACAACCAGCGGGAGAGACCATTCCGGCAAGGACGACTTTCCGAGGACACTCGCGCTCATTTCTCCTTCGATCTTATCGGGCGCATAAGCCCGTCTCAGGTCCTTCGGCTTCAGGTCGCTGCCGATAACATCGAAACGCAAGGCATCCCAGTTCAGCAGGATTGGTCGGTCGGTGCTCGTGATAAAGACGTTGGCCGGTGACAGCGCATTATGGGTCAGGACCCGCGGCAGGCCGCGCAAGGCATCGATCAGCCGGCGATGCTGCTCCAGCAATCGATCCAGCAGTTTTTCGTCGGACGCGCCATTGCACGCCAGCCTGATGCGCATGAGCCGTTCCGGCGCCACCCGCGCATCCAGGGGCGGATAACTGCGCAGCAGGCGTGAGGCAAGGTCTGGATCGGCGCGATGC
>JBPRGD010000381.1:0-4307 GCA_051428125.1 Candidatus Wenzhouxiangella sp. M2_3B_020
TGGGCCGACCACCGACCACCGACTACCGACTACCGACTACCGACCACCGACTACCGACCGCCCCCAC
Organism: Candidatus Wenzhouxiangella sp. M2_3B_020; assembly: GCA_051428125.1. GTDB lineage: Bacteria > Pseudomonadota > Gammaproteobacteria > Xanthomonadales > Wenzhouxiangellaceae. The sequence goes on from JBPRGD010000381.1 coordinate 68, forward strand.
CGGACGCTTCCACAGCCCGGCATCGGCCCTGGCCATCACCCCGTGTTCTGCAAACCCTGCGCGATCCCATGGACGCTCGCGATCAGCACCTGCTCCAGCGATTCGTCCCCTCGATCGCCGGCGCGCCAGCGCGCAAGAGTTTCGACCTGGACGAAGCTCATGGGATCGACGTAGGGGTTGCGCAGCAGGATCGAGCGCCTCAGGGTTTCGTCGCCGGCCAGCAGGTCGGACTGATCCTTCAGCCTGCAGATCCAATCGCGCGTGCGATCGAACTCGGCGCGGATGGCCGGAAAGATGCGCTCTCCGGTCGCGCCAGCCAGTCCCGCATAGCGCTGGGCGATATCGAGGTCGGACTTGGCCATCGCCATTTCCGCGTCGTCGAGCACGGTCGCGACGAACGGCCAGCCGGCGGTCATCTCCATTAGTCGGTCGGCGCCGATCTCTTCGGCCAGCCTTTCCAGCCCCGTGCCGAGACCGAACCAGCCCGGTAGCGCGTGCCGGCTCTGGGCCCACGCGAACACCCACGGGATGGCGCGCAGGCCCTCGATGCCAGAGTCCGGGCGGCGGGATGCGGGCCTGGATCCCATGCGCATGCGCTCGATGACGTCGATGGGCGTCGCCGACCGGAAATAGTCGGAGAACTCCGGATCATCGTAGACGAGGGTCCGGTAGTGCTCGCGGCTGAGTTCCGCCAACCGCTGAACGTGCGCGGTCCATTCCTCGTTCGCCCTCGAAGCGGATCCGGTCTTCGATTCGATCGTGGCGCGCAGCACCGCTCCGGCGGCCTGCTCCAGGTTGCGCAGCGCGATGGGGCGAAGCGCGAACTTGCGATGGATGACCTCCCCCTGCTCGGTCGCACGCAGCCGCCCCTCGACGCTACCGGCCGGCGCCGCGAGGATGGCCCGGCTGGTCTTGCCGCCGCCACGCCCGATGCTGCCGCCGCGACCGTGGAAGAACGAGACTCCGACGCCGGCGTCGGCGAAAAGCGCGACCAGGCGCTGCTGCGCGGCGTGCAGCGACCAGCGCGACGCGACCAGGCCGCCGTCCTTGTTGCTGTCGGAATAGCCCAGCATGATCATCTGCCGGTCGTCGCGCTGTCCGATCAGCGCCCGCCAGATGTCCTGCCCGAGCAGCCCCCGCATGACCGTTTCGGCGGCTTCGAGATCCTCCACGGTCTCGAACAGCGGCACGAAGTCCAGTCCCCCATCCTCGACGCCGGCAACCCGGGCGACGAGCCATGCGGCCAGCACGTCGTCGGCATTGCGGCTCATGCTGACGATCAGCGTCTGCACGGCTCGACGGCCGAATCTTCCGCGCGCCTTGCCGGCGGCCTGCAGCATCCGGAATACCGGGTGGTCGCTTTCGGCGGTCAGGCCGTTATCGTCTGCCAGCAGGTCGAGCAGCCGCTCCGTGCGCTGGCGGTGGTCCAGCCCGGACCAATTCGCGTCGTCGATCAGCGATCCGACGGCCTCGTGGAGGTCGCCGGAATCGACGCGGATATCGAGCGCGGCGAGGTGGAAGCCGAAAATCTCGACGCGTCGCCGCAGCCGGTCGAGCGGGAACAGGCCGGCACGTTCGCCGCGGTGGAATCGCAGGCTCTCGCCGATCAGGTCGAGATCCCGGGCGAACCCCTCGGGGCTTTCGTAGCCGCCGTCGGCTTCCGACAGCGTGCGCTGCAGGCGCGCCTCGACGAAGCGCAGGAAGCGCCGGTACGGCATGTCGGCGTAGCGCCGAGGCACGCGCTCGGTGACATCCGGCATGCGCGTACCGTAGTCGTCCAGCCGGACATGCAGCGCCGAGGGCACGTCGATCCGCCCCAGCGTATGGCTGAACAGCCGGTGAAGACGGCGAAGCTCGCCGAGATAGTTGCCGATGACCTGCCGCCGCTGCTCGGCCAGCGTGCCCAGCAGCGTGTCCGGACCGACGTTGGGATTGCCGTCCATGTCGCCGCCCACCCACGACCCGAAACGCAAAATGGCCGGAAAGCGTCCCGGATCCAGCTCTACGCCCCAGACCGCCTCGACGGCTTCGGCAAGGTTCTCGTGCAGCACCGGCGCGATCCGGTAGAGCACGTTGGCGAGGTAGTAGTGCGCGTGCTCCGCCTCGTCGGCGACCGTCGGGCGCACGGCGCTCTGCTCGGCGGTCTGCCAGGCGATCGTCAGTTCCATGCGCACGCGGTCGATCAGCCGGTGCAGTGCGCGGACCGGCTGATTCGTGTTGAAGCGCTGGACAAGGTACTGGGCCATGCGCTGCTCCTTCTCGAGAATGGAGCGGCGCGTGGCCTCGGTCGGGTGCGCGGTCAGCACCGGCTCGACGAGCAGATCGGCGATCGCCGGCTCGACGTCTTCGTAGCTCATGCCCTCGCGGCGCAGAGCTGAAAGCACGGCTTCCAGGCTCTCCGGCTGCGGCTCGGACCCCAGCGCCCAGGACTGCTGGCGCCGGATCCGGTGAACCTGCTCGGCCAGGTTGACCATCCGGAACCAGGTCGCGAACCCGCGCACGAAGTCCAGCGCCTCGGCCGGCGCGTCGAATCGGCAGGCCCGCTCCAGCGCATCGCCCCCGGATTCGCCGTTGCGGCGGTCGATCGCGGCCGACCGCGCCGATTCCACGCGCATGAACAGCTGCCGGCCGCACTGCTCGCGCAGCAGGTCGCCGACCAGGGTCCCGAGCTCCCCGACGTCCTCGCGCAACGGCTCGTGCTCGGGCGGAAAATCGATTTCTTCGCGTTTCATGGCGATCGGCTCACCGGATTCGGGCGTCTCATGGTAGACCCACGATGTCGCCGAAGCGAGACCGTGCTACTCGCGAGACCACCGATCAGCCTGTTCCGCGCCGATGATCGACGCGGACCGGAGAGCACTGGATCGCGGTTCCATCGGCTGCCGACGGCACGCAGGTCGAAACACCTGCGCGAATCTGCGTAATCTGCGGTTGCGTGATCATGGAGGGGCCGATGCACCCGATCGACGAATCACCGGCGACTTCGCCGTACCAGTCCAGTCCGTACGCCACGCTGGTGCTCAACCTGGGCCGGGCGCTGCTGCGCGTGGGCGCGCCCGCCCACCGTCTCGAAACCGCGATGCAGGTCATGGCGGACCGCCTGGGGCTGACCGCGGAATTCTTTTCGACGCCCACGGCACTGATCGCGACGCTGGGAGACGGCGACCGGCAGCAGACCTACCTCGCGCGGGTCGAACCGGCCGGCACCGATCTCGGCAAGCTGGCGGACCTGACCGGCGTCATGGAAGCGCTCGCCAGCGGCGAGATCGATCCGGAGGAGGCCGATCGTCGCGTACGGTCGATCGACGAACGACCCGCCCAGCACCGTGGCCTGGTGCTGCTGGTCGCCTACATGATGGTCTCGGCCGGCGCCGCGACGCTGATCGGCGGCGGCTGGCGGGAGTCGATGCTCGCCGGCGTGCTCGGCCTGATCACCGGCTCCGGAGTGCTGGCATTGTCGCGGCGCGGCGAGTTGTCGCGGCTGCTCAACCCGCTGACCGCGACGCTGGTCACGCTGGTCGGCACGCTGTGGTGCGGATTCGACATGTACACCGCGCTGACGCCGGCGGTCGTCGCCGGCATGATCGCGCTGATCCCCGGCATGGACCTGACCGTGGCCACGCGCGAACTGGCGACCGGCCACCAGGTCTCCGGGGCGGCGCGCCTGGCTTCGACGGTCGCGGTGTTCGCATTGCTCACGGTCGGGCTGGCGCTGGGAGGCTGGATCGCACGTTCGTTCATCGGCGTGGTGCCGGCGCATCCGCCATCGCCGCTGCCCATCTGGATGATCCCGATCGGGCTGGCGATCGCGGCGCTGGGCTTCGTCGTGCTGTTCCAGGCCTACTGGCGCGACTGGATCTGGGTCGTCGCCGGGTGTCTTCTAGCCTGGAGCGCGGGCGCCTACGGCGGCCTGCTCGGCTCGCCCGTGCTGGCCGCGTTCCTCGGTGCACTGGCCGTGGGCCTCGCGGGCAACTTCTATGCGCGGGCGTCGGGCAGGCCCGCCTCGATCCTTCAGATTCCGGGCCTGATCCTGCTGGTGCCCGGCTCCATCGGCATGCGCAGTCTCTCCGCGCTGCTGGGCCAGGACGTGATCTCGGGCCTGGAAACCGGCTTTCTCGCCGTCATGGTCGCCGTCGCGCTGGCCACCGGCATGATCCTGGCCAGCGCCCTGGTACCGCCCCGACTCAGCCTCTAGACGGATGCAGTCGGCCGTGCGAACGGAAAGTCGAACCGCAGATTG
>JBPRGD010000382.1:0-1354 GCA_051428125.1 Candidatus Wenzhouxiangella sp. M2_3B_020
ATGCAGGGCGCCGAGTAGAGCCACCGCGCCCGACGGTCGGCTCGTGACCATGCACACGCATCGGAACGCGCTCGAGCCCGACGCGCATTGCGACCGACACCGCCAGGCTGGCCTTCGCGCCAGCCTGGCTCTCTCGTTTCGAAAGGGCCCATGAATCCAGCCACTGCCCTGTCGCGCGGCTTCGCGCAACGGCTGAAATCCCAGCCGGAGCTCCTGCCGCTCATCCTGCTGGCTGTGGAGATCGCGGTCTTCACGGCGTTATCCCCACGGTTTCTATCGCCGGGAAACATCAGCAACACCCTCGCCTTTACCCCCGAGCTCGGGATGATCGCCCTCGGCATGACGGCGCTCATGACCGCCGGGGAGTTCGACCTATCCGTGGGATCCGTCTTCGGATTCGCGCCGATCGTCATGTGGACGCTCTACAACGAAGGTGTCATGTCGCTCGAGCTCGGCTTCCTGGTCGCGCTCGTCGTGGCCGTGGCGATCGGCTTCATCAACGGCTGGTTCGTCACCAAGCTCCGCATTCCGTCGTTCCTGGTGACCCTCGGAATGATGATGGCCATTCGCGGCACCGCGCTCTACACCACCAGCGGATTCCCGCAACGCGTCTGGACCGCGGAGTCGCCCCTCACGGCGATCGTCTCGGGGAGCTTCGAGATCGGTCCCTTCCGCATCTATGCCTCGCTGCTGTGGTTCCTCGCGTTCATGCTCGCGCTCGTGTACATGATGACCCAGTCGAAGCTCGGCAACTGGATCCAGGCGTCGGGCGGAAATGCCCAAGCGGCCCGCGCGCGCGGCGTCGGCGTGGACCGCACCAAGATCTGGCTGTTCATCCTCACCGCCGTGCTGTCCGCGTACGCCGGCATCACCAGCTCGATCCGCGTCGCCGCCGCGAACCCGAACAGCGGAACCGGCTACGAGCTGGAGGTCATCGCGATGGTCGTCATCGGCGGAACGGCGCTGATGGGCGGCCGGGGCACGATCATCGGCACCGTGCTCGGCGTGCTGATCCTGCGCATGATGCGCAACGGAATCGTCCTGATCGGCGTTCCGGGGCTCGCCTACAATATCTTCATCGGCGTCACGATCCTGGGCATGATGGCGCTGCAGTCGTATATCGAGCGCCAGCAGACCACGGCTTCGGGGGGTGGCTGAGATGGCCGACGCACTCGTTCGCATGGAGGGGATCTACAAGTCCTACGGGCCCGTCAAGGCGCTCGACGGCGTGGACTTCCACGTGGAGGAGAACGAGATCGTCGGGCTGCTCGGCGACAACGGCGCCGGCAAGTCGACGCTGATCAAGATCCTCTCCGGCACGGTGCCCGCGACCTCCGGCGACATCTACGTCCGG
>JBPRGD010000383.1:0-3135 GCA_051428125.1 Candidatus Wenzhouxiangella sp. M2_3B_020
CTTCGGGAGGCAGGAGTCGCTGGTTCGAATCCAGTCACCCCGACCACCCTGCCCCGGGTGGTCATCGGCGCGTCGTCCCGGGACGCGGCCGGCCCCAGGCACCCTTCGTAACCCGATCCCTCAAGCCGTTGCTTCGGCCCACGCCTGGCGCGTCAGGTTGTCGGGTTCGTCCGTACGCACGACCACGTCGTCCTCGATCCGGATTCCGCCGTACGGCCGCAGACGCTCGACCATTTTCCAGTCGATGTGGCTCGACAGCGGTGACCCGCGCAATTCGTCGAGCAGGCTCGGAATGAAATACAGGCCCGGCTCGACGGTCAACACGTTGCCGGCCTCGAGCTCCCGCGTCAGCCGCAGCGACGGGTGCGCCGCCGGCGGCGGCAGCGGCTCACCGTCCGGCGCGACGCGGCCCGCGACATCGTGCACCTGCACGCCGATGAAGTGCCCCAGGCCGTGCGGCAGGAACGTCGAGGTGACGCCGGCCTCCAGCAACGCGTCCAGCGACATGTCGCAGATCCCGGCTCCACGCAGGATCTCGCCGATCCCGCGATGGGCCTCGCGGTGCAGGTCGACGTAGCTGCGGCCGGCCTGCATGCGCGAGGCCAGCCGCCGCTGCATGATCTCGACCTCGCCGATCAACTCGGCGAACTCCCCGTCCTCGGCCGCATAGGTGCGCGTGACGTCGGCGGCGTAGCCGTGGCAATCGGCGCCGGCGTCAATCAGGAAGCTGCGCGATTCCTCCGGCGCTTCGGCGTCGCGGTACTGGTAGTGCAGCACCGCCGCATGCTCGTTGAGCCCGACGATGCTTCCGTACGGGAGGCGGTCGGGATCGTGGCCGGCCGCGCGCAGGTAGGCCAGATGGATCCCGAGTTCCGAACTCCCGGCGCGGAACGCGTCCTCGGCCGCGCGGTGACCGGCAACGGCGATGCGATTGGCCGCGGCGATGCACGCGATCTGCCAATCGGTCTTGACCGTCCGCAGTTCGTCGAGCCCGGCGATCAGTTCGGGCGGATTCAGGTCCGCGTGCTCGTTCAGCGTGGTGAAATCGTCGGGATCGCCGATCAGCGCCGTCGCCATTGGCGTTTCGAGCACGTGCTGCCACTGCTCGGCGTCGGCGACGGTCTCGATTTCGAAGAAACCGGCCCACCAGGACTCGGGCGGGGCCGGCGGGGCGTGCCAGAAATCGTCGGGCACCACCAGCCACAGCCTGGGTCGCCGTCCGGGGCGTAGTTCCAGCAGGCAATCGGGATTTCCCGGCAGCGGCAGCCAGGCCACGAAATGCGGGTGGGCACGGAACGGCGGCACGTAGTCGTCCTGGAAGCGCGCACGCGGGCGTCCGGAATGCAGCAGCAGCCGGTCGTGGCCCGAGCGCGCCAGCAGCGCCTCGGTACGATCGGTCAGCGCGCGGACGTGGGCGCCGTACAGCGCATCTCGATTCGGAATCTCGGGGTTGTCGGCCATTCACCAGGCTCCGTTCCGTTACACTTCGGTCCTCCAGTGTAGGGATCTTCGCATCGATTGTGCGTGCGCACGTCGGGCGTTCGCGGTCCCTCGCAGTCTCGGACAACAGCCCCATTCAGGCGCCGGCCATGACGCTGCAGCTCTACAACACCCTGACCCGGTCGAAGCAGGTCTTCGAGCCGCTGGATCCCGATCGCGTGACGATGTACGCGTGCGGGCCTACCGTCTACAACTACGCCCACATCGGCAACGCGCGGCCTGCGGTCATCTTCGACCTGCTGTTCCGCGTCCTGCAGGTGCACTATCCCGAAGTCGTCTACGCGCGCAACATCACCGACGTCGACGACAAGATCAACGCCGCGGCAGCCGAACAGGACGTGCCCATCGATCGGATCACCGACCGCTTCACGCGCGCCTACCACGAGGACATGGCCGCGCTGGGCGTGCGCCCGCCGTCCGTGGAGCCCAGGGCCACCGAGCACATGCCGCAGATCATCGCGATGATCGAGCGGCTGGTCGATGCCGGACACGCCTACGTGGCCGAGGAACACGTGCTGTTCGACGTCGACACCTTCGAAGGCTACGGTCAGCTCTCGCGCCGCGACCGCCGCGAAATGATCGCCGGGGCCCGCGTCGAAGTCGCGCCGTACAAGCGCAACCCGGGCGATTTCGTGCTCTGGAAACCGTCCGACGACATCCAGCCCGGATGGCCCAGCCCCTGGGGCCGCGGCCGGCCCGGCTGGCACATCGAGTGCTCGGCGATGAGCGAGGCGCATCTCGGCGACATCATCGACATTCACGCCGGCGGCCAGGATCTCGTGTTTCCGCACCACGAGAACGAGATCGCGCAGAGTTGCTGCGCGCACGGCTCCGAGTGGTTCGCGCGCTACTGGCTTCACAACGGATTCGTGACCGTCGACCAGCGCAAGATGTCGAAGAGCCTGGGCAACACCATGATCGTCCACGAACTGCTCGAGCGCTGGCCCGGCGAGGCGATGCGCTACCTGCTGCTGTCGGCCCATTACCGCCAGCCGCTGGACTGGTCGAACGCTGCGCTGAGCCAGGCCGTCGCCACGCTGGACCGGCTCTACCGCGCGCTGGAGGACGCACCGTCGGGGTCCCACGACGACGAAGCGGATCCCGCCGTCGTCGAGGCGCTGGACGACGATCTCAACACGCCGGCCGCACTGGCGGCGCTGAATCGGCTGGCGCGGGAAACGCAGCAGAGCGACGACGACGATGAACGAAGCCGCTTTGCCGCCGCGTTGCGGGCATCGGGCGAGCTCATGGGTCTGCTGCAGGATCCCGAGGGCTGGACCGCGCAGCGCGCGGCACGCACCGATGTCGATTCCGACGAAATCGACGCGCTGGTCGCGCAGCGTACCGAGGCCAGGGCCCGGCGCGATTTCGCCGAGGCCGACCGTATCCGCGACGAACTGGACACACGCGGAATCGAGCTGGAGGACACAGCCGACGGCACGCGCTGGCGGATCAAGACCCGGACCGTGGACGCATGAGCCGCGACAACGAACACACCGAACGGCAAGGAGAGCCTGCGATGACCATCGACGAAGTGCAGGACGAGATCATCGACGAATTCTCGCTGTTCGACGACTGGCTGGATCGATACCAGTACATCATCGACCTGGGCCGCAAGCTCGAACCGCTGGACGA
>JBPRGD010000384.1:0-9125 GCA_051428125.1 Candidatus Wenzhouxiangella sp. M2_3B_020
GCATCGCCGAAATCTGCGCCGAACTGGACGTGCCGGTGCAGACCGGCGGCGGCGTGCGCGTGCGCGACGACGTCGCCGCGCGAATCGACGCCGGCGCGCAGCGCGTCGTCATCGGCAGCCTCTGCGTGAAGTCGCCGGAGACCGTGTGTGAATGGATCGAGACGTTCGGCGCCGATCGCATCGTCGCCGGTCTGGACGTCAAGCGCGACGCCGAAGGCCGCTGGATTCCGCAGGCATCGGGCTGGACCGAGGCCGGCGACCGCGACCTGCATTCGCTGCTTGAGCAACTGCTGGGTGCCGGCCTGCAGCACGTTCTGTGCACCGACATCGAGCGCGACGGCATGCTGTCCGGGCCGGGGATGGAGCTGTACGAGCAGCTCCGTGCCCGCTACCCGGCGCTGCAGGTGCAGGCCTCCGGCGGCATCGGCTCCGAGGACGACATCGCGCGCGTGGCCCGGCTCGACGTCGCCGGATGCATCGTCGGCCGCGCGCTGTTGGAAGGGCGGGTCGAACTCGAAGCGATCGCGCGCCATACCGAGGGGGAGAACTGATGGTCGCGGTTCGCATCATTCCGTGCCTGGACGTGCGCGCCGGCCGCGTCGTCAAGGGCGTGCGCTTCCGCGACCACGTCGACATGGGCGACATCATCGAACGAGCGCAGGCCTACCGCGACGCCGAGGCCGACGAGCTGGTGTTCTACGACATCACCGCCAGCCCCGAGAACCGGTCGGTCGACGTGGAGTGGGTCGAGCGCGTCGCCGCCGAGATCGACATCCCGTTCGCGGTCGCCGGCGGAATCGGCGACGTCGAACGGGCCCGGGCCGTGCTGCACGCCGGCGCCGACAAGATCTCGGTCAACTCGCCGGCCCTGAAGCGCCCGGCACTGGTCCGCGAACTCGCCGATGCGTTCGGCAGCCAGTGCGTGGTCATCGGCATCGACTCGATCCGCGACGCCGGCCGGTTCCGGCTGCGCGCCAACACCGGCGACCCGGACAACATGATCGACCCCGATCTCGACACGCGCGCCTGGGTCGAACGGGTCCAGCGCCTCGGCGCCGGCGAGATCGTGCTCAACTGCATGGATGCCGACGGCGTACGGACCGGCTACGACGTCGAGCAGCTCGCCGAGATGCGTGCCATCTGCGACGTGCCGCTGATCGCGTCGGGCGGCGCCGGTGCGCGCGAGCATTTCCTCGAGGTCTTCGAGCGCGCCGACGTCGACGGCGCGCTGGCGGCCACGGTGTTCCATTCCGACCGCATCGCCATCCCGGAGCTCAAGGAATGGCTCTCGGAGCAGGGCGTCGCCACCCGCCATCGACGCGGCACCGCGTCGGTCGTGCGATGATCGTCGGTCGTTTCCCGGAGGCCCGCCAATGAGAGACAGCTGGCCGCTGCTCGAGAGCACCGACTTCCCGGCGATCCGCAGGCGATCGCTGGATACGCTTCAGATGAATCTCGGCTACCTGTGCAACATCGCTTGCGTGCATTGCCACGTCAACGCCGGCCCGAACCGCACGGAACTGATGGACCGCGAAACGATGGAAACGGCGCTGGCGGTCATCGACCGGTTCGGGATCGGCGCGCTGGACGTCACCGGCGGGTCCCCGGAAATGAACCCGGATTTCCGCTGGCTGGTCGAGCAGGCCCGCGCGCGCGGCGTGCACGTCATGGATCGGCTCAACCCGACGATCATGGAAGAGCCCGGCTACGACTGGGTCGCACCGTTTCTTGCCGATCATCGCGTCGAGGCCGTGGCTTCCCTGCCCTGCTATTCGAAGGACAACGTCGACGCCCAGCGAGGCAACGGCGTGTTCGAGGCATCGATCGCCGCACTGAAGACGCTCAACGAGCACGGCTACGGAAAGCCCGATTCGGGGTTGGTGCTCAACCTCGTCTACAACCCGCTGGGTCCGTCGCTGCCGCCGCCGCAGGAAGCGCTGGAGGCCGACTACAAGAGATTCCTCGACGACGAATTCGGTATCGTGTTCAACAGCCTGTTCACGCTGGCCAACATGCCCATCAAGCGCTTCGGCGCGGTACTGCTGTCCAGGGGGCAGTTCGACGACTACATGACGCTTCTCAAGAACAGCTATCGGCGCGACAACCTCGGCGCGGTCATGTGCCGCGATTTGGTCAGCGTCGACTACCGGGGCTATGTCTACGACTGCGACTTCAACCAGATGCTCGGCCTGCCGCTGGGCGGCGATGACGAGCACACGCACCTGTCGGACCTGCTGGATGCCGGGGACGTGCCGCGCGGCATCCGGGTCGCCGAGCACTGCTACGGGTGCACGGCCGGCCAGGGCTCGAGCTGCGGCGGCGCGCTGAGCTGAACGGACAAGGAAGATGGACGGAATCGAAGAACTCGAATGGGACAAGGTCGACGGCCTGATGCCGGCGATCGTCCAGGACGACGCCACCGGCCGCGTCCTGATGCTGGGGTACATGGATCGCGAGGCGCTGGAGAAGACGCGCGCGACCGGCCACGTGACGTTCTTTTCCCGCAGCAAGCATCGACTGTGGACCAAGGGCGAGACCTCGGGCAATACGCTGGAACTGGTGGGCGTGACCGCGGACTGCGACCGCGATACGCTGCTGGTGCGCGCGGTTCCGCACGGCCCGACGTGCCATCTCGGCACGGCGACCTGCTTCGGCGAGGATTTCCGACCTTCCATCGGGTTCCTGGCCCGGCTGGAGGAGATCATCGAATCGCGCCGCGGCGCCGACCCGGAATCGAGCTATACCGCCCGCCTGCTGGACCGCGGCATCAAGCGTTGCGCGCAGAAGGTCGGCGAGGAGGGCGTAGAGGTGGCGCTGGCGGCGGCCTCCGGCGACCACGAGGAGTTGACCGACGAGTCGGCCGACCTGCTGTACCACCTGCTGGTGGTACTGGCGGCCTCCGAGGTGACTCTGGACGAGGTCGTGGAGCGCCTCGCCGCTCGTCACTCGGATTGAGCAGGGCGCGCCCGAGCACTCGCCGCGTATTCAATCCTCGCCTCGGAAGAAGCGGCGCGCACCTTCGAGCGATTCGCCCGACCGGATCGTCTTGCGCCCGTGCCGGAGCTCGTTGTGCAGAGCGTCGGCTTCGTTCAGCGACCACTGTTCCAGCGCCGAGAGCCGGTCGCCGGCGAGGCATCGCAGGGGCTTGTCGGCCAGTTCGCGCGCCAGCCCGATCGCGTGCCCGAGCGCGGTGCCGTCGTCGACGAGCCGGTTGACCAGTCCGAACCCCAGCGCTTCCTGCGCATCGACGGCGCGGCCGGTCAGGATCATGTCCATCGCCCGGGAGTGGCCGATCAGCCGCGGCAGGCGCACCGTGCCGCCGTCGACCAGCGGCACGCCGACGTCGCGACAGTAGACCCCGAAGACCGCGGAGCGGGCGGCCACGCGCAGGTCGCACCAGCACGCCAGTTCCAGCCCGCCGGCCACGGAGTGGCCTTCCACGGCCGCGATCACCGGCTTGCTCAGCGTTCTCCGCGTCGGTCCCATGGGGCCGGTCTCGCCCATATCCAACCTGGCTTCCGCGTCCTCCCCGGCGGCCAGCGCGCGCAGGTCCGCCCCGGCGCAGAAGGTGTCCCCGGCGCCGGTGAGAACCGCCACGCGCAGCCGTTCGTCCCGGTCGAATTCGACGAACCGGGCGTCGAGTTCCCGGGCGGCGGCGGCATCGACGGCATTCTTCCGCTCGGGCCGGTCGATCGTGATGACGACGATCTCGCCGTCGACCTCGTATTGAACGCTCATGCCTGTTCCGCGACGTGCTCATCGCAGAGATTAGCGCATCCGCCCGGCGCGCAGACGGCGCCATGGAAACGCCCGGTCCGAACGGGGATTGACGGATGTTAATGAGTTCGAGATGTCGGCGCGGTATCGTAGGGAATCCACCCGCGAACCGACGGCCGATGGGCCGCAAGGAGATGACGATGGACAAGAACAAGGCGCAACTCGATGAATTCGAAGCCAAGGTCAAGAAGAACTGGGGCAAGTTGACCGACGACGAGGTCCGCGAAGCGCGCGGTTCGACCGACGAGCTGATCGCGAAGATCCAGAAGAAGTACGCCGAGGGGCGCGACGCGATCAGCAGCAAGATCGACGAACTCCGGAACAGCTGACCTGACTCGAACCACGGCGGAGAGATTTCCATGGCGACCGACAAGCCACCGATCATCGAGCGCGCCTACCAGGACGCCGAGGTCTGGCTGATCCGAATCGCCGAGGGCCTGGAACGGCCCGGCGAACTGCAGGACGCCTACCACGCGCTGCGCGCGGTGCTGCATGTCGTGCGGGACAACCTGATTCCCGACGAGGCGATGGACTTCGCCAGCCAGCTGCCGATGCTGGTCCGCGGCGTCTATTTCGAGGGCTACCGGCTCGCGGGACGGCCGCTCAAGCATCGCTCGCGCGACGAATTCCTCGATGCCGTCCGGCGACAGCTCGACGACGAGGCCGGGCTTTCGCTGGACCCCGAGCGCTGCGTGCGCGTCGTCTTCGGGATTCTCGACGAGCATCTCGACGACGGCCAGGCCGCACAGGTCCGCGACATGCTGCACAAGGAAATCCAGCAGTTCTGGCCCTCGGGCTGAACCGGGATCGCAGCGCCCTCGGCTATTGCGGGTCGAGCAACTCGTCCACGGATCGACCGGTGCTCCAGTGCCACGCCGTTCGCCAGGCTTCCAGCGAATCGGAATAACGCGCGGCGAACCCCCGGACGTTGTTGGCCAGGGCGCGCAATCGCTGATCGGAGACGTCGGAAAAGTCCTTGTTCGCTTCGATCACGGTTTCGAAGTCCGATTGCAGCCACGGCGGTGGATCCAGGGAACGCAGCGTTTCGCTAGCCTGCGCGGCAAGATCGGCCCTGCGTTGGAGCAGCTGTCGCCGAAGGTGCTCGACGATTTCCTCGACGCTTTCCTCGGCACAGCCGCGGAGCCATAGGCGCAGCGCCTCGCTGCGCGTCGGCGCGCCCGCGGGTGGCACCGACTCCTCGAGATCCTCGATCCGCTCGGCGACGTAGGCGGCAAGGCCGATATCGCGTGCCCGACCCAGGTCTTCCCTGCTGGCACCGCTGCGCGCCATCGAGCGGTGTTGCAGCATCCACGGCAGCATCGCGCACGGCGAGGCGGGATGCAGAAAACGGACCAGCGCGCCGAACAGCAGGTCTTCGCCGCGTCCCCGCGGCAGCGTCGGCAACAGCAGGTCCCGGCCGTCGATGCCGGTCAGCGTCGTCGTCATCAACGCGGCGCCGGCCGCGATCTGCACGTCCGGCGTCCACATGGCCAGCCGGCGCCCGAACAGCAGCCGTTCATGGTCGTCCCGGCTCCGGCACAGCGGCGCGTACTCTTCCGGTTCGCGGGCGAACAGCCACGCCATCCCCGGCACGCCGGGATCGCCCAGCGTGCCGTTGCAGGTCAGCCGGACGCGCGGGCCGGTGCGCAGTTCGTGGATCAGGTGCGGCGTGAGCCGATGCGCGAGGTCTCCCTGTTGCGGCCCGAACTGGTCGACCAGGCCGGCGACGGTCCGACCGAGTATCTCCGAATGCGCGGCCAGGGGATCGACGCCGGACGCCGGAAACGCCTCGCGTTCATCCTGATCGGGATCCAGGAAACGCAGCCCGAAATCCATGCAGGGGCGAAGGCTGAGCGATCGCCCGACCGCCGCCGGCGCGCGCGGCTCCATGCCGGCGTCCTCGTCGACGATCGCGAAGCGGGTGCCGGCCCCGAGCAGCAGCGCGAGGTTCAGGTTCGAGCCGTATCCCGGTTCCGAGTCTCCGGGGTCGCCCTCGATCGTCCATTCAAGCGCATCCGTATCGACGCCGGCGGCATCGGCGATTCGCCTTACGAGTGCCCGCCGTTCGTCGCGCGCTACGAGGCCGATCGAAAGGCGCTCGCGTAAACGGCTTCCGGCCACGATGTCGACGTTGCGCGCCGCGTTCGCGGCGTCGCGCGAATCGTCCAGAACGACCACGCGCTCCAGGCCCGAACCGGACCGGACCCGGTCCAGCTCTTCCAGCAGTCGCTCGAGTTCATGGGGGCGGTCGCAGGTGCGGACGTACAGCGTGCGGATGGCTCCGACGGTATCGTCATCGGGGCCGGATCCGAGCTCCGAGACGATGGACGCCTCGTCGCGCAACAGGCCCCGGCGGACGAGCTCGTGCAGTGACTGTCCCACGAGCTGCGACTGCTCCGGCGCAAGCCCCAGCGCGGCGGTCGCGGCCTGCCGATGCGCATCGAGCGTCCGGAACGCGTCGCAGGTGCCGAGCACCTGGGCGTGGAACAGCGGAAGCCTCGCGATTTCCGCCTGTCCGGTCGGCCGGACCAGGGCCTCGCGTCCGACGGCGTGCGCGTCGTAAGGCGCTGCGATGTAGCGAACGCTTTCTTCCTCCGGCTTTTTCGGCGAAGCCGGCATGCTGAAGCTGAAGGAAAAGTCGCTGCCGCTCATTTCGCAACGCCCGATCGGAGTTCGGGAAACCGTACCCCAAGCGCGGCCCGGGTGGGTGGCCGGCAACGCCTGGCCGGCGCGATTCGAAGGCGATCACCGCGCCGCGCAGCGACCCGATCGGCATCGCTGCTTGCATCCCCCCTCCCAGCGTCTATACTCGCGCCAGTGGGGGATTCGAACGGCCGGCCGGGTTGTTCCAGAGCGAGGGCATCGATCATGCGAAACGTCCTTGGGACGCCGTGCGTCGCGGCATGGGTAATCAGTTCTTCATTGATCCTGGCGGCCTGCGGACCGGCGGTCGCCCAGGTGGATCCGCTGGACCAGTACGCGCATCCGCTGCCCGAGTCCGGGCGCTGGTTCGCGAACGACGGCACGCGCACCGGGTTCTTCATCGAGGTGCAGGACGGCATCGTCGCCGGGCTCCATGTCGGCGGCGACGCCGACGGCGACAATGCGTGGCTGAGCTTCAGCGGCTCGCTGGTGCCCGGTGCGACGACCGAGGGCGAAGGGATCTGGATCCTGGAGTCCGACCTGCTGCGGTTCTCCGGCGCGGGCTGCATCGTCGACTGCGCCGATGCCGCGGTCGGGGAGGCCGGATTCAGTGACGTCGGCGATATTCGCATTTACTTCCGCGGCCGGACCGAAGCCACGGTCTGGATCGACGACCGGCCGGGCCTGGAGATCGCGCCGATCTATTTCGGCGTCGAGCGGGCGACGCTGAACGAAACCGACCCGCCGCTGTTCCTGCCCGACCTAGAGGGGAAGTGGGTGGTGGCCAGCGCCGGTTCGAGTGATTTCCCTGATCGGTACCTGGGCGCGGCCGTCATCGAGATCGGAGCGCGCAGTGTCGAATCGTTCCCGATCGTCGGGGTTCCGTCGTGCTTCAATCGGACTGCGGCGCATCGGTTTCCGATCGTCAGCGATCCCGACGGCATGTTCCCCGCCGACTCGAAGATCGATTGCTCGATCTTTGAATGCTCGACCGCCGAGCCGGACTGCGGAATCGTCTATCCCATCGGCCCGATGTCGAGCTTCACGATCGACTTCGATTCGATCAGCGACGCGCGCTTCACGGTGCTGCAGAGCTTCGACGTCGCGGGCGACAGCATCCAGTACCAGCTGTTCCGCCTCAACCACGACTGACGCCGGGCGGCGAATTACAGCCCGATCGCGAATAGTCCCAGGCACAGCAGCAGGCCGGCCAGCGGCACGATGACGGTCAGGGCGCCCATGGCCGGGTAGGCGGCCGCGTGCGATTCGCCGCAGATGGCGCGGATGGTCGTCACCACGTAGCCGTTGTGCGGCAGCGAGTCCAGCGCGCCGGACGAGATGGCAACCACTCGATGAAGCTGGTCGGGATCGACGCCCTGGTCGATGTAGTGCGGGCCCAGGATGGGCAGCGCGATGGCCTGCCCGCCCGACGCCGAACCGGTCATCGCGGCGATGGCCGAGACGGCGATCGCCGCCGAGACCAGCCCGTTCCCGGGGAGGTGGGTGACCCAGTCCACGGCCGCGTCGAATGCCGGGGCGGCCTTCGCCACGGTGCCGAAACCGACGACCGCGGCGGTGTTGCCGATGGCGATGAGCGCGCCGGTCCCGCCCTCGGTCAGCGCGCGGCCGGGCGCGTGCAGGTGGTTGACGTTGATCAGCGCCGCGGCGATGCAACCGCCCAGCAGCGCGAGGATCAGCGCCGACGTGCCCAGCGTGTCGTGGGTCGTGAACGACACGCCGAGCACCACGAGCAGAGGCACGCCGGCCAGCGCCGGATGCGGCAGGTCGCCGCGGCCGCTCTTCGGATCGAAATCGCGCTCGTCGAACGACTCGCCGCGGGCCACGGCGCGGTCCAGCATCCACTTCAGCCAGACGTAGCCGGTGATCGCCATGAAGATCGCGACGATCAGGCTGGCCTGCCAGGCCGCCAAGGGACTGGAGCCGAGAAACTCGACGGGAATCCAGTTCTGGATCTCCGGCGAGCCGGCCGAGGTCATCGTGAAGGTCACCGAACCGAACGCCATCGTCGCCGGAATGAACCGCCGCGGCAGGTCGGCGTCGCGGAACAGGGCCAGCGCCATCGGGTAGACCGAGAACGCGACGACGAACAGGCTCACGCCGCCGTAGGTCAACACGGCGCAGGCGAGCACCACGGCCAGTGCGGCGCGTGCGTTGCCTAGCCGGCCGATGATCCAGTGCGCGACGCTCTCGGCCCCGCCGGAGGATTCCATCATCTTGCCGAACAGCGAGCCCAGCAGGAAGATGAAGAACCACGAGGCGATGAAGCCCGTGAAGCCTTCCATGTACTGGCCGATCAGGTCCGGCTGGGCCTCGTCGGCCAGCGGCGGCAGCAGTGCGATGTCGCTGGTCAATGCGACCAGCAGCGCGCACAGCGGCGTGGCCACGAACAGGCTCATGCCGCGCATGGTCAGAACGATCAGCAGTGCAAGGCCGCCCAGCAGCCCGATCAGGCTCAGCATTAGATGGTCACCATTCAGTCAGCGAAACCCGGGCTGCGCAGAACCCGGAACGGTTTCATGGTGCGCGTAACCGGCCGGGGCAGGGAACTGTACGAAGGTACGAGCAGCCCATGGCGGGCGGATCCGCGGGTCTCGTACCTTGGTACAGTGTTGCCGCCCCGTCATGCTGGCTAGACTCGCCTCAACCTGCCCCGGTCCGGCCGGGCGCTCCGTCATTCCGGCTAC
>JBPRGD010000385.1:0-1822 GCA_051428125.1 Candidatus Wenzhouxiangella sp. M2_3B_020
GATAGGGGTCGGGAAGGCGTAGCGCCTCCCCGCCCTCCGAACCGTACGTGCGGATCTCCCGCATACGGCTCTCCGGTCAGGCGTGTCCGCTATGGGAGCGGGGGATGGCATCACGGGCTGTGGCCATGGAGAACAGCCCGAGTGCCACGAAGTGGCTGTTACGCCAGAGCTGATGGGCTTTCCAGCGCTTCGCGCAACCGCCGAGACCTCGGCGCTTGGCGAAAATCCGCCGCAGTCGATACCGGATATGGGCGTCTATCGTGGCCAGCGCCCGCCGCTCGGCGTGCTTGAAGTAAGCGAATACGCCGCGCAGCCAGACGTTGATGCGGTGGATGAGCACGGCGGTCGACAGCCCGCTTTTGCGCGGGGTCAGCTGCGCCAGACGTGCATACAGCGCCTTGCGCTTCTTCGGCTTGATGCGCCGGCCGATACCGCCGTCTTCCCGGCTGTAGAAACGGTAGCCAAGGAAGTCAAAGCAACCCCCCGCGCCCGTGAGATCCGCCACCTGGGTCTTCTCTGGATGCAGACACAGTCCCGCCTGCTCCACCCAGTCGCGGATCAGCGCCAACGCCTCCTCGGCCTGTGCCGCCGTCGGGCACAGCACCACGAAGTCGTCCGCGTAACGCACCATATGAAAGCCCCGCTGGCGCATCTCGACATCCAGAGGATGCAGGTAGAGGTTCGCCAGTAACGGACTCAGTACCGCCCCTTGCGGGGTGCCCGTCTCCGGCGTCCACAGCCCTGCCTCGCTGAGGATGCCTTGCCGCAGGAAGCCCTCAATCAACTGCAGCACCGCTCCATCCTTGATCCGCGCGAACACCTGCTCAAGCAGTCGATCGTGCGGGATGCTGTCAAAATAACCCTTCAGATCGGCATCAACGACATGGAGCTGCCCGGCGCGCAGCGCCGCGTCCACGTCTCGCAGTGCATCCTTGCAGCCGCGGCCTGGGCGAAAGCCATAGCTGCGGGGCTCGAAGCGCGACTCGAAAATCGGCTCGATCACCTCCTCCAGCGCCGCTTGCACCACACGGTCGCCGACCGTCGGTATCCCCAACGCCCGGCGCCCGCCATCGAGCTTCGGTATCTCCGCACGCCGAACCGGCTGGGCGCGGTAGCGCCCACTGCGCAGCTGCTCGCCGAGTCGGCCAAGACGCTGCGCCTCGGTGCGGCCAAAGCGCTCAACGCTCACCTTGTCCACACCCGCCGCTCCGTCGTTGGCACGCACCCGCCGCCACGCACTCTCAAGCGTCGCCGGCGCATGGACCTTGTCGATCAGGCTATACCACGTCTCTCTCGTCTTGAGAGCCTCCACCATGCGCTCGGTCCACACCGACGAACGCCTCCGCTGCGTTGGCTCACCCGTAGTCGCCTCGCGACAGTCGCGGCCTGACCCGACTTGGCTCGTCACCATGACACCTGACGCATCACCTTCCCTGGGGCCCTTTGCTCAGACTGCTTTCACAGCCCTCTTCGCTCCTATGGCCCCTCTGACTTCTGCCACCGTCTCCTGCCCGGCAGCAGATCTCCCCGCTTCCTGCGCACCTCCTTCCCTGCGTTCCGCCCCCAACCACCCCATCGGGTCATCAGGTCGCTTGCTTCACCACCCTCAGCGCCTGATGTCGGTTCAAGACTTCACCGTGAAACCGAACGGCTCGTCACCCGATGGAACCGAAACGGGTTCGTCATCCTACGGACCGCAGGTTCGCCTCCGGCTGCTTCCCACCCCGCCTCGCGACGACGCAGTTGCCTTCGGCTACAGGGCCTGTGGCCAGCCCCGGCGAGGACTTCCACCTCGCTGTCGGTGCGCCATCACGGGCGCACG
>JBPRGD010000386.1:0-2760 GCA_051428125.1 Candidatus Wenzhouxiangella sp. M2_3B_020
CCCGGGCTGCTGCTCTTTGAGTTCCTCGCCTCGCCGTTCGCGCCGGGCCTGTGGAAACTCACGGAGCCGCTGGCGCGCGTCTTCATGACCGTCTCGCAGTTCCTCCGCGGCAAGGGTGTGCTCGTCAAGCGCGCCGCCGGCCACTACGAAATCGGCACCTACGTCCCGCCCGAGGACGGCGGCCCGGCGGTGCAACTCTCGGACAGCGTCCTCGAGCTGGACGGCAACCAGTTGCGGTGGGGACTCTTCGGCCGCAAGGCGTTCGGCATCACGTGGGAGCCCGGGACGCCGTTCCACGAGCGCATCGCCGCTGCCGACCCGCTGGTCGCAGACGGTGGGGACGACGAGGGCTTGCGCGTGAACGTGTGCGCCGCCGACCGGCTGCTCGAAGGTGTGAACGACGACGACGGAATTACGCGCACGGAGGAGCACGCGAAAGCCGAGTACGGCGGCGGGCAGGACGTGCTCTCCGACAAGGTGATGGCCGGGCTCATCGCGCTGATGCTGGTGCTCGGCAGCGCGAGCGCGTATCTGATGGTGGCGTAACGATGTCCGAACAACGAAAATCGCGAGCGCTATGGAATCATTTGAGGCAAGCCGTAGGCCTCGGGTTTGGGCTACTCGTCTTCATCGGCCCGCCTGCGTACATCCTACTCGGGATATTCGACGGCCAACCAGTAATGGGAACGACGACGAAAACAGTCACATACACAGTCCCGCAAGTCTTCGGAGCGCCGCTGTCGCTGCTCGTGGTGTGGTTGGTTGTGCTACTCATCACCCACGGCATGGTTACTGGGATATTCCCGCGACCATGACGCTCGCCGACGCCGCAACCCGGTTTGCCGACCGCTACCCCCGGGGCTGGGTCGCCGCGAAGGCGCTTGCCGGGCCGGTGGTTGGCCCGCTGCTGCTGGGGCCGTGGCCGACGCCGGAGCCGACGTGGGAGATCGTCGCCTACTGGCTCCTGAGTATCCCGCTGTGGAGCGCGGTGCTGATTCTCGTCCTCCAGACATGAGCGGACGCACGCTCGCGACGGACGTGACCGTCGCCGCGACGCTGTGGGCACAGACGCGCGGGTGGATTGGTCGCACGGACATCGACTGCGAGGAGGCGCTCGTCTTCACCGGCCTTGGCGGCGCGCAGGTGCCGATGCACATGCTCGGCGTCCGAACGGCACTTGACGTGCTCTGGCTGCGCGAGGGCGTCGTGACGGCGGTCGACACGCTCCCGGCATGGTACGGCCTCGGGCTCGCGCCCGCGGATACGGTCGTCGAACTCGCGCCCGGCGCGGCCGCGCCCGTGGCTGTGGGCGACCGCGTCATCGTCAAGGAAAACACTGTGCTGCACGCGCGGCGCTAGCCTCAGCCCATCACGGTGCCGTCCTTCCGGTGCATCACGACCGAATCGCGACTGCTGGCCTTGCTGCGCGCCGACCGTTTCGCGGCGGATTTCTTCGTGTGCTTGCTGACACGCCGGCCGTTCTTCTTCACCTGCCAGCCGTAGCGTTGACTGACACCATCCGGTAGCGGCACCACGCGGTAGGTTGCCATGGCTGTGTGTTACGTGTAACCCACCAAAAAGTTGCTGCGTCAGCCCGCCTGCGTGTACAGATACGTGCCCGCGATGGCGATGGTGATGATGACCACGACCACGACGAACTGGACGCCAATCGCGGGCAGCAACGCCATCGCGGCCGGGGCCAGCACGATGAGCGCGCCGACCGGGACGGCGACGGAGTCGCTCGCCTGATACAGCGTCAGGAACGTGATGCCGAAGAAGAGCAGCATCGTGACGCCGACGCCGAGCTGGTCGCCGAACGTACAGACGACGCCGTCCATGAATCGCCATTCGAGGAAATACTGCAGCGGCGCGTCCGGGTAGGTACCGCAGGCCATCAGAGCAACCTCCCGGCGAGCGTGTACACGATGGCGCCGAAGCCGACGAGGAATTTCGGCGCGAACACGAACGCGACCATCCACGACGGCACGCCGAGTGAGATAAACATCAACTCGGCGCCGAACAGGATGCCGAGAATCGTCTTCACCGGCCCGGTGACGCTGGCATACAGCGCGAACAGCGTCTGTGCGAAGCCACCGCTCACTTCGACGTTCGAGGCCGCATCGCGCGCGTCATCGACGTTGCCGCTGCCCGAGACCTGCGGGTCGATGCCCATGTCGGCGGCCACTCCCGACGCGAACAACACGCTCGGGACGGCCTGCAGGAACACCAGGAAGACGATAATCAAGACAGCTTTGTCTTTCAGCGCCATCAGCGCCGCACCTCCTGTCGCTCCTGTCGGAGAATCCAGAACACAGCCCACGTGAGCATCGAGAAGAGGAACACCGGCACCATCCACTTGACGAGTACCTCGTGAATGTTGCCGATCTGGCCGCTGTAGCCGGGTGCCATCTCGGTCGCCATCGGCGCGAGCGTATCGAGCGTCGGGACCGCAATCAGCAACCCGATTGCGAAGAGCCCGACGAGCACGATAAAGGTGGTAATCCCGCGCATTTAGATCCCCACCGATTGCCGCCGGGTGATGATGCCGACCACGAGCATGAGCGCGAGCAACAGCAGCACGACCAGCGGGAGGAAATCCAGGAACTGCGAATACCACGCGATGCCCTGCGCGGATTCCTCCGAGGTCGACAGTGTGTTGAGCAGCTCGACGGCTGGGTTCGTGAACGCATACGTGAACGCGATAAGCACCGCTGACAGCGGAATCCCGAGCGCGAACGCCAGCCATTTGAACGCGGACAT
>JBPRGD010000387.1:0-5378 GCA_051428125.1 Candidatus Wenzhouxiangella sp. M2_3B_020
GGTCAGATGATCGGAAAGGTTACGCAACCCTTCTTTTCATCAACCTCTTTGAGGTACCACACCCATGAAGAAGCTTCTTCTTCTGGCAGCCTTCGGGCTGCTGGCAAGTCCTGCGCTTGCGCAGAGCGGCGGTGGTCACACAGCGACGATCGATCAAGTCGGCGGTAGCAACGACGGCGAAATCGATCAGTCCGGGGTGGACCACAGCGCCATGATTGACCAGGTCGGCACGAACACCTCCGACATCATCCAGAGGGGCTCGAGGCCCGGCGAAGGCAACGAGGCTCGCACCATTCAGGTCAACGAGGTCGGCGATGCCGCCAACGTAGCGGTTATCGACCAGAATGGTGATGACCTTAACGCGGCAGGCAGCGAAGCGGCCGCCCTCCTCGATCCCGTCCTCGGCGGGTTGGGCATCGACGATGGGTACTACACGCCGATCGCCCCCGGCATCGTGCAGGTCGGTCAAGGCAACGAAGGCTCGATCGTCCAGACCGGCAGCTGGAACAGTGCGGTTCAGGTCGTAGCCGGCGACTACAACACCGCCGACATCACGCAGTCCGGCGCTTCGAACATCGCGGCGGCAGGCGTCCTCGGCGCGGGTAACACCGTGGACATCGACCAGTCCAACAGCGACCCGGGCGACATCAACAACCTCGCTGTTGTTGGCGTCGTTGGCCAGGACAACTACATGGATGTCGACCAGACCGGCCAGCGCAACGACCTGCTCTTTGGTGAAGTTGGATTCGTGGGCGCCGGTTCGGAGATGTACAACAGCACGGTCAACGTGACTCAGAGCGGCGACGACAACCAGGTCGTCGGCTTCGCGCTCGGCGACGACAACGACATCGACGTCACGCAGAGCGGCAACGGCAACTTCGTCGGTTCGGTTGACTACTCGCTGACCCTGGGAGGCCCCCCCAGCATCGACGACATCGCGTCCGGCATCAGCGTGATCGGCGACGGCAACACGGTCGACATCACGCAGAGCGGCGATGGTAATACCGCCACCGCCAATATCCTTGGCAACGGTAATACCTCCACCATTACGCAGAACTAGCGCTCCAGAGGCGCAGCGCTTACGTGCTGCGCCTCTTCTGCTTGAACGAGTTGCGGTGGAGAGTCCTGAACCCGAAGGGCAGGCTCGACGCCGTAGCTCCGAAAGCACAGCCTCTACGAGGCTTCACTTCCCTCACACAACCACCCCCTCATAGGTATATCCATGAAGAATCTTCTCCTCATCGCCGCGTTCGCGCTGATGGCGAGCCCCGCCTTCGCGCAGAGCTCGGCGACCACGAACCAGACCGGCTCCGGCAACGACGCCGAGGTCATCCAGACCGGCGGCGCCACGGCCACCGTGAACCAGGGCCAGTCCGGCATGGCCGCCGACAACAATGAGGCGCTCGTCTCGCAGAGCGGCGCCAACGAGACGCTCATCAACCAATTCGGCAGCACGAACGACGCTCAGGTCATGCAGGGCGTCCGCCCCGACGGCACCGACGCCGGTACCGCCTCCGGCAACTACGCGAAGGTGGAGCAGACCGGGAGCAACAACAGCGGGCTCCTCGACGGGGCTGACGACGACGGCTCGGTCGTCGCGCAGGGCGTCAACGGCACGGCCACCGACGCTCAGGCCTACCTCACGCAGTCCGGTGAGAACGGCCGCGCGCAGGTCTACCAGGGAAACAACGGTGGCACGGCTACCAACGTGACCGGTACGATCAACCAGGACGGCGACGACAACATGGCCTCTGTCCGCCAGGGCGTCCAGAACGGCGTGGCTGGCGATGCGGTGATTGGTAGCACTGCTCAGATTGATCAGCTGGGTACGGCGTCGACTTCGACGGCGCAGATCCGCCAGGGCGCCGACGGTTCGGCTTCCTCGTCGATCAGTGACGAAGCCTTCATTACCCAGCAGGGCGGCAGCCTCAACCAGGCGTTCATCGACCAGGGTGCTGATGACGAGTCGTCGGAACTGAGCCTTGCCGACATCTCGCAAGACGGCTCGGGTAACACGTCGTCCATCGCGCAGTACGGTGGGGCGGAAAACAATGGTGCCACCACCATCATCGGACACAACAACACCACCTCCGTCACGCAGGTTGGCAACAGCAACCGAGGCGTCTACCGCTCCGCAGCCGAGATCATCATCAACGGCGACGGCAACGACTACACGGCGCTGCAGACCGGTGATGGAAACCGTGCCGACATGTCGTCGAATAGCGATGGCAACACTGCGACGATCACGCAGAGCGGCAACAGCAACCAGGGCCGCATCTACACCTACGGCGGCGGCAACGACAACAACACCATGAGCCTGACGCAGGGTCCGGCGATGGGTGAGACGGTGGCCGACAACCGGGCGAGCTTCCTCGTGCAGAACGGCTCCACGGGCAACATGGTCACGATGACCCAGGAAGGTGAGAGCAACTTGCTGCACGGCCGCATCCTGGCTGGCGCAGACAACACCATCACGATCGAGCAGCGGGGCGATGACAACTTCATTGGCACCGGCGTGCTCGGCGACACGCGTGGGTTCGAGATCCAGGGTGACAACAACACCATGACGATCACGCAGCTCTCCGACGGCAACGACGCCTCGGCGTTCGTGAACGGCGCGGGCAACACGTCCACGATCACGCAGAACTAACCCTGCGCCGGGGGCCTGAGCACGCGCTCGGCCCCCCGGCCCTTTATATCAGATTCCCCACACTTCATTAGGTATACATCCATGAAGAAGACCCTCCTCATCGCAGCCTTCGGGCTGATGGCGAGCCCTGCCCTCGCGCAGAGCAACGCCACCACGAACCAGACCGGCACCAACAACGACGCCGAGGTCATCCAGACCGGCGGCGCCATGGCCACCGTGAACCAGGGCCAGGCCGGCACGCCCGCCGACAACAACGAGGCCCTCGTCTCGCAGTCCGGCACCAACGAAACGCTCATCAACCAGTTCGGCAGCACGAACGACGCGCAGGTCATGCAGGGCGTCCGCCCCGACGGCACCGACGCTGGCACCGCCTCCGGCAACTACGCGGAGGTGGAGCAGACGGGCAGTGACAACAGCGGGCTCCTCGACGGGGCCGACGACGACGGCTCGGTCATCGCGCAGGGCGTCAACGGCGACGCTGATGGCGCCCAGGCCTTCTCCACGCAGTCGGGCACGAACGGCCGCGCGCAGATCTACCAGGGCAACAACGACGGCACCGCCCTCAACGTAACCGGCACGATCAACCAGGCCGGCGACGACAACGTGGCCTCTGTCCGTCAGGGCGTCATGGAAGGTGAGGCAGAGGGCAGTGAGGCCACGATCACGCAGGAGGCCACCGCTTCCAGCAACCAGGCCTTCATCCGCCAGGGCGCTGACGGCGAGGGCTCGATCTCCGGTCCGCTCTCGTACCGCCTCAGCCAGTCCGACTACGCTGAGGTGACTCAGCGCGGTGGCGATGACAACGAGGTCTATATCGGCCAAGGCGCGGATGGGTTCGCCTCCTACGGTAGCGTTGCGGATGTGCTGCAGGACGGAGCGTCGAACGTCACTACGATCAATCAGGCCAGCAACGAGAGCCGGGCGTACATCACCTCCGTTGGTAACAGCAACGAGGTCACAGTAGATCAGAACATGGATGCGGACCCGGCGAACAACGGAGGCGTCAACCAGACCAGCATCTACATCGGTGGGTCTTCGAACGTGTTCAACGTTGCTCAGGACGGGCACGCCAACGGCATCCGGTTCGACCAGAACGGTGGCGTTGCGGGTGACTTCAACACCATCAACCTGACACAGGCGGGCAGCAACCACGGGATCCGTGGTGACATCGATGGCAGCAGCAACATGGTTGACATCTCGCAGAGCGGAACGGACAACGACGTGCTGGTCTCTGACCATCTCCACACCGGTGCGTCTGGTCTCATGATCGCTGGCGACAGCAACGATATCGATGTCGTGCAGTCCGGTGCCTACGGTACGGCTGAAGTCGCGGTCACGAACGACGGCAACTTCGTCGACATCACACAGACGCGTGTGGCCGCTGGTGCTGGGAGCGGCGACGCCGCCACGGCAGTGGTGGATGGGACGAGCAACACGGCCGTCATCGTCCAGAACTAGTGCGACCCAGGTCGTCTGAGGGCGGGTGCCGGTTGTGCACCCGCCCTCCGGCGGCTCTATGCTGCTACGCGCTCGCCATCCGGTGGCCGGGCGCCACGGTACTAGCTCCTCACTTTAGACCGATCACTCACAAATACACCCATGAAGAAGACACTCCTTATCGCAGCCTTCGGGCTGATGGCGAGCCCCGCGCTCGCGCAGAATACTGCCACCCAAACCGTTACCGGTGACAACAACACCACAACGTCGACGCAGACCGGCGGTGCCCTCAATGATACTTGGACGATCGTCGAAGGCGACAACAACACCAGCCTGATCGAACAGAGCGGTGGCGACGACAACGACGCCCAGATCGACTTGGAGGGCAATCAGAACGACGCCACGATCCAGCAGATCGGCAACAAAAACGACGCGTTCTCCCAGGTTAAGGGGATCGACGTCATCGGCGACCAGAACCACACCGATGTGTATCAAGAGGGCGACTTCAACGATGCCGTGATGTACGTTGACGGCAACGGCAACGGCGACATCGCCGGTAACGCCCTCCGCATCCGCCAGGTGAGCGCTGCTGGAATCGTACAGACGGAAGGCAACGATGCCTTCATCAACCTACGCGGTGACGGCAACGACGGCCTCGTGGAGCAGGACGGTATCGGTAACGAGGCGAACGTATACCTGGCCCGCGGCTCCGGTGGCAAGGGGTTTGACGGCCGTGCGTTCATGGAGGCGGACAACACCCTCATCACCGTCAAGCAGCTGGGTGATGGTTCCAGCCTGAGTGCTTTCGTGGCTGGCGACGGCAACGAGATTGACACCGAGCAGGTGGGTGACAACACGATCGGCTCCGTCGTGGCCCCCCTCGAGGACGGCATCAACATTTATGGCGACAGCAACCTCGCCTTCATGCGTCAGTCCGGCTCGGGCAACGAGGCGGTGGTAATGATCGAAGGCGACAGCAACAATGCCTTCGTTTTCCAGTCCGGCACGAACGACGATGCCATGGTGAACCAGATGGGCAACAGCAACACCTCGACGGTGACGCAGAACTAAAGGCCCTGTCGTCCGAGCGCGGGTGCCCTTATCGTGGCACCCGCGCTCTGGCGGCTTATCGATAGTGCGCCCTCCGCCAGGGTGACGCGACAGCACCAACGCAATGCGATTTACCCCTTTCCTTCTACTCACGCTGTGGATGTGCGGTACGGCGACCGCGCAGAGCACCGCCGAGACCGCCCAGATCGGGACGGATCACTCGGCCACGCAGGAGCAGACG
>JBPRGD010000388.1:0-14532 GCA_051428125.1 Candidatus Wenzhouxiangella sp. M2_3B_020
TTCCTGGCCATCGGCGTCTCGTTCCTCTGCTCCATCCTCGAGGCCGTGCTGCTTTCGATCACACCCGCGCACATCGCCGTGCTCAACGAGGGCGGCCACAAGGCGGGAAAGCTGCTCCGGCGCCTGAAGCGCGACATCGACCGCCCGCTGTCGGCGATCCTGAGCCTGAACACGATCGCGCACACCTTCGGTGCCGCCGGCGTCGGGGCCCAGGCGCTGGTCGTGTTCGGCAATGCCTGGGTGACGCTGACCTCGGCGCTGGTGACGCTGGCGATCCTCGTGTTCTCCGAGATCATCCCGAAGACGGTGGGCGCGACCTACTGGAAACGGCTGTCGGGCTTCACGGCCTACACCTGCCAGGTGCTCATCGTCGTGATGTGGCCGCTGGTCGCGCTGTCGAAGTTCATCACCCGGCTGCTGGCGCGCGGCGGTCATCACCCCAGCGTCAGCCGCGAGGAGTTCCGCGCGCTGGCCCAGGTCGGCACGCGCGAGGGCGTGTTCGAGGAAGAGGAATCGAACATCTTCCTGAACCTGATCCGCTTCAGCGCGATCCGCGTCCAGGACATCATGACGCCGCGCGTCGTCGTCGTGAAATTCCAGGAAGAGACGACGCTCGGGGAGATGATGGACCGGTCCGAGGCACTGGTATTCTCGCGCTACCCGGTGTTCGGCGACAGCGACGAGGACATCAGCGGATACGTCCTCAAGGCCGACATCATGCTCGAGCTGGCGCGCGGCAACCGCGACGGCACGTTGGCCGACCTGAAGCGCGAGGTGCTGTTCGTGCCCGAGTTCATCTCGCTGCGCGTGCTGTTCAGCCAGCTGCTGGCAGAGCAGGAGCACTTCGCCGTGGTCGTCGACGAATACGGCGGGCTGTCCGGCGTCGTGACGATGGAAGACGTGCTGGAGACGCTGCTGGGCATCGAGATCGTCGACGAGAGCGACGCCATCGAGGATCTGCGCAAGGCTGCCCGCGACAAGTGGCGGCAGCGCGCGAGGAAACTGGGCCTGGAACTGCCGGATACGGCCGAAAGCAGCGAAGAGACGCCGACCGCAACCGGCTGAAGGTTTCCGAGACCGGACGCGAGCGGCGGAAAATCCGGCGGTGCGCTGCGCTCCGCGCGCTGCCGTTCCACCCGTCCTCCCCGCCGGCCCTCGTCCCGCCTTCCTCGGGTTTAGGCCTGCTTTTCCGGACTGTGTCCGCCGGGTGCCGGCAAGAAAGAACGGCCGCCCCGGGGGCGGCCGTTCGCGATCGGGCGAGTGATGCCGCGGCTCAGTCCAGCGACTGGAGCTGCGAGGTGACCTGCCCGCCGCCCATCTGCGGCGGCAGCCTGGTCTCGGCCTTGACGAGTACGCGCGGCGGTTCCTGCGTCACCCAGAGGGTCTGACCGCCACCCTCGCCGTCGATCGGATCGACGACAACCTTCCAGGTGTCGAACTCGCCGGCGGGCACCGTGACGGTCTCGGCAGCCTCCACCGAGACGCGATGGACCCGGACGCGCTGCTGCATTCCGATCTCCACGGCGCGCACCGTCGTCGAGAAACCCTCGTCCAGCGGCATGGCCTGGATCGCGGCTTCCAGCGCGGCGTCGGCGCCGAACGCCGGCGCTTCCAGCGAGACCGAGATCGGCATCTCCTGGCCGGCCGAGATCTTCCCCGTGACCTCTTCGGAGCCGTATTCGACCTCGATGGTTGCCGGGCCCTGCTCGACGCGGCGGGTGTCGGGCAGCAGCGAGTCGGCATCGAGCACGTAGACGTCGGTCGCCGAGCCCATGGGCCCCTGCGACGAAGTCTCGATGCGGACCGTGCCGTCGTCGGCAACGTCGACGGTGCGCGACGACGTCAATTCCATCTCCCGGCCCGACATGCTCAGCGTCGCCGCGTACGAGGCGCTGCCGGTGCGAAGCCGCTCGACATCGACCGGCGGCAGCGGCGCGGTCTTCGCCGCATCCAGGCCGGTTGCCTTCTTCGGCTCCTCGACCTTCGAGACGTCGACGGTGATCGCATCGAGCCGCTCGGCGATCGGCTCTTTCATCCCCTCCTGGTAGCGGCCGCCGTTGTGCTCGGCGAGGAATTCCTCGACGCGCGCGTACATTGCCATCCGGTTCTCCCGGCCGCGGAAGCCGTGGCCCTCGTCGGGCGCGACGATGTACTCGACCGGCAGGCCCTTCTCGCGCATCGCGATGACGATCTGGTCGGACTCGGCCTTCTTGACGCGCGGATCGTTGGCGCCCTGGATGACCAGCAGCGGCGCCTCGATGTTCTCGACGTGGAAGTACGGCGATTGGCGCTTCATCTGCTCGCGGCCTTCCTCGGTCTCGGCATCGCCCATGCGCAGCGTGAAAAGCTTGCGGATCGGGCCCCAGTACGGGGGGATGGAGTTCAGCAGCGTGATCAGGTTCGACGGGCCGACGATGTCGACGCCGCAGTTGTAGAGCTCCGGCGTGAACGTCATGCCGGCCAGCGTCGCGTAACCGCCGTAGCTGCCGCCCATGATGCAGACGCGATCGGCGTCGACGATGCCCTGCTCGGCAAGGTGCCGGACGCCGTCGGTGATGTCGTCCTGCATCGCCTCGCCCCACTCGTTGTTGCCGGCGTTCAGGAATTCCTTGCCGAAGCCGGTGGAGCCGCGGAAATTCGGCTGCAGCACGGCGTAGCCGCGGTTGGCCAGGAACTGGACGGTGGACGAATATCCCCAGGTATCCCGCGCCCACGGCCCGCCGTGGATCAGCGCGACCAGCGCCAGATTCTTCTCATCGACGCCCTTCGGCGTGGTCAGGTAGCCCTGGATCTCCATGCCGTCGCGGGCCTTGTACCGGATCGGCTGCATCCGCGCCATGTGCTCGGTCGGGACTTCGGGTCGGGATTCGTAGAGCTTCTCGACGTCGTATTCCTCCCAGTCGAAAAGGTAAACGGTGCCCGGGTCGACGTCGCGCGAGACGACGACCTTGACCAGCCGGTCGTCCAGAGTCTGCGGCGAAAAGCTGATGTCGCCGTCCGGCAGGTTCTCGCGCAGGAATTCGAACGCCCGCTCGGTCTTCTCGTCCTTGGGGTAGACGCGCCTGCGGTCGCCCATGTAGTAGGTCGCCAGCAGGCGGTCGTCGGCGTTCGAGAACAGTGCGCCCCCGAAGTCGGCCTCGCCTTCCGGATCGCGCTCGACGAACTCCAGATCGCCGGTCTCGGCGTGCATCAGGTACAGGCCGGTCAGGTCGACGTCGTCACCCTTGTTGGTCTGGAACCAGACACGCTCGCCGTCGGCGTGAAAACGCATCGGCGAGCAGGTCTCCTGCCAGCTGCACGAATACAGCACGTCGCCCATTTCCCCTTCGTCGACGTCCAGGGTCTCGGTGCCGCCGTCGGAGGTCTGCCGCACCGCGAGCCGGACGACGCCGTCGGGATCGACGACCCAGCCGGCAACGTTGAACGTGTTCTCGATGAGCAGTTCGCGCTCGCCGCTGGCGATGTCGAGCCGGTAGACGTCGTGCAACGCCGGGTCGCGGTCGTTCAGGCCGACGATGATCCTGCCCGGCGTGTCCTCGGGCAGCGCGTAGATCTGTGCGCGCACGCCCTCCATCGGGGTCAGGTCGCGCGCCGGCGGCACCCCGGTGCCCTCCTCGGCTTCCGCGTCGGGATCGACGGCGTAGACGTGGAAGTTCTCGTTGCCGCCCTTGTCCTGGACGTAGAGCACGTATTCCGAATCCATGCTCCAGAAATAGCCCGGCACCGGCCGATCGCCGCTGGTCAGCGGCCTGGCCTCGTCGAACGGCGCGTCGATCGGCTTGACCCAGACGTTCATGACCCCCTTGTACGGTCGCTGGAAGGTCATCCATTTGCCGTCCGGCGAGATCTGGCTGGATGTGATCTCGGGATCTCCGAAGAAGAGTTCGCGGTCGAGCAGCGGCGGCAATTCGTCGAGGTAGGCGAGCTCGCCCTGCTTGGCGGAGGCTCCCGCCCCCAGCAGCAGCGCCGCCGTCAGCGTGAATGCTATGCGTTGAAGACCATGCATGTGTGCGTGTCCAGGGTTCGAAAGGAATCACGAGGGTAATCGACACGCCGGCGCCTAGCCATAGACCAGAAGTCATCCCCCGGGACGGGCGCACCGGGATCCGGGTTGCGTCAGCGCGCCGGCTGGCCGATGATGAGGCGTCGAATGGGCATGGAGGCCGTGATGAAACGAAACTGCAGGATTGCAGTCCTCGCTGCCGCGATGCTGCTTGCCGCGGGCTGCACCGACGATACCGGCGATGAAACGGAGGGGCACGCCCTGGATGCGCAGCAACAGGCGCTGGAGCGTGCCCGTGGGGTCGAGGAGGACGTCGCCGACGCCGCGCAGCGCCAACGCGAGCGAATCGAAGAGCAGGAGGACGGCGGCTGAAAACTGGCTTGTCGCGGGGCCGCTTCGCGTATTCTAGGTAAGGAATCGGCCGTCCCGGTCGTCGGCAGAACGCCGGAATACGGGCGGCCTCATCGTTCATCGCCCAGGAGCATTTCATGATATTCAAGTTTCTCCCGACCCTGCTGATCGCAGCCGCGCTTTCTGCGCCCGCGGCGGCCCAGGATCCCGACATCGACCCCGGCCTGTGGGAAACCTCGACGACGATTTCCATCAAGAGCCAGCAGTTCTCGATGCCGCCGCGCACGCATTCGCAGGAGGAATGCATCACTGCCGAGCGTATTCGCGAGGGTTTCGAGTTTCTCGAAGACAACGAGGACTGCGAGGTCACCGACCGCGACGTGCGCAGCGACGGCATGAACTACACCATGGTCTGTCCGAACCCCGGCGGCACGATGACGATGAACTTCGACATGGAGTTCAACGGCGACTCGATGTCGGGAACGATCGCAGGTCAGTTCGAGTCACAGATGGGCGTGATGGAAATGAACGGCGATGTCACCGGCACCCGCATCGGCGATTGCGCCGATTCCGGCTGATCGACCACGGCCGAGCAGGACATCCGGGAAGCCCGGCTCTGCCCGCGCGTCGCGACGGCGGGCACCTGTACACGCAACAGGGCCGCGCCATTTTTCAAACGTCAGGAGTATCTTCATGCGATTCAAGTCATTTGCGACCTTGCTGGCCGCGGCGTCGATTTCGGCGCCGGTGCTGGCCGAGGATCCGAACATCGAGCCCGGCATGTGGGAAACCACGAGCACGGTCACCATCCAGTCCGAGCAGTTCCCCATCCCGCCGCGCACCGACACCTCCAGCGAGTGCGTGACCGCCGAGAAGATCGAGGAGGGGCAGGCGTTCCTGGAAGACAACGACGACTGCGAGTTCACGAACAAGGACATGCGGGCCGACGGCATGGACTACACGATGACCTGCCGGAGCCAGGACGGCAGCAAGGTCACGATGGACGCCAGCATGAAGTTCAACGGCAACTCGATGTCGGGCACCATCGACGGCAACATCGAATCGCCCATGGGCGTGATGCAGATGAACGTCGAAATGTCGGGCGAGCGCACCGGCGACTGCTGAAGGCTTGTTCGTCGCGGGTCCGACTCGCGGCGACATCTCCTATTGCCGTAACGATTGCCGTAACGATTGGCCGGGCACGCTATCCCGACACGCGTACCTCGTCCGACAGGTCCGACGCATCGAACAGCTGGTTGCGTCCGGCACGCTTGGCCCGGTAAAGGGCATGGTCGGCGCTGGAGCGTAGCTGCTCGAGGCGGACGTTCGATCCCCTGGCCTCGGCCAGGCCGAAACTCAGCGTGAACTCGATGGTCCGTCCCTCGTGCTCGGCCGGCTGGACCGATTCCTGCAGGGCGCGGATCCGCTGGCGGGCCTGCAGCCGATTGTGTCCGGGCAGGAAGATCGCGAACTCCTCGCCCCCCACGCGGCCGACGATGCACGGGGCCGGGAAGCGCTCGCGCAGCTGTGCACTGAGCGAGCGCAGCACGGCATCGCCGGCCTGGTGGCCGTACCGGTCGTTGATCTGCTTGAACAGGTCGACATCGGCTGCGACCAGCGTGCAGACACGATGTTGTCGCCGCGCCTCGCTCAACGCGTCCTCGACCTTCTGGTGGAAACGGCTGTGGTTGAACAGTCCCGTGAGACCGTCGCGCTCCGACAATCGGCGATAGCGCCGCCGATCCAGCCGGAAGCGCCATAGCAGCGCAATCAGCAGCAGGACGATGATCACCAGCGTGGCGCCGCCCAGCATCCGCGTGGTCCGGCGCGCACTGGCATTCGCTTCGCGAAGCTCCGCCAGCCGCTCCTGCTGACGCAGCAACTGGAGTTCCTGGGCCCTGCGACGGTCTTCGAATTCGGCCTGGAGGTAGGCAAGCCGTCGTGCGCGAGTCGCATCGTTGAGCTGCTGCCAGGCGGCCTGGGCGCGCTGCAGGTGCATCGCGGCATCGGCGTGCTCGCCCTGGAAATGATGGGCGTCGGCCAGTGAAAGTTGCGCTTCGTGGACGTTTCCCCATTGGCGATTGGCTTCGAACGCTTCGACCAGCGGATCGAGAATCCCGATACCGCGCTCGACTTCCCCGAGCGCGATCAGGGCCTTGCCCAGCGTCAGCGCGGCGGCGCGCTCTCCACCGGTGAACCCCGCGGCACGGTTTGCCTCGATCGCGCGCTCCAGCCAGCCGATCGCCTGCTCGAGGTTGCCGGCGGCAAAATGTACCTTGCCGATCAGCGACATGGCGACCGAGGCCAGGACCGGATCGTCCGCGCGCTGACACGCCTCCCACAGCTCCGGCGTGTTTTCCAGCGCAAAATTACGGAAACCAAGGGATTCCTGCGCCTGCACGACCGTGTACCACGTATCGCACATCGTCCTGACGTCGCCGGAGCGCTCGGCCAGTGCGCGACCCTCTGCAGCGTACCGGAGCGCCAGCGAGGCTTCGCCGACGTCGACATGCAGCCGGGCGGCGAGCGAAAGTATGCCGGCCCTGGTTTCCAGCCTGTCGATGTCGTTCATCAGCCCCAGCGCCTGCCCGAGGTATTCGAAAGCCGCGCCGTAGTCCTGAAGATAGGTCGCCGCGTTGGTTGCCAGCTCCAGGCCCCGCCCTCTCCAATCTGGCGAAATCGGCCGGCTCAGCGCACGCTCGATCAGGTCGATGCCTTCGGCGTGACGGCCGACCAGCATCCGGTTGCGCGCGGACATGAGCTCCAGCCGCGCTCGTTGCTCCGGTGTGGCATGCCGCAGCCGACCAGCCAGCTCGTCGATCATTCGTTGCGACTGCTGCCAGGGTTCGCTGACGTGCACGCGCCCGATCCGCTCGATCTTCCGGTCGATCTCTTCGACGCCCAGCGGATCGGGATCCGCGATGGCCGGATCCGCGACCAGCAAGATACATGCAAGGTACAGAAAACGCGCGAGCGGGCGTTGCATCACGGCACGTACGCCGATCGGGGACGCGCCGGCAGGAGCGCGGATATTCCCCTTCGAGGCAAGCGACCACGGCATCGAGCCAGACGCTCGCGCGACATCGAAGATGCGGGCACTGATTCAACCTCCCTGCGCCTGCGTTCCCAGCCCGGGGATCGGGCGGTCCCGGTCCACGCGTTCGGTCATTCTACTAGCAGGTTCGACGGGCGGCCGGACATCGGTCGAAGTCATCGGCCGTATGGAATCCCGGGCGCCTCGCCGGCACGCATCCGACTCGATTCAATCGCGCTGCAAACGCCGGAAGAACTCGTGCAGCAGCACGTGGGGAACGGTCAGGGCGGCCAGGCCGCAGAATACGATTCGAGCGAGCTGGACCTGGACGGTCACTTCTTCCCCTCCACCGAAGCGATCCAGCAACAGCAACCCGCCCAGGCCGAGCGCCAGCGTTGCCAGCGTCGCCGGCCAGAGTCGCGCGGTCCATTGGGCCAGCGTCCATTCGCGCCAGGGACCCGCATCGTGGACGGCCATGTCGAACAGGTGGCCGAAGCTGTGAAGCAGGCAGAAGTAGGCAGCGAAGGCGATCAGCGGAGGGAGCAGCAACATCGCGGCCAGCAACACCGCCATGCCGAACAGCTTGAACGCCAGGTCGGGCACGCCCTCCATCGCCATGCGGCTGACGAGCATGCCCGCGCCGACCAGCCAGATCGCCGCCAGCGGTTGCGCGACCCACACCAGCAGTTGGCGCAGCGGCACTGGCTCCACGCCGATCAGCCATCCGAAGATCGTCGCGACTTCGGCGGGATGGCCGACGACCGGGCCGAGAACAGGGATGGCGCCGTAGACGACCACGCCAAGTGCGTCCTTGCGACCGGCGAACGCGGCCGCGTCCTGCTCGCCGAAATGCAGCACCGAAATCGCCAGGAAGGCCGCGAGCGTCGGCAACGGCGCAAGAATCCAGCAGCCGACGACGGCGGCCACGAGCGCGAGGTAGGTCGAGAAGAAACCGGTGCGGCTATAGCGACCGAAGTGATGCCGCCAGACGATTTCGCCGACCCACGGGTCGATGGCGCCGTGCATGACCCCGAGCGTGGCGATGGGCAACGCGACCAGCGCGAGCTGAGACGCGCGCTGAAGCTCGCCGAGCAGGCCGGCCGCGGGAAGGAGGCTCGCCAATGCGATGAGCGCGATTCGGAGATGGACGAGTCTCAGCGAACCGTGTCCGGCCGTCGCGCCGTCGACGCGTGTCCGGGCTGCGGATTCGACAAGCGTTGGTCTCGTCATGTGGTGCCTGAAGAACCCGGCCGGAAGTCCGGCCGGGTTCGTTCGTTACCGGGCCGTCCGCTCAGGCCGAGGACGATTCGGAATCGGTCTTGATGACCGCGATCGAGTAGATCAGCAGACCGAAGACCGCCTTGGCCACGATGTCGGCGATCGAGTAGCCGACCTGTACGGCCGTTTCGGCTCCGGCGCCGGTCAATCCCAGCATCGGGAACAGGAACACGATGGGATAGAACAGCCATGCCACCACGGTGAGGTAGCGCGCGGCACTGACCAGGCCGCGGGCCGATGCCGGCTGGCGGTTGATCGCGTCGCCCAGACCGACGAAGAGCTGGTACAGGATGATCAGGAACGGGATCATCGACAGGCACCACCACAACCAGCGCGTGCCGGCCTCGCTGCTGACCTCACCCGGGTAGCCCAGGATGATCATTAACGCCGCCAGGCCGCCGAGCAGCCAGCCCTTGCTGCGCGTTTCTTCCTTGGAAAGGCGCATGACCAGCAGCAGCTCGACCAGCAGCAGCGGCACGGTCAGAAGCCAATCGACGTAGCGGTAGGCGTCGTTGAACGGCGTGCCGGATGCGACGTACGCGCCGTCGACCAGTTCGAACGCGCCCTTCCAGTCGAACAGGATCTGCACGTAGTGATAGAGCGCGATGAAGGTCACCAGTCCGGTGATGGTCAGCGCCGTGCGGTATTCGGGCGCCACTCGATTGCGCTGCATGAAAAAGAAGATCGTGGCCGCCGCGAACGTCGCCACTGTCAGCGAGAACACGTTGAACACGAGGTTGTACTGACCGAATGTCAGTGTCGGAAGCGTTTCCATTTCGGTACCCTCTTCGGTTTGATGTTGTAGGCGCGGCGTCGATCGGCCCCCGCGTCAGGTTCAGAAGGTACGGCGGTGACGTGAACCGGCGTGTCCATGGATGTGAATCCGGCGCTCACAATTGTCGATTCGCGACGGCCACGGCCGTGAATCGGTCCGAGTTTCGCTACACTGGCCGGAGATTCGCGAAGGAGAATTCGATGTTCCGTGGCATTCTTGGCATCCTGCTGGCGTTCCCCCTCGTGGTGGGCCATTCGATGGCACGTGCCGATCAACATGCATCCGCGGACCAGGCGCCCATCGCCATCGCGATCCACGCCGGTGCCGGCACGATCTCGCGCGACCGCATGACCGACGAGCGCGAGGCGGCCATCCGCGACGCGCTGTCGCGCGCGGTTCGCGCCGGGCACGCCGCGCTCGCCGACGGCGCGCCGGCGCTCGACGCGG
Organism: Candidatus Wenzhouxiangella sp. M2_3B_020; assembly: GCA_051428125.1. GTDB lineage: Bacteria > Pseudomonadota > Gammaproteobacteria > Xanthomonadales > Wenzhouxiangellaceae. Next base: position 9,889 of record JBPRGD010000388.1, read on the forward strand.
TCGTCGCAGCAATCACGCTGCTCGAGGATGCGCCGGAGTTCAACGCCGGACGCGGCGCGGTGCTGACAAGCGAGGGCCGGGTCGAAATGGATGCATCCATCATGACCGGCCACGACCTCCAGGCCGGCGCCGTGGCCAGTGTCCGGGGCGTTCGACACCCCATCCTCGCCGCCCGCGCCGTGCTCGAGCATTCACCGCACGTCATGCTGGTGGGCCGCGGCGCCGAGGAATTCGCCCGGAACCGCGAGCTGGAGTTCAAGCCCGAGGAATGGTTCATGACCGAATTCCGGCGCGAGCAGCTGCGCCGGATCCGCGAACGCGAGAACGAGGCGGAATCGGATAACGGCCAGGCCGCGATCGATCCGGCGTACCGGGACAGCTGGTTTTCCACCGTCGGAACCGTCGCCCTGGACCGAACAGGCAACCTGGCCGCCGGCACGTCGACGGGCGGTACCGCGAACAAGCGCTTCGGTCGCGTCGGGGATTCCCCCATCATCGGGGCCGGGACCTACGCCGACAACCGGAGCTGCGCGGTTTCCGCCACCGGTCACGGCGAGTACTTCATCCGGCATGCCGTCGCCTACGACATCTGCGCCCGTATGCGGTACGAGGGGGCTTCGCTGGCCGACAGCGCCAACGCGATCGTCAACGAAGTCCTGGTCGAGGCGGGGGGCGACGGCGGCGTGATCGCGCTGGACGCCGACGGAAACATCGCGATGCCGTTCAACACGCCGGGAATGTACAGGGCCTCGATCGATCGGGACGGGAACGTCAGGATCGCGATCTACGGCGACGAATGATCCGGTCGCGGCGACTGGCGATGGCGTCGCGAGCCCCGTGCTGACCGAATCGCGCGCGTTCGGCTGCCCCTGGTGCGGAGAGGCGAATCACGTCGACGCCGAGCCCGGCGATGCCGGGCAGTGGGTCGTGCAGGATTGCGCGGTCTGCTGCCGGCCCATCGAGATCCGACTACCGGAAACCGACGGCGGAGGCGTCGAAGTCAGGCGCGAATGAGCCCGATCAGGCCGCGCGCGAATCTCCAGGCTTCTCGTTGCCCTCGCCCAGCCCGAGGTTCTTGCACAGCTTGAGGCTGGCCTGCGCGCGGTTGAGCGTGTAGAAGTGAATTCCCGGCGCCCCCATGTCCAGCAGGCGTCGGCACATGTCGGTGATGACTTCCTCGCCGAACTTGCGAATCGACTTGTGGTCTTCGGCCTCTTCCCAGGCCTGGACGCGCTTGAAGATCCACATCGGCATGTCGGCCCCGCACATCTTGGAAAACCGAGCCAGCCTCGAATAGTTCGTGATCGGCATGACGCCGGGCACGATGGGAATCTGGATGTTGAGCCGTGCGCAGTCCTCGAGGAACCGCTCGTAGCAGTCGGCGTTGAAGAAATACTGCGTGATGGCGCTGTCGGCTCCGGCTTCGACCTTGGCGCGGAAATTATCCAGGTCGGCTTCCGCGGTCTTCGCCTCGGGGTGGTATTCCGGGTAACAGCCGACCTCGATCTCGAACTGGTTGCCGTAGTTCTCCCGGATGTGCCGGACGAGGTCGGCGGCGTAGTCGAAGACGCCGCTGCCACCGCCGGAGGGCTTGTCGCCCCGCAGGACGACCAGCCTGCGGATGTCGTTTTCCCGGTAGGAGTCCAGGAGTTCGTTGATGCTCTCGATGTCCTCGGACATGCACGAGATGTGCGGTGCCGCCGGAATACCGGTTTCGCGCTGGATATTGAGCACGGTCTCGCGCGTGCGGGCACGCGTCGAACCGCCTGCGCCGAACGTGACCGACATGTATTCGGGCTTCAGCGCCGCCAGGCGATCGCGGGTTCGCTTGAACACCTCGACCTGTTCGTCGTTCTTCGGCGGAAAGAATTCGAAGGAAAGCTGGGGGTTCTGTACGGTTTTGGACATCTTTTGTCCCATGGTGATTTTGGATTTGCCTGTGTCTTGACAGGCAAGTGAATAGTAAATAGTGAATAGGCAATAGAAAAACTAGCCGGCAGGAATCGCTGCCTTCCGGCTCTTTATCAGGCCGTTGAGCATTGCCAGTATTTCCAGAATTTCGGCATTCAGCGTTCCTCCATCTTCGATCAGCCCCAGATCCACCGCTATCCACGTCTGCGTATCCAGCTCCATCAGGGAGCCTCGGGCGATGAGGAGAAAACGCACGAATTCGCTTTTACTCGAGCGTGCGGCACCCTCCGCGATATTGGAAGGCACACTGACGGCACTACGGCGCATTTGCGAGACCAGCCCGAATTTCTCTTCATCCGGAAATCCGGAGGTTGCTTCGTAAACGACCCGGACAAGTCGCATGGCCCGCTTCCAGACCTCCAGCCGATAATGACCTGGCTCCAAGACCGAACCCATTCCCTGTCCGCCTCTTCGCCTTTTCCTCTATTTACTATTGACTATTGACTATTGACTCATCGGGCGAAGCCCGGGAGGGAAGTCCCTCCCGGGTGCGGGCCGGAGGCAATCCGGCCTTACATCGCATCAGTAGCGGTAATGCTCCGGCTTGTACGGACCTTCGACCGTGACGCCGATGTACTCGGCCTGCTCGTCGGTCATCCGGGTCAGCTTTGCGCCGACGCGCTCGAGGTGGAGGCGTGCGACCTTTTCGTCGAGATGCTTCGGCAGCACGTAGACCTCGTTGTCGTACTTCTCGCCGTGCTTGAACAGCTCGATCTGGGCCAGCGTCTGGTTCGTGAACGAATTGGACATCACGAAGCTGGGGTGGCCCGTGGCGCAACCCAGGTTGACCAGTCGGCCCTCGGCCAGCAGCGTGATGCGCTTGCCGTCGGGGAAGGTGATCTGGTCGACCTGCGGCTTGATCGAGTCCCACTCGTACTGGCGCAACGACGCGACTTCGATCTCGTTGTCGAAGTGGCCGATGTTGCAGACGATGGCCTGGTCCTTCATGCGCTGCATGTGATCGTGGCGGATGACGTTGTAGTTGCCGGTGGCCGTCACGAAGATGTCGGCCGCCTCGACGACGCCCTCGTCCTCGAGGTCCACAACGCGGTAGCCTTCCATCGAGGCCTGCAGCGCGCAGATCGGATCGACTTCGGTGATCCAGACGTTGGCCGACAACGCACGCAGCGATTGGGCCGAGCCCTTGCCGACGTCGCCGTAGCCGCAGACGATGGCGACCTTGCCGGCGATCATGACGTCGGTGGCGCGCTTGATTGCGTCAACCAGCGACTCACGGCAGCCATAGAGGTTGTCGAACTTGCTCTTGGTCACCGAGTCGTTGACGTTGATCGCCGGGAACTTCAGCGTGCCTTCCTTCTGCATGCGGTACAGGCGCGCGACGCCCGTGGTCGTTTCCTCGGTCACGCCCTGGATGTTCTTCAGCGCCTTGCTGTACCAGCCCGGGCTGGAATCGAGACGCTTCTTGATCGCGTTGAACAGCGCGGTTTCTTCCTCGCTGCCCGGATTGTCCAGGATGGACGGATCCTTCTCGGCCTTCGCACCGATCTCGAGCAGCAGCGTTGCGTCACCGCCGTCGTCGAGGATCATGTTGGCGGTTTCCCCGTCCGGCCACTGGAAGATGCGGTGGGTGAACTCCCAGTACTCGTCCAGGCTTTCGCCCTTGTAGGCGAACACCGGAATATCGCGGTCGACCATGGCGGCGGCGGCGTGATCCTGCGTCGAGTAGATGTTGCACGACGCCCAGCGCACGTCGGCGCCGAGTTCGATCAGCGTTTCCATCAGCACGGCCGTCTGGATGGTCATGTGCAGGCTGCCGGCGATGCGCGCGCCCTTCAGCGGCTTGTCGGCCGCATATTCTTCGCGCGTCTGCATCAGGCCGGGCATTTCGGTTTCGGCGATCGCGATCTCCTTGCGGCCGAATGCGGCCTGGGAAAGATCGGCGATCAGGTAGTCGTTGTCGGTGGACGCGATACTGGAATCGAACAGCACGCCCTTGGTGACGTCTTCTGGCTTGGCACTCATTGCTTGCACCTCGGTATTAAAGGATTGGGTTCAGGTAATTCGAATTCGCTGACCGGGGCGTCGCCGGCGGCGGCTTCTCGCGAACCCGCCGCCGGAGCGCATCCCTTGTTCTTGTTGTTTACAGTCCAGCCGCCTCTCGCAGCGCATCGGCGCGATCGGTCTTCTCCCAGCTGAACGTCGTGAAGTGGTCTTCGATCTGCTTTCCGTCGCGCATGACCTTGGCCGAAGCCTGCTCCGGCACGCGGCCGAAGTGACCGTTGGTGGCGGTCTGACGGTACATCGGGTGCAGGAGGTCCAGCATCTTCAGGATGCCGAACGGACGCAGGTCGAAATGTTCGCGGACCAGTTCCTCGATCTTCTCTTCCGGGATCTTGTTGGTCCCGAACGTCGTCACCGAAATGGAAGTCGGTTCGGCCACGCCGATCGCGTAGCTGACCTGGATTTCGGCTTTCTCGGCGAGCCCCGCAGCGACGATGTTCTTGGCGACGTAGCGGCCGGCATAGGTCGCCGAGCGGTCGACCTTGGACGGGTCCTTGCCGGAGAACGCCCCACCGCCGTGGCGGGCCATGCCGCCGTAGGTGTCGACGATGATCGTGCGGCCGGGCAGCCCGGCGGCGCCCCCAGGTCCGCCGATGACGAACATTCCCGTCGGATTGATGTTGTACAGCGTGTGGTTGTGCAGCCATTCCT
>JBPRGD010000389.1:0-2291 GCA_051428125.1 Candidatus Wenzhouxiangella sp. M2_3B_020
GGGAGTGTCCTGAACTTTGTGTATCCGGCCCGGTCCATGCGGTTTCGGATACTCAAGCGTCGAAGCGCTCGCCGAACATTATGGCGAACTGATTGCGGGCCGCAAACCATTCCCGAACATTTCGACCGTCCTTCTCGAAGTTGCGGATCGCGAGGTAGATCAGCTTGGTCGCGGCCTCGTCGGTCGGGAACGAGCCCCGTGTCTTGATGGATTTCCGGATGACGCGGTTCAGACTTTCTATGGCATTCGTGGTGTAGATGATCTTGCGGATCGTAGGATCGAAACCAAAGAACGGGATCACCTCCTGCCATGCCCGGCGCCAGGCCGGGGCGATGGAGGCGTATTTCCCGGCCCATTTCTCCTCGAAGGCATCGAGCTCGGCCTCGGCCATATCGGCGGTCGGGGCGCTGTAGATCCGGCGCAGGTCGGCAGCCACCACCTTCCGGTCCTTCCAAGAACAGAAGTTCAGGCTGTGGCGCACCAGATGCACGATGCAGGTCTGGACCATGGCCTCGGGGAAGGCGGCGGTGATGGCCTCGGGGAAGCCCTTCAGACCGTCCACGACCGCGATCAGGATGTCCTGGGTGCCGCGGTTCTTCAGCTCGTTCATCACCGACAGCCAGAATTTGGCGCCTTCATTTTCGGCGATCCAGAGGCCAAGAACCTCGCGCTGGCCATCGCGGGTAACGCCCAAGGCGACATACACGGCCTTGTTCTTCACCGTCCGGCTGTCGGCATCGCGGATCTTCACCCGGAGCGCGTCGAAGATCACGATCGGATACATCCGTTCCAGCGCCCGGCTCTGCCATTCCCGGACCTCGTCCAGAACGGCGTCGGTCACGCGGCTGATCAGGTCGGGCGAGACCTTCAGGCCGTACAGATCGAGCAGATGAGCTTGGATATCCCGCACCGTCAGCCCGGCGGCATAGAGCCCGATGATCTTGTCGTCCATCCCGTCGATCCGGGTCTGGCCCTTCTTCACCAGTTCGGGCTCGAAGCTGCTGTCGCGGTCGCGGGGCACCGCCACCGGCATCTCTCCGTCCTGTCCCTTCAGCACCTTGGTCGAGGTGCCGTTCCGGCGGTTGCCCTGGCCCGGTGGAACCTCCTTGCCCTCTTCATAGCCCAGATGCGCGGTCAACTCGGCGCCCAGCATCCGCTCCATGAGCTTGATCTTCAGCTCTTTCATCAGCCCGGCCTCGCCGAGCAGGTCCTCAGGACGCTCCACGCCCTTCAGCAGTTCGTCCAGCAGTTCCTTGGAGATCGTCATGCATGCTTCCTTTCGAAGAAGCATGGACCGGATCACTCATACACAGAAGATCTGACACTCTCGGTGATCCTGGCTCGATGTAAGCCGTCCGGGCACCAACGGCGGCGATCCACTCTCTCACCGCCTTGGCGACGAACTCAGGGCCGTTGTCGGACCTGATGTGGTCTGGAACGCCCCGCAGGATGAACTGATCCGACAGCACGTCGATCACATCAGTGGACCGTAGCCTGCGATCGATCCGGATCGCGAGGCACTCGCGGGTGAACTCGTCGATCAGGTTGAGCATGCGGAACTTCCTTCCGTCGTGGGTCCGGCTCTCGACGAAGTCATAGGACCAGACATGGTTGGGCCGCTCCGGCCGCAGACGGACACACGATCCGTCGTTGAACCAGAGCCGTCCCTTCTTCGGTTGCTTCTGCGGGACCTTCAGCCCCTCCCGTCGCCAGATCCGTTCGACCCGCTTCACGTTCACGACCCAGCCAGCCTCACGCAGCAGGGCCGTGATCCGCCGATAGCCGTAACGGCCATACTGCGAGGCGAGAGCGATGACGTCCGCGGTGAGCGCCTCCTCGTCAGGGCGCCCGCGCGGGGCCTTCCGCTGTGTCGATCGGTGCTGACCGAGCACACGGCAGGCGAGCCGTTCGGAGACCCCGAACTTCTGCCGCACATGGTCGACACAACCGCGGCGGCGGGCGGGGCTCAGAAGTTTCCCGAGGCAGCCTCCCGCAGGATCAGCTTCTCAAGCGTGAGGTCCGACACGGCTTTCCGGAGCCGCTCGTTCTCCTTCTCCAGCTCCTTCAGCCGCTTCACCTGGTTCGTCTTCAGGCCGCCATACTCCTTGCGCCACCGGTAGTAAGTGAACTGCGTCACGCCGATCGAGCGCACCGCCTCGGCCACCGATCGGCCCTGCGATACCAGAACGTCGACCTGCCGTAGCTTCGCGACGATCTCCTCCGGCTTGTGTTTCTTCTGCGCCATTCCTTCGTCCTCCATCCGGCTCGAAAGCCTACTTCAGGGAGGACCA
>JBPRGD010000390.1:0-7759 GCA_051428125.1 Candidatus Wenzhouxiangella sp. M2_3B_020
GAATGCCGAAGCGCTGCGCACGTCGACGAGCACCGCGTCGTCGGCGAGGTCGGCGAACCGGTCGGCATCGAGCGGCGCCGGCGTCAGCGGTTCGGGCATAGCCGACCCGCCCTCGAGATTGAGCTTCTCCATCGTCCGGAAGTACGGCGGCTGCTCGTGGTGCTCGGCCACCTTGAAATCGATGAAGCTCTCGCGGTCGTCGAACTGCAGCCGGGGATTCGTCCGCCGCTCGTAGCCGATCGTCGAGAGCTCCCGGTCCGCCATGCCGGAGCCGCACACGGAACCCGCCCCGTGCGCCGGCAGGATCACCGCCTGGTCGCCGAGATCGATCAGTTTCTGCAGGCTGTCGTACAGCAGGCCCGCGACTTCGCGCGCGCGGTCGGGGTAGAAGTCGGTACGACCCACGTCGCCGATGAAGAGCGCGTCGCCGGTGCACACCGCAACGGCTTCATCACCGAACTCGGTGTCGTAGACGGCGTAGGACAGGCTGTCGTCGGTATGGCCGGGCGTCTGCAGGACCCGGATCTTCGTGCTGCCCAGCTCGAGTTCCGCGCCCTCTTCGACCGTTTCGGCGTAGACGACCTCCCCGTCCGCATCCGGCCCGTGCCAGACCGTTGCCCCGGTCCGCCCGGCGAGGATCGGCGCGCCGGAAATCAGGTCCTCGTTGCGGTGCGTCTCGAGCACGTGGCTGATGCGGCAGCCGTTCCGGGCGGCGATCTCGATGTAGACGTCGCAGTCACGCCGCGGATCGACGACGGCCGCCAACCCGTCGTTGCCGATGACCCAGGAGAGCTGTGCGAGGCCTTCGCTCTTGACCTTTTCGATGAACATGACGACCTCCTTGATTCGATCGTGAAGAACGCCCCGCTGCATCGATGCGGCGCATCGGCAGCCTGCCCGAGCGGCAGATGGAGTGACCCGATGTCCGGTCGGCTTCGCCCGCGCTATCGCCGTTGCCTCCGACTGCAGCCGGCCACTCGGCGGAAACCCGTGCGACCCGAGGGTGGTCGTCGCTCCCCCCGCGGATCGGGGTCCAAAGGGCAAGAGCGTCGGCAGCGACACCGCGCTTGGCCGTTTTTCTCGACGCAGTTCGCGATCAGTATATGACCTATTTCTGATATGGGCAACGAATCAGGAGCGGACCTCGGCGACGCAGTTTCTTCCCGATTGCGGCCGGAGCGATCCGTCGCACTGCAGGGTTCGGTTGCCGACCCTGCGGTCCACGTTCGATGCCTCGCCGGAGCGGCCGTTGCGACAGTGCCAGCCGATTCGCGACCTCGACCACGGTATCGCCGGTAACGTCGGTCCGCGGGAACACGTTGCCGGGCTCCCCCTTCGAGACGGGCGCACCAGCCGGCCACCGCGCCGCACTTTTCTCGCGCCGTGACAGTCCCGTGCGTGCACGGCGACCAGCGCAATGCATTCGGCGTATTCAGCGCTTCCGCGGTGAAGTGGTGGATCTTCGGATGGGACTTCCACACAACGGCCTTCTGCGCGGTGACGTCGTGGTCGACGTTGTCGACCAGTCCGGCGTTCTCGAGGAAGCGACGCTTATCGTCGGGAGTGCCGAAGTCAGCCAGGCGGCCGCGAACCCGGTCGGCCGGGTATCACCCCTCAGTCCAACGAGAGATGCCAATCGCCCCGGTCGGCTTTCGCTTCGTACAGGGCCCGGTCCGCCCGTGACACGGCGTCGCTCCAGCTACCTTCCGGGCGCATGACGGTGCCGCCCAGCGACACGGTGATCGGCCCGCCCGGGCCGCGCAGAGCCGAACGTGCGGCCTCGATCTGCTTGTCCATGACGACTTTCATGTCGTCGGCCTCGATGCCCGGCAGCACGACGAAGAACTCCTCGCCGCCGTAGCGGTACACGCCGTCGCCGCGGCGCAATGTCCGCTTGAGCAATGCGGCCAGATCCTCGAGAACCCGGTCGCCCGCATCGTGACCGTGAATGTCGTTGACTCGCTGGAAATGGTCGATATCCAGCAGCACGATGCCGCAGCTCTCTCCGCCGGCGCCTCGACTCAGCGCGGCGAGATCCACTTCCATGGCTCGGCGATTGCCGACCCCGGTCAACGGATCCACGTACGCCTGGCGCTCCAGTTGATGACGCTGGCTGTCAACCCTGCTGGCGAATACCAGGCTGAAGACGCCGACCATGGCGCCGACACTGAAGAAGGTGAACCGCACCATGGAGCTTTCGAATGCACCCGGAGTCGCACCGATCACGACCATCACTACGATTCCGGCCGTCAATGCGAACGTACGCGGCGCAAGCAGGAAGTTGGCAACGAGCGCGGAGAATGCCCACAGGTACTCGAGATCCAGGACCAGCGTCAAGAACACCGCCATGAAGCTGGCCATACCGGAAGCCAGCATTCCGGCCAGGTTCGAATTACCGCTGCGCCACGCGTAGATCATGGACGCGGCCATGGCCACGATGATGAAGGTATCGACCAGTCCGATGATGAGGTCGCCGATGTAGAAACGGTAGAGGGCGAACGGCAGAATCGCCACGATCGTACAGACCATGAACAGCGTGACGATGGCGAGCCGATAGTCGGCGCGCATGCGCTGAAGCCATGCTGACGTGATGGGCCAGTTTTGTCGATCGGCCAAGACGGAGCTTTCCATTCGGGTTCGTTCCAGGAAACGGATCGGTACGCGCTCCCATCCGCGACTGTGTACGCAACAAGAGCGCAACATGCCTGTGCAATTGGAATGCCGGATCAGTAACCGGGGGTGAATTTTCGAGCCCGTTGATCGACGCCGCGATGCGTTGCGCATTCATGGCCGCTTGCGTTCGAAGAACGTTCCCCGGATCCGACTCGATTCGTTCAGTAGCGCCTGAATACGGCAAGCCCTATCGCGGACCCGGAATCGCGCCCGGGCAAGAGCCCGCAATCGAATCGGGGAGTCGTCCACGAAGCCGTGGAATCGGAACGGCCCACGCACCGGGTTCCGCGATGCAGGCAGGGATCCCCATCCGCTCGGCACCATCGGCGCACCTCCCGCTCGACTTCGCGGGCCATTGGGCGTCCGCGCTTCAGGATCAAATTTCGTGATCGCTTGCACAATCGTGGACTGCACGCATGATCGAACCCGCATCTTCGTCGATCAGCCGATTCCCTTCGAAGTCACTGACGGCACTGCCGTGCACGTCAACGCCTTTGCTGATCCGGAAATAAATGGCTGCTCGCGACGCAGCCGACGGGAATGCGAGACGCTTACAAGCTCGCAAGCTCTTCGGCGGATCGATCCGCGATGCCGAGCGTATCCGGCGTTCGCGGCGCTTCGGCCCGGTAGTCCTGAGCCATGACGATGGAAGCGAGTTCGATCACGGCATCCATGGCCGGCACGGACACGTCGAGCTGCGCTGCCAGCCTGGACATGAACACCAGGCCATAGCCGACGTCCTCGTTGAGATAGCGGTGATCCAGCCGCGGCTGGGCACCGATGCCCTGAAACCCCGGCGCTTCTCGATAGGCGCTTCCGTAGTTGTTCTCGCGCATATAGCCCTGGCGCATTCCCATGACCGGATCGGGCTTGACCGTGATCCCGAGCTTCTCGCCGATCGCGATGCGCTCGTTGTCAAGCGCTTCGATCATTCGACCGACCGAGTCGCTCACGCCTTCCTCGTAGAACAGGAAGTCGCCGCCGGTCATCTCGATCCGCGCCGCGTTGGCGAGCGTGACCGCTGGATGGATGACGGGGTTGGCGTTCTGCAGGCTGGTCTGCAAGACCCCCTCGGCAGGCTCCATGCTCGGATAGACGTCCGAAACGAGTTCCAGGATGTCCGAAGTATCCTTCTTCGGCAGCGCGGCCAGCAGATTGCCGGCCCTCAGCTTCAGGAACACGCGGATCTTCGCCGGCCCGGTCACGCGGACCGCGTAATGCAGCGTCGATGTCTCCGCGACGCGAACGGCATCGTCTTCGATGGCCAGGCCGGCGGCGCGCTTGAACGCCAATGCGCCCCCGCATGAGCTCGGCGTGACGATCACGGTATGCCCCGCACGAAGTTTGCCGGCAACGGCCTTGCCGAAGGGCTCGGTGCTGTATGCCGGGCCGACGGCGTAGATCAGTTCGGCGCCGGCGAGCACCTCGTCGATGTCGTGACCCGCATAGGCGATGGCGGCCGACCCCGAGATATCGCCCTCGGCGGTGATTTCGCCGCGTTCGGCGATGGCCTCGATGTTCTCGTCGAACTGCGGGAAGTCGAACAGGCGCACCTCGTGGCCGTGGTTCGCGCAGTCGAAGGCGACCGCGATCCCGCCGGCCCCCGCTCCCAGTACGGCAATCTTCATGGCTGATTTCCCCAAGGCATGAGCAGAGATTCCAGGAATTCATCCTGGATGTTCGCCCCGCGGCGTGCCGAATTTCCACGACACCCCCGGGCCGCAACAGTTACAGGGCGAGCAGTCCCTCCACGACTTCGACGAGAGTTTCCCCGTTGACGTCGGCGGGCAGGAACACGTCGCCGGGCTCGCCTTCGAGGCGGGCGCACCAGCCCGCCATCGCGCCGGCCTTCTTGGCCCCGTGGCAGTCCCACGCATGCACGGCAACCAGCGCCATGCGCTCGAGCGCAACATCCAGTTTCCCGGCGGTGAACCGGTAGATCTTCGGATGCGGCTTCCACACTCCCGCTCCCTTGGCGGTGACGACGTGGTCGACGTATTGGTCCAGTCCGGCGCCTTCGAGAAAGCGGCGCGTGTTGTCGGGACTGCCAACCGTCAGGCATGCGACGGTGACGCCGGCCTCCGACAGCGCCTTGAGCGCCGGCGGGACATCGTCGAACGTCGGCATCTCACCGAATCCGGCCAGCACGTGATCGATGTCGGCTTCGCTCATCGCCTGCTGCGACTCTGTGCGCATCGCCTGGCGCGCCACGGGCTCGAACGGCGCCTCGTCTCCGGCGAGCGTCAACGCCATCGCGTCGCGCTGGAAGCGCAGGAACCAAGGCCATGCGATGGCGGCCGGTTGGCCCACTTTTTCGAAGCGCTGCGCCAGCGGATCGAGGTCGAGCAACGTTTCGAGCACGTCGAACACGACGACGTCGGGTCGGGAAGGCATGATCGGCTCCACGAAAAAACGGGTTCCGAGTATATGACACGTGAACTCGACGGGCGATCACCGCTGGATCGTCCCGGAAGCGCGCACTGTGCAACGTTGGATTCCGCAGGCAGCGGGAGAGCGCTTCTTCGACCCTCGTTCTTCGGCGCGCTTCGCGACTTCGGAGCCGGCCTGAGAGGGAAATCCCTCGCATGATCCGTTGCCTCGGCCGGCCATTGCATGACCCTGGTCACGTTTTCGCATTCCGTGATCGTCGAGACTAGCTTGGCATTGGTGTGCTCGGGAGCAGCCTTTTCGCCATCGCGACACCGGCTCGGGGACCGGAACTCAAGGGGACAAACCCTTTCCGGAGGGCTCCAACATGAGATCCAAAGCGCTTTTCATTGCAGCAATCACACTCTTAACGGGCTCAGCCATCGGCACATCACCGGCCAGTGCGCTGGAGCCCGTCGAACAACTCGGCAAGTCGATCTTCTTCGACAAGAACCTGTCGCTGAAGAAGAACCAGTCCTGTGCGGCCTGCCACGATCCGAGAACCGGCTTCAGCGGCCCCAACCCTGCGATCAACGACCGCGGCAGCGTCTACCCGGGCTCGGTCAAGACCGCGTTCGGCAACCGCAAGCCGCCGACGTCGGCGTACGCCACTCCATCGCCGGTCCTCCACTTCATCATGGAAGGCGAGGGAGAAAACGCGGAGGCCGTGTTCATCGGCGGCAACCTCTGGAACGGCCGTGCCACGGGCGAGAACCTGGGCAACCCGGCCGCCGACCAGGCGCAGGGCCCGTTCCTGAACCCGGTCGAACAGGGATTGCCGGACTCGGCGTGCGTCGTCTACCGCGTCTGCAACGCGAAGACGCCGGCTCAATACCCGGTCGCTTTGACGGACGTGTACGCGGGTGCTTGCGATATCGACTGGCCCGCCCGCGTCGATGCGGACTGCAAGGCCGGCGAGAGTATCGAGCTGGATCCGATCCAGCGTGCAAACGTCGAAGCCGACTTTGCAGGGATCGCGCTAGCAATCGCCGCCTACGAGGCTTCGTCCGAGGTCAATTCCTACACGTCGAAGTTCGATGCCTGGAAGCTCGGCAAGGCGGACCTGACGGATCAGGAAATGCAGGGCTTCGACCTGTTCGTCGGGCGCGGCGGATGTGCGGCCTGCCATAGCGCCGGTCCGCAGGCCAGCGGCGATCCCGCGCTGTTCACCAACTTCCGGTTCGAAAACCTCGGTGTGCCGAAGAACCCGGAAAACCCCGTCTACGACGAGGATCCGGATTTCATCGACTGGGGCCTGGGCAAATTCCTGGAATCGCGCTCCGATTACGATGAATTCGCCGAGGAGAACCTGGGCTATCAGAAGGTGCCGACGCTTCGCAACGTCGACCGGCGCCGCGGAAACGGCTTCGCCAAGGCCTACATGCACAACGGCTATTTCAAGTCGCTGGAAGGCGTCGTCCACTTCTACAACACCCGCGACGTGAAGCCGGAGTGCCCCGATCCGATGACGACCGAAGAGGATGCGCTCGCCCAGGGCTGCTGGCCGGCCCCGGAGGTGTCCGTCAATATCGATGACACGGTGGGCGCGCTCGGACTGACCGCCGAAGAAGAGGACGCGATCGTGGCCTTCCTGGAAACGCTGTCGGACGGCTACTTCCAGCGCTGATCGCTGGACAGGGAACTCTTCCTGGCAGCTTCCGACCGGTGCGCGCTGTCGAATCGAGGGCGCGCACCGTTCCTTCATGAGTCCGGATCTTCCGCCTCCTGACGCTGGCCTTCACCGCCGTTATCGGGGCGCTGCCGGTGTACCGGCTGGCATCGACCAGGCCCGTTGCGCTGGCCCTGGTGCTCGCGCTGTCCGCGATCGAATACCTCGCGCGGCCCTGGCTTCTTCGCCGGGCTCACACCGAGGGCGCCGGCTGACAACGTCCGAGCCGAACCGTCCGACTGGATCGCATGGTCACTTCGCTTGCGCATGACCGCCGGGGCGCCATGGTCGCTTCGGCCGCGCTGAACGGCCGGTGCGGAGAGAGCCTACCCCGCGGCTCTTCGCGTCGAAAACGGATATCCGGTCGATCGCGATACACGAAGAGTTGGCTGGCAACGCTGTTTGCATCCGCGCCGCGGCGGCGGGCCGCAAACGGCAATCAGCGGTCGGGAGACCCTGGAAAGCGGACATCTGGCCGAAGCGGCCGGAGATCGCGCTCGAAAGGGCTCGAGCAGCGCGGCCAAGTGTCCATGCCCGGGCGCCAACGTTCCTCCGTTTCCGCGGCGCCGGTACGCTGCTAGACTTCAGCCATGCCGCTCGTCGCCCACTCCGGACTCCCGACCTTCTCCGAGCTTGCGGAGCACGGGCATGACCTGGTGCCTGCCGATCGGGCAATCCACCAGGACATCCGGGAACTCCACATCGGGTTCCTGAACATGATGCCGGACGCCGCGCTCAAGGCCACGGAGCGGCAGTTCATCCGCCTGGTGGGCGCCTGCAACCGGATCGTCCAGTTCTACGTCTATCCATTCTCTCTGCCGGAGATCGAGCGCAGCGCGGAGACGCGCGCCTACATCGCCGAGCATTACAGCTCCTTCGACGAACTGTCCGCCGACGGACTGGACGCGCTCATCATCACGGGCGCGAACGTGGCCAACCCGGCTCTCGCCGAGGAGCCGTTCTGGAAGCCCCTGGCCGAGGTGGCGCACT
>JBPRGD010000391.1:0-2876 GCA_051428125.1 Candidatus Wenzhouxiangella sp. M2_3B_020
GAAAGCGTGAACCACCGCAAGTCCCGAAACGCTTGAAAGCAGGACTTCCAGCGTTTTCTTGATCCTGATCAGTAGTTCAGCTCCCCGGCGCGGTCGGCAACACCTGTTTCGGCCGGACCGGCCTCGACGTCGCGTCGATGAAGCCATTGTGAGCCCTCGGATAGGAAGCCGGCCGGACCGGCACCATGTCGGCGGCAGGATCGACGTAGATCGTCTGCCCGTGCACGCCGCGCGACGGGGATACTCGTTCAGATCCGACCGGGAAATGTGCGGCCCCCGAACCCGATGAGCGACATGCCCACCGACACCGCATCGGCTTGCTCGTTGTTGTAGTCGATGCGCTGCAGGTCGGCTTCGCGCTCGCGCGTGGTCGCGTAATAGATCCGGCGCGGCTTCCAGTGCTGCTCTTCGGGGATACGGTCCAGCGGTCCGGACTCGAGCTCGGTGAACAGCACCGGTGTCGGCATCGACGGCTAGACGCGCGGCCCGGCCCAGCCGGCAAGAAACAGCGCGCACGCAGCGAGGTGCAAGATCGTCGGACGCGTTAACGAGTCGAACCGCATGAATCGCAACCAACAACACCCGCCGGAATCTATATCCGGACGCGGATTCGGCGGCCAGACACGGTCAAGCCGGTTGCCCGGCCTGGATACCCGGTGCATTCCGTCCGGGCAACGCGCTCGCCTTTCGAACTCAGTCCGGTTCCGCGAAGCAGGCCGCCATCTTGTCCATGTTCTCCTGCATCAGGCGACTCAGAGGCAGGTCCTGGGAGGCCTCGATGGTCCCGCAGACCTGGTTGATCTCCAGCATCGCCGGATCCGACATGCGTGGGTACTCCTGCTGTATCTCGGTCATCTCCCGGAACGAAGAGAACGAGCGCTCGCCCATCGCCTCGGCCTGCTCGACGAGCTCGACGGTCGCCGGCCGGCCGAAGCGGTCGATATGGGTCTCGATGACGCAACCGACGGCCTCCGTCATGCGCGGGGTGTAGTCGAAATCGACGCCGCTCATGTCGACGTCCGGCGCGCATGCCTGCATCACGTCGAGCATGGTTTTGCCCATCTCCTGGGTGGCCGCGATGTAGCGATCGCGCAGTTCGTCGTCGGCCCGTGCGGCGCCGAAGGCCAACAGCGCGCCGGTAAGAATGGAAGCGGTCGTGAAGCGAAGCATCGTCATCGGGATATCCCCTGTCTCAAAGAGCGGTCCGGAAGTATAAACGCCCGATTTCGCGATTTTTACGATCTCGTCATGCCCGTCCAACCCGCTTCGGCGGCAGCAGGAGTCATCCGCGACCGGACGAGGCTTTCCTGGCCGTCACCGCCGGACGCCTGCCCCGCGGTCGGCGATATCCCGCTCGGCCCTACCGCACGATGAACGTCGTGCGATCGAGGCCCGTGTTACCGGTTCGCGGGTCGTAGGCGTAGACCGTGATGTCGTGGACGCCCGATCCGGTGACAGGAACCTCGCCGGAGAACTGGCTGGTCTCACCGGCATAGTTCATCGGGGCGGTGCCGACACGCTCGCCGTTACGGACGATGATCATCTCGACCTCATAGTTATCGGCGTCCCAGAGCCCGCCGGGCTCGACCGGGCAACCGCACATCATCGTGACGTTGGCGCGCACCGTCACCGACTCCCGGTCCCCGGACAAGCGCACGTGCGCCGGCGGTGCAAGCACGTCGACCGAGAAACCGGGCAACTCCAGGATCCAGCCGCCCTGCCCGCCAGGCGGACGACCGGGCACCACCCACTGCGTGGCCGACACGCGCTGTTCCGCCTGCGGCTGCGCGGCCGGGCCGCTCGCCTCGACCTCGATCAGGCGCGGTTCTTCCAGTTCCAGCGAGGCGGTGAACGACGCCGCCGTTTCATCGGCCATCCGCGCGCGCCGCCCGCCGTCGTCGTGCATGATCATCCCCGTATCGCCGGTGCCCCCCACCGTAAGGCCGGAAGCCAGGACTTCGCCGGTATGGACGTCGCGCAGCACGACCCGCGCACCGCCCATGCTCGTCCCGACGAACTTGGCATCCCGGCTCAGCACCCGGACCGTGACTTCGGTCGGCTCGGCTGCCGCCGACGCGGCGAAGGCCGTCGTCAAGACAGCGACCGCGCAAAGCGCCAGAACCCCGGTCAGCCGATTGGCGACGGAAAGAGACTGCGGACGGCAAAAGGAACGATTTCGACCAGGCATGATCCGGCTCCGTATCGGTTGAATGTCGCACGAGCATATCAGCACCGGCTGCGACGGCATCATTACCCCGGAAGGTCGAGGACACGAACTGCAAACGGAATGCCCTACCCGGAAACGGGCCGATTGGCGATTCTTTTCAGGCTGCTTTTCCGACGCAAGGCCGATTCGTATCCGATCATTCGAGACGAATCGCGCCACGGGCTCACGGACCCCGCGTATCGACCGAATCGATTCACTTCCGTCACCTCTTCTCTCGCTGCGTTCGGATTCATTCCTCCGCGGCGTCCTCCCGCCGGCCTGGAGATTGTTCGAGCGGCAAACAGGGCATCAAGAAGCGACTCGCATTTCCGGTCGAGATGTTCCCAATCGACGTCTGCGCCCGTGCGGTCTTTTCCAATGACCGCCTTGAGAACTGAAAGTCTGATCGGTCGCGTTTCCTCGTCATTCCTGACGGAGGCCTTCCTGACCGGCGTCGGACCGAGCGCAAGGGGCGAATACGGATTTCGAACGATTCGCCCGGAAATCCTCCAGCGCCCAGTTGACCGAGGGAAAGGCGATGCGGTCGGGCGGCGGCAGGCGATCCCATGAGAACAGGCCCACCTCGCGCGACTCCGGACCGGCCGCCACGGCCGGGTCGATCAAGCGTGCGCGATAGATCAGCTGTACCTGGCTGATGCGGGTAATGGCG
>JBPRGD010000392.1:0-1042 GCA_051428125.1 Candidatus Wenzhouxiangella sp. M2_3B_020
TTCGGCTACGCGTTCCGCGGGCTGACGCCGCTCGTGGCGTTCGTGGAGGGCGTGCTCCGCTCGTGGTACATCATCTGAAATCGGACTGCGACGGGACAGTACTTGGAACGAGTCGACCGCGACAGCGAGACACCACAGACCGCGACAGTACAACTCCGCTTCTCCTCGTAGCGCACCTTCCAGCGGAACCGCGACAGCACAGCACCGCGACCGCATCCGCGACTGCACCACACGCCTCCCCAGCCTCGTGACGCTCTCTGCACCGCCCGCGTCACTCCCTCGCGCGCGTTTCTCGCGCGCGCCGGCCGCATTCGGGCTGGCTGCCGGTACAGAAATGTGAGAACGGTTCGTTCGTGTATTCGTGAATCGGTCGTCGCACACGCCGTTCGACCGGCCGCGAATCCGGCCGCGAGGGTTGGATTTATCACCTCGCTTCACATCGCACCGACCGACTCACGCGCATGAGCGAAGAGAACACGTCGGAGTCCAGTTTCGTGGAGTACGGTATCGAAGACAGACCCCCCCTGCCGACCTCGCTGTTGCTCGGGGTCCAGCACTATCTCACGATGGTCGGCGCGAACATCGCGGTCCCGCTGGTTCTCGCGGACGCACTCGGGATGCCGCCCGACATCGTCCCGCAGTTCGTCGGCACCTTCTTCGTCGTCTCCGGCATCGCCACCCTCGCTCAGACGACCATCGGCAACCGCTACCCCATCGTGCAGGGCGCGCCGTTCTCGATGCTCGCGCCCGCGCTGGCGGTCATCGGCGTGGTGCAGGCCTCGAACCCCACCGGCCCGGCGTGGCAGGCCGCGCTCCTCCAGTTGCAGGGCGCTATCATCGTCGCCTCGCTCGCGGAGGTCGCCATCGGCTACTTCGGCTTGCTGGGTCGCCTCCGGCGGTTCATCTCGCCGGTCGTCGTCGCACCGACCATCGCGCTCATCGGTCTCGCGCTGTTCAACGTGCCGCAGATCACCGCGGCGACGAACGACTTCTGGCTGCTGGGCCTGACGCTCGGCCTCATCCTCCTCTTCTCGCTGTATCT
>JBPRGD010000393.1:0-1127 GCA_051428125.1 Candidatus Wenzhouxiangella sp. M2_3B_020
AACTTATTGTTTTCATCAAATACTTCAATATCACCTGCACTTCTAGACGTTAGATCGGAAGCTGTATGACTAGCTAACTTTTTTAAGGTACATAATTTATATCGTTCAACTTCTTCAATAAAAATTTGATAAATAGCATAAAACGCAAGAACTGGAAGTTTAGATGCTCCATGAGTTTTATAATTAAAATTAAAATGCTCTTCTAAACTATTTACTATAAGTTTAATATTAAGCCTTGCATTATTTTCTATTTTAGTAATCTCAATTTTAGTGAAATTTGTATTTTGGATAACTTGCCATAAAAGTCTTCTCAATACTAATTCTGCTTTGTCAGAATTTTTTTGAACCCAATCTATAAGATTCAGAAATGCTTCTTTAACTGATTTATTACCGATTTTTCCAGGGTAGTCAAGAGTATAAGGTTTAGGTTGTTCAAGGGAACGGGTTAACCAGCCACTTTCAGCCATTGCAGGAAGCCCTAACTCTTGTAAAGTAGGAGTAATATACTGTTTATCTATATTTCTACCTGAAAAACCTCCTATTTGGGCTTGATGAAATCTAATATCTTGGTCCGGGTTAAGAGTTTTATGTACTAACAAAGTTATTAAGACTGTATAAACTCCTTTTAATCGAGTACAGTTGTTGGCAATCTTGGAAATAAAGTCTTTGTAAGTATCTGGTATTTCACTTTTAATATCTTCAGCATTGGTAGCTTGTTTATAAACCTGTAATAATTTTTCTTTGTGATTCATAACCGTAATCCTGGTATTTGTAATTGAATAAACTTTTCTTCCTTTTCAGCTATAAAATTATGATCATTCTCTTCTTCCTGACTACCAAGAAATATTTGTTCTTTTAATTGATGAGCAATTTCAGAAACCATAGGAATGCAAACCGAGTTTCCCACTTGCTTGTAACATTCTCCTAAATTTCCGTGGAGTTTAAAATTCTCTGGAAATCCCATAATCCTATAACATTCTTTAATCGTCAATTTGCGAACGGCATTTTCTTCAGGAAGATAAATAAAGAATCGCCCCGAGGTTTCTTGAGAAGGTATTGTAGGATGTATACCTTCTACTGAATAAATTCTATTAGGTTGATGGTGAACCCTAGATAAATGATGAGTA
>JBPRGD010000394.1:0-3947 GCA_051428125.1 Candidatus Wenzhouxiangella sp. M2_3B_020
GCCCGCTCGGAGTACAGGTACCAGGTCGAGCGGTCCCCGCACAGGCGCTTGCCGCCGGTGTCGGCGGCAAGCTTGAGGTACTGGTTCCGGGTCAGGCGCGGCTGGTTGTACTCGAGATCGGTGCCGAAGTGATGCGGTTCGCCGCGCATCACGAATACGTCGGGGTGCCGGTTCAGGTACTCGGCCATGGACGTCGTGCCGCACTTCGGCGCGCCGACGATGAAGAAGTGGGGTCGGGTCTGCATCGAACGTCGATTCCGCGATGAAAAGATGATATCAGCGAGGCGGTCGGAACGTGTCGCGCGGTCGGTCCCGAAGCACCGGAAGGCTTCGAACGTAGCCGCAGGCTCGCCGGCGGCCCCTGCAGGCCGGGAAGTGGATTCCGGGGCCGGGATATCGCCGCTCGGCAAGGCAGCTTCCGTCGCTGCCCGACGCGCGCGTGGCCCGGGATCGGGATATGCTAGCGTCGAAGGAACCGGCCAGGCACCGCGGGTTCTCCTCCGCGCTCCCGGCGCCGGAGGTGTCAACGAAAAAAGGGTCAGTCCGGATGAAAGGTCGTTCCCACAGTGAGCTGCGCTGGCCGCTGTTCCTGATGCGCCGCGTCAATCCCCTGCTCGAGGCCGTGTCGGACAACCTGTTTCCGTCGGCGCGGCTCCACGGACGGGAAGTGCTCTACCAGGGCATCGTGCACCGCGAGCTGGCGCGCCTTGAAATCGATCGCCCCTTCCACCCCGTGCGCAGCGCGGCGACCTACAGCTACCTGTACCTGCTGCTGCGGATCTGCACGGAGTTGCCCGTGCGACGCATGCTGGAACTGGGAGCCGGCCAGTCGACGCTGCTGCTCGACGACCTGGCGGCGGGCGGAAACCTCGAAGTCACGACGCTGGAGCACGATTCCGACTGGGCCGCGCATGTCGGTGCCCGCTGCAACCAAGCGCGCATCGTCCATTCCCCGCTGGCCCGGCGCCGGATTCGCGGCCGGCAGGCAGAGGGATACGAGGCCGCGGACGCCGCCCAGGGCCCGTTCGACGTGCTGCTGGTCGACGGCCCGCGCGGGCAGCGCCGGCATTCGCGTCGCGGCGCGCTGGAGTTCATCGATAGCGCGATGGGCCAGGAGTTCGTCATTGTGTTCGACGACGCCGAACGGCGCGGAGAGCTCGACACGATCGCCGAGGCGCTGAAGCTGCTGGACGCACGCGGCACGGATTATTCGACAACGCTGATCAGAAGCGTCAACAGCCAGTTCGTCATCGCCACGCGAGGGATGCGGGCGGCAGCGTACTTCTAGTTAAGCAATCGGCGAACCGGATCGCGCGGCGCACACGAAAAAAGCCGGCCCCCGGAAGAGGCCGGCTTGAAGAACGCGACCCGGGACTGCGTCAGCCCGGGAAGTCCACGGTGAACACCACTGTGCTGCCCTCGAGGACCTCGATGGTCTGCCCGCGCGGGTCGAAGTCGAGCAGTTCCTCGTCGGCATCGGCCGGATCCTCGAACGAGATTTCGCCCTCGGTACCCGATCCGGTGTCGAAGACATCGATCACGCCTTCGATCGTGCCGCCCACGGCCAGGTCGTAGCTGCCGGCGGGAACGTCCTCGACCTCCACCTCGAACTCGCGGTGCTCGTTGCGGGCTTCGAACTCGGCCTCGGCGGATCCGTCGGGATACACGCCGGTATTGTTCATCGCGACGTTGATCTCGGTGACGTCGTCGCCGTTTTCGGGCGGCCCGGCATGGTCGGGCGGACCGGCATGATCGGGCGGACCATCATCGTCCGGCGGTCCGGCATGGTCGGGCGGACCCTGTCCGTTGTCGTCGTCGCCGGGCCCGTTGCCCCCCTCGTCGGGGAATTCGCCGCTGAACAGCACCGTGGCGCCCTCGAGGATTTCCAGCGTTTCGCCGCGCGGGTCGAAGTCGAAGAAGCCCTCGCCTTCGCTCGGCGGGAAACGGAACTCGATTTCGCCGCGCGTGTCGCCGAGATCGCCCTCGGTGACCTCGATGTCGCCGCGCTTGATGCCGCCGACATACAGGGGATAGGTGCCGACCGGAATGTCCTCGACCTCGACTTCGAAGTCGACGCGCGGGCCGTTCATCTCGAATTCGGCCTCTGCCGAGCCGTCCGGATAGACGCCCTGGTTGGTCAGTTCGAACTCGATCTCGAGGTGCTGGTTGGCCGGCGTGTCGAACGGCGGCGGGCCGTTGCCGACGAAATCACCTTCCTCCGGTGCGAGCGCGGTCAGGATCACGTCGCCGCCGCTCACGACATCGATGATCTTGTCGCGCGGGTCGAAGTCCAGCAGTTCCTTTCCGGGCGTCTGCGGCGAGCGGAATTCGATCTCTCCGCCACCCGTTGAGGTGGCCACGACGGTGATCGTGCCTTCCGTTTCCCCGCCGACGACGACATCGTAGTCGCCGGCCGGGACGTTGCCGATCTCCACCGAGAAGTCGGCGCGACCGGGCACCAGGTCCAGTTCGGCCGTGCCTTCGGCGTCCGGGATGACGCCCGTCGGCGCCAGCGCGATCGTGAACTCCTGCGGCAGCCCGTCGGGACGGAAATCGTCGGCCAGGCCTCCGGTGCAGACGGTGCCGGGCTGGTTGGTCAGCCGCTGGATCGGGAACTGGCCCGCACCGACGGTGGTGGTATCGAACGTCACGGTGCCGTTGAGGCAGTCGGAGAACGTGACCTCCATGGTCCCGACCTGGTCGCCGAAGTTGGCGGCCGGATCCTCGGACTGCATGAAGGTGATGCCGTCGAAGGCATAGACGTCGGCTTCGATGGACGCGTCATCGATGTCGCCCTGGGCGAACAGCCATGACGGCTGGCCGGTGTCATCGAAATGCGCCCAGTACAGGACGCCGGTCTTCTCGCCGTTGGGCAGCTGCGAGACCGACACGATCACGCCGTGGTTCTGCTGTTCCGGTTGGCCCCACCAGCCGGTGAAGCTGCCGGTGACTTCGAGCGCGGCGGCCGACGACGCGGCGGCGAGCAGCGCCGACCCGGCCAATAGCCGGAAGCGAGTCGGGGAGGGGGTTCGAGGTACGGTATTTCTCATCTGGATTCACTCCTTGGCTGATCCCGGGCGGCGAGCCGATTCGACCTTCGATTGCTCGCGCGACCGGATGCGGTCATTGCGGATGAATCCCCCTTGAGCACGGCTTGCCGGACGGCCCGGCGCGCCGCGCTCCTATATGAGTATAAGCGGATTTCCCCGCTTAGTCGGTTGATTTAACGAGGAAAATATATTGATCCCGTCGCGTGCCGGGCGCCGATCTGTGACGTGCTTAAAAAGCGGCGGCCGAATGACCGCCGGGGTTCATTCCTCGGCCGGGCCGTAGGCGTATTCGCCGCCCGCTTCCAGCGCGCGGCGGTATGCCGGCCGCGCGTGGATCTTCTCCAGCCAGACCGCGACGTGCGGATAGTCGGCACGGGTGATCGTGCCCTGGGACATCGCCGCCTCCATCGGAAAGCTCATCTGGATGTCGGCCGCCGAGATGTCGTCGCCGGCGAACCAGGGGTGTTCGGAGAGGAACCCGTCGACGTAGCTGAAATGCGTCTCGATCTGCCGGTCGGTGAACGCTCGATCGACCTGGTCGGCGATCTTTCCGGTCAGCGGCCGGATGAAGAACGGGACCGGAGGTTCGCGCAGCCGCGAGAACACGAGCTTGAGCAGCAGCGGCGGCATCAGCGAGCCTTCGGCGTAGTGCATCCAGTAGTGGAAGTCCCAGTAGCGGGCGTCGTCAGTGGCCGGTGCCCACCGAGAATCGCCGTAGTTGCGCGCGAGGTATTCCAGGATGGTCGCCGACTCGGCCAGCGTCCGGTCGCCGTCGGTGACCACCGGCGCCTTGCCCAGAGGATGCACCTCCTTGAGCTGCTCCGGCGCAAGCCGGGTTTCGTCATCGCGCTCGTAATAGCTGATCTCGTAATCGCAGCCCAGCTCCTCGAGCATCCA
>JBPRGD010000395.1:0-1047 GCA_051428125.1 Candidatus Wenzhouxiangella sp. M2_3B_020
GGGCCTTCCATGAAGCCCTTTCCGAAGAGGCCGCCGCCGCTGAGGGCGGCCCGTGACTGCACGAGGTGCCAGCCGACGCCCTGGCTGTACGCTTCCGGATTGGTGAAGGAGAGTATGCGCGCCACCTGGTAGTCCTGGAAAACCGACTGCAGCGCGAAGTTGACCGCGCCCAGCGTTCCGAAGGTGAAGAGCCCCGCCAGCGCCACCATGTAGCGCTCGCCGGTTCGGGTGTAGATGAAGAGGCAGAAGAGGATCGAGAATCCGAGCGCAACGGGCAGCGAGACGATGCTGAAGTAGCCCGCGATCGCCGGAGAGACCATCAGCAGCACCGTCTCGACGGGCAGGCCGCTCCAGAAGAGCATGATCGGCACGAGGCCGAGGAAGATCAGCGCCGTGCCGGTATCGTTCTGCATAATGATGAGGATGGCCGGCGCGAGGAGCAGCCCGACCGCGCCCACCGCATAGCGCACGTTGTTGGAATCCGGCCTTCGAAGTGAGAGCAGCCGGGCGACGGCCAGCACGGTGCCGACCTTCGCCAGTTCGGAGACCTGCACCTGCACCGGCCCGATGGGCAGCCACGACTTCGCGCCGTTCACCTCGCGACCGAAGAGGAGCGCGGCCACGAGCAGGAGGAGGGAGATGGCGTAGAAGATGAAGGCGCCCTGCTGGAAGAAACGGACCGGCAGGAAGAGGGCGATCACGAGCCCGATGACGCTCACGCTCACCCAGAGCATCTGCCGGTTGAAGTTGCGCTGCACGCTCTCGAGCAGGTACGTCGCTGCCGGACCATGCGTCGTGCTGTAGATCGCCACGAGACCGATGGTGATGAGCCCCAGCCAGGCGAGGAGCGTGGGCAGGTCCAGCTTGTTGTACCAGGAATGCATCTACTGATCAGTTATTCTCTTCGAGCGGTTCGCTGCTGCTGGTCAGCGCCTTCTGGAGGCGCCGGCCGGGGTCGTTTTCGGTCGTGATCTTACCCGTCAGGTACTGTTCGGCCATGAGCGAAGCGATCGGGCCGGCGGCGGAGCCGCCATAGCCGGCGTTCTC
>JBPRGD010000396.1:0-3350 GCA_051428125.1 Candidatus Wenzhouxiangella sp. M2_3B_020
ATGTACGCCATGCTCTACGCGACGGCGCATCCCGACCGAGTGAGCCATCTGCTGCTTTCGGCCTCGGGCGGGGCGACGCGGGACTGGCTCGGCTACGTGGGCGCGAATATTCGCAAGCACATGGGGCCCGAGCGGAGAGCGGTCTTCGATCGGTACGCCGATGCAGAGCGTGCCGGCGTGTCGCCCGAAGTGGCGAATCGCCGGCGCGTCGAGGCGATGGCGGCAGCTTACGTCTACGACCCGGAAAACATCCCCTTCGTGGTCGAGGCGCTGACTCGCGAAGGCGCGAACTTCCCCGCGGTGCGAGCCGCGGTCTACGCGGATCTCGAGCGCATCGAATACGACCTGCTCGACGAACTCGAGACGCTCGAGGTCCCGGCACTGATTCTGCACGGTCGCCAGGATCTGCTCGGAGAGCGCGTGCCGCTGCAGACCCATGCCGCGCTGCCGGACTCCGAACTGGTCTGGCTCGAGCAGTGCGCGCACTATCCCTGGCTCGATGCGCCGGACGCGTACTTCGGCGCCATCGAGCGCTTCCTCTCGCCGGGCTGATTCGGCTAGTCGCGCCGTACGAAGATGTCGAGCGGCAGGATCGCGGTTACACCGACGTTGGGAACGTCGACGAGCTGGCCGATCCGCATATCGACGGCCACGCTCGCGATCATGTAGGCCTGCGTGCGGGTATAACCGTACTCGGTGACGATGTAGTCGATCATCGCGGCCAGCGCGTTCCTGGTGGCCAGGTGGATGTCTGCGGACAGGTTGCCCAGGCCCGCGATCTTCGGCGAATCCAGGTAGGCGAGATTTGCGGGGACACTGCCCTTTTCCTTGATCGGGAACCCGGTCGTGGCGTGGAAGCGCTCGGACGGGATGCCGAGCACCGACGCCGGGCCTTCGTAGTGCGGGCCGTGCGAGAGGTCCGGGGGGTCGTCGACGATCCGGGTCGTGACGGTCAGCTTGCCGCCCATCTCGATCGCGGTGCCGGCCACCTCGCCATCGCCCTGCGCGTAGTGGAAGTCGCCGACGGCGAGTCCGCAGCCGTCGACGAAGCACGGCAGGTAGACGGTCGTGCCCGTGGTGATGTAGCGGATGTCCATGTTGCCGCCGTGCTCGCGCGGCGGGATGGTTCGCAGGCATTTCGACGGCTCGGTGCCTTCCGGCCCGCAGAGCGCCGCCGGCGCGGCTTCCACGGCATCGGGCGGCAGCACGGCACCGCCGGCTTCCAGCAGTTCGGCTTCGCGCGCCAGCGCTTCGGCGAGCAGGTCCTCGCCGGGCAGCGTCGTCACGACGCCGGGAAAGCTGGCGTTCGGGATCCGGACGCCGGGCAGGGCGTCGCTCGTCGCAAAATCCTCGTCGATGCGCCAGACGATGAACTGGCCGTTCGTGCCGAACTGGTCGCCGGCGAAGCCGAACGGGCCGGCCTCGGTCCACCCGACCGTGTCCGGATCCAGCGCTTCGAGGGTCACCGCCAGAACATCGCCGGCTTTCGCACCCTCGATGTGCACCGGGCCGGTCAATGCGTGGACGATGCCGAAACCTCCGCGCGGCGCGGTCTTCGCGCTCGACATCTCGTCCGGATCCAGCGACAGGTCGAAGGCATCCCGGGCATTGAACACGATGCGCTCTCCGGGCTTGGCGCTGGCGACCATCGGTATGTCGGGATGCAGTCGGTTGATGCAGGCGGGGTCCTCGAGGCAACCGACGCTGCGGTCGCCGACGGTGACGTCCGCGGCAGCACCCCCGCACGCGAGCAGGCTCAGCAGGAATCCGGAGACAAGGAATTCGAGAGGGATCATCTTCATCGTGCGCTCATCCATTGGCGGGAGCGGCGGCCCACGATTGTCGGGGCCGCCATTCGTCGGAGTCCGACCCGGCGTGCAGGTCGGCAGTCGGCTACTTTACGGCATGACCCAGAGGTAATCCTCGTGGCTTCCGCAGATGGCGGTGAATTCCTCGCCCGCGTCGGACATGTCTCCTTCACCCATTGACTCGATGATGGCGTTTCGCGCCTTGAACAGCGAACTCCAGTCGTCGGCACGCATCGTCGCGATACGGCGGATCTCGCCACCGACGATGTGTCTCATCCATCCCCAGGAACGGATGTTTCCGGCATCGATCTGGGCCTGGTACAGCGGTGCAATGGTATCGGTGACGAGTTCATCGGCTCTTTCTTCCCGATTCTGGTCGCACCGGTAATAGACGGAGATCCCGACGCCCTCGTCGGATTCGACCTCACCTGGGGAACTCGAACCGGCAACGGATTGCCAGATGTAGTCTTCATGGCGACTGCAGATCTTGCTGAACTGGGCACCGGCATTGCCCGCCTCGTCGTCGGTGTTGTCCGCCAGGACCTCGAACGAAGCCATCAGTTCGTCGACGCTGTCGGCGCTGCGCCAGAGCGCGCGGCGCCAGGTTCCGCCGGTGTGGTGCACGAGCCAGCCGAAGCCGTTCAGCGCTCCGTCTTCGACGGCCTTGTCGTAGGCTGGTTTCTGGACCATTTCGAACACGCCGTCGGCGAGCCATTCCATGGACGGATCGCACTCGAAATAGGTGGCGTAGACGTACTCTTCGTCGTCCTGGGCCGCTGCGGTCAGCGGCAGGATCAGAAGCACTGCGGCAGTGATGAACAAAGTTTTCGTGTACATGTCGTGACTCTCCCTGGGTCCGTTCCGAAAAAGGAAGGGATCGATGTGGAACGGCGTCTGAGAGCATATATGAGCCACAAAAAAGAATCAAATCTGTGAATCAGATCACAATAAGGCTGTACGCAGCCTTATCAATGTCGTTCGATGCTTCACAGGGGACGGACCGGGCCGGGGCGGTGGAGCGTTCCACACGAGATCTTGATCGGCCTTTTGTCACCGTGCCGACTGACTTTCCGTATCGTTCCACCGCTCGACAAGGCTTGCTTTCATGACCAGCGAAATACAGTTCACGCGCCGTACACCGCAGGGCGACGACATCGAGCGCGCCGTTTGCGATCGCTGCGGTTTCGTCGATTACGAAAATCCGAAGATCGTGGTGGGGTCC
This sequence comes from Candidatus Wenzhouxiangella sp. M2_3B_020, assembly GCA_051428125.1. Classification (GTDB taxonomy): domain Bacteria; phylum Pseudomonadota; class Gammaproteobacteria; order Xanthomonadales; family Wenzhouxiangellaceae. The sequence continues at coordinate 3,031 of JBPRGD010000396.1, forward strand.
GTCGCGACCTGGCAAGATCGCGTGCTCCTGTGCAGACGCGCGATCGAACCGCGATCGGGCTACTGGACCCTGCCGGCCGGCTACCTGGAACGCAACGAAAGTCCGGAAGCCGGCGCGTTGCGCGAAGCCTGGGAGGAAGCACGGGCCCGCCTTGAGATCGACCAGCTTCTGGGCACCTACGCCATTACCCGCATCAGCCAGGTACAGCTGATCTATCGCGCACGCTTGATCGACCCGGCCGTGGCGGCCGGTCCGGAGTCGCGCGAGGTGGGCCTGTTCTCATGGGATCGCCTGCCGCCGCCCGACCGCATCGCCTTTCC
>JBPRGD010000397.1:0-1090 GCA_051428125.1 Candidatus Wenzhouxiangella sp. M2_3B_020
CGGACGCATCGGGGGGCGCCAGAATACAGATCGGCGGCGCCGGTCACAAGAATGAGTGCTGCAGAGCGACTCACCGGGCGGCAAGATAAGGGGAAGCGGCGCGCCGGGCTGTAGCTTTTGGCGCATGCTGGCAGCGGAGCCTGGAGATGGAGGGATCGGCTCGCACCCGGACCTTCCACTTGCGATATTGCAGAAGAACGACCCAGGACGAACAGGCTTCAGAGATGAGCGACAAGAACAGCAGCGCGAGTACGGCAGCCTCCACCGGTATCTCCCTCGGATCGGCGATCGCCGTCGCCATATCTTACACCGCGCACCAGTCCGTCGGCTGGGCGATCCTGCACGGATTCCTGAGCTGGTTCTACGTGATCTATGCCCTCCTCACAGACACGGCCTCCTTCTGATAGATCGGCCTGCTCGGAGGGTAAGAATCGGTCACGAGTGGGGACGTGCGCGCCGCAGGTTGTAGACGAGGAGCGCAGCCACACCGGCATGGTCGCTCGGCCAGAGCAGGTCGCCGTTCGCCTGCACGCGGTCGCCGTACTCGTCGAGCAGCGTCTCGGCGCGCAGGACGCGGTCGAATCCTTCGTATAGGACGAAGTCGATCCGAGACGTGAGCTCCGAGTCTTCGTTCTCCAGATCCGACCTCTGACAGCAGGTCGGCTCCGGCAGGAGGGAGGGGTGGTCGAAGACGTCCTCCAGCGAGGTGGTGAGCAGTTCGTACGAGTCGGTCCCTGACCCATCGGCGCGCGAGTTCAGATCGCCCGCCAGCACGACCGGCCCGTCGATCGCGTCGATCACGGCTTGCAGTTCTGCAGCCTGCGCCTCCTGAACCGGACCGGATGGCCCTCCGACCTCCAGATGCGTGTTGACGAAGGTGAAGTCGAAGCCGTCCACCGTGGCCGCGACAGCCTGGTATCCGCGGACGAACGTCTGACTGATCCCACCTACGGGAATGGTAAGGAGGACATTGAAGCTCTCCTGGAGCACCGGTGTCGCGCTTACATCCGGATCGTCGAGAGCGATGATCACGTCGGCATCCTGATAGCGGACGTCGTAAATGGAGGCGCCATCGAAGGCGGGGAGTTCG
>JBPRGD010000398.1:0-2937 GCA_051428125.1 Candidatus Wenzhouxiangella sp. M2_3B_020
CGGCCAGGATGAACTCCAGCGTACGCCCGCCTTGCTCGGCCAGGGATGTCAGGGCACCGATATTGTCGAGGCTCAGGAGCCCGCGGTCGGCCACCAGGATCACGCGTTCGATCGGGAAACGCTGCAGGACGGTGGCCAACAGTAACCGCCCGATAGCTACCGCAGTGGCAGATCTTTGACGCGTGCGATAATGTCTGGCTCGCCGACGAAGTCCTCGAGAAAGCGATGCCATTCCTCAACGGAGACCCGGGCGGACAGGAGCATGTCGCGAAGTTCGTCGATGCCCCCGTCCGTCAGAGCGGTAAGGTATTCTTCGCGACCGGTTTGAACGGTGACAATGCTGCCGTAGGAAAGGTTGTCGTCGTTGCTGACGATGGCCTCGAGAAGTTCCGGGTCCTCTCCGAGCAGGCTGGCGACGTGACTGATCGTGCAGACATAGGTCGTGGCAGCCATCAAGCTGCCGCGCCGTGCGTCTGCCCCGCCGGCTTCCATTGCCAAGGAAGCAGTTCGTCGAGGCGGTTGATCTTGTGATCGTGGATGCGGTCGAGGACGTCAGCAAGCCAGGCTTGCGGGTCCAGCCCGCTCATCTTCGCCGTCTCGATCAGGGTCATGGCCCGTGCCAGTGTCTCCCCGCCGCTGTCGGAGCCGGCGAAGAGCCAGTTGCGGCGGCCAATGCCTATCGGGCGCATCGCACGCTCGGCCGGATTGTTGTCGATTCCGATGCGGCCATCTTCGAGGAATAGCTCGAAGGAGGGCCAGCGGGAGAGCCCGTAGCGGAAGGCCTTCGCCAGATCACCCTTGCCCGGGATGCGCGCCAGCTGAGCCTCGGCCCATACCTTTAAGGCATCGACCATGGGCCTGGAATGCTGTTGCCGCGCGGCCTTCCGAAGTTCGGCAGACTGGCCAGCGATCTGCCGTTCGACATCGTAGAGCTTCCCGATCCGGTCGAGCGCCTCCCGCGCAATCTCGGACTTCGTGGCCTCCCAGACGTCGTGGAAGTCGCGTCGCAGATGCGCCCAGCAGGCCGCTTCCCGGAACTGGCTGCTGCCGTCCGCACGGCGCTCGTAGAACTGGCCGAAGCCCGCGTAGGCGTCCGCCTGGAGGATGCCGCTGCTGCCTTGCAAGTGCTGCCGGGGGTGCTCGCCTTTGCGGTCCGGTGAGAAGCGGTAGACCACGCCGGGCGGCGCCGTGCCGGCCCAGGGCCTCTGGTCGGAGACATAAGCCCAGACCCGCCCCTGCTTGACTCCCTTGCCGAGGCCGCGGTCGCGGCGGGACCTGTCCAGGACGCGGATGGGCGTGTCGTCCGCATGCAGCACGGGCGCCGCCATGACTTCGGCCTCGATCCTCTCGATGATTGGCGCGAGCACCTTCATTGCCCGGCCACACCAGTCCAGCAGCGTGCTGTCGGGCACGTCCGCGCCCATGCGCGCGTAGATCTCGCTCTGGCGGTAAATCGGGAGATGGTCATCGAACTTCGAGACCAGAACATGCGCCAGAAGACTCGGCCCGGCCATGCTGCCGGGGATCGGGCGGCTTGGCGCTGCGGGTTGCACAATGCGCTCGCACCGGCGGCAGGACTTCTTCACCCGCGCGATCTGGATCACCTTCATCTGCGCGGCGACCATGTCGAGCAACTCGCTCACATCCTCGCCGACCACGCGGAGGTCGCCACCGCACTCGGGGCAGCAGGTGCCGGGGTCGAGCTCGCGGCGCTCCCGCGGGGTCCCGTCGGAGACCCTCGGTCTGCGGCGGGGCTTCACTTCGTCGGGGCCGGCATCGGCGGCGGGAGGTTCGGCATCCGCTTCGCCAGCCGGTTCACTGCGCTGTTCGGCGACCGCAATCAGCAGGTCTTCCAGCGCCAGCTCGAGCTGGGCGATCTCCCGTTCGATCTTCTCCGAGGACTTGCCGAAGGCCTGCTTCTGCAATTTGGCGATCCGCAGGCGCAACGCCTGAACCAACTGTTCATGGGCCTGAAGCGTGGCCGACATGCGCGCATTCTCCGCCTGAAGCGCGGCGATCATCGCCTTCAGAACGGCGGGGTCATTGGTGAGACTGTCGGCGTCTTCGGACATGCCGACAGATACCACGCCGTGTCGCGCATGGCCAATAAAACAAGGGGATTCAGGACGATAAACTACACCACGCGCGCCGGCGGCGCACCCCAGTCCGGGCGGCGCCAGTCGATCCCTTCCCAGAGCATGGCCAGCTGTGCCGAGGTCAGCCGGGCGATGCCGCCTTCGGTGCTGGGCCAAGGAAAGCGGCCGCGCTCGAGCACCTTGTAGTAAAGGCAGAAGCCCTGGCCATCCCAGTAAAGCAGCTTCAGGCGATCCCCTCGGCGCCCCCGGAACGCGAAGACCGCGCCGCTCGCGGGCTTCTGGCGCAGGACATCCTGGGCCATGGCCGAGAGCCCCGCGATGCCCTTCCTCATGTCGGTGGCACCGCAGGCGAGGTAGACCCGGACCCCAGTTCCCGGCCCGATCACGCCGCGTCCACCGCCCGGATCAACCGGGTCAGCGCCTCTCCACCGATGCCGCTGTCGAACCTCAGGCAGCGACCGTTGCCCAGCCGCAGCTCGACCGGAACTGGCGGCGCCGGCGCAGAGGCGTTGGCCGGCGTCTGAGCCTCGCCGAAATCCACCGGCAGGAAAACGGCCCCGCGATCCGGCGACCATAGACCCTTCTTCTTCAGATCACGCCGCCAGCCGTAGATCTGGGAGCGCGTGATCTCGTGGCGTTGCGCGACCTGCGTCACCGACGCCCCGTCGACGCCGACTTTCGACAGGATCTTGAGCTTCTCGTCCTCGCTCCACCGCCGGCGCCGCTCAACGCCCAGAACCTCACCAAGCATGGCTCCTCCGAATAAGACACGTCGCTATGGACGTCGCTATGCACGTGTCTTAGCTCGGATCCCCGCCGTCAGGCAGGTGGCTCCAATCGG
>JBPRGD010000399.1:0-9089 GCA_051428125.1 Candidatus Wenzhouxiangella sp. M2_3B_020
TTCTGCGCGTTGCTCAGCACCGTGAACGCGTCCTTGAGGCTGCGCCGCTCCAGGCCGGACAGCGCTTCGGGGTCCAGGTTGTTGTTGGGCGTCTCGCCGGCCTCGATGCCGGCCGACTGGTGGCGGATCCGCACGATGGAAATGAATTCCAGCGCGTCGCGCAGATCGGCGACCATGCCGCCGGTCAGGAATCCGGCCGCGCGCACGTCTTCCAGCCGCCGGAAGGAGTTCTGCGCCCGCGAAGCGCTGGCCAGGGCGTGGACGCGGATCACGTCGACCAGCGGCGCCGTCCCGCGTCGCTTGAGATTGACGGTGCTGGCGTGGCGACCGCTCTTTTCGAGCACGAAATCCTGGAAGAACCCCAGCGGCGGCGTCCGGTTGCGGGCGTTGCGGGCCAGGCATGCGAGGAACCGTGGCGATTCGCTGGCGCGCCGGGCGACGAACGCCTTGAGCTCGTCGGCCATGCGCGTCTCGCCGGCTACCCCGTCGAGGTCGAAGAAGATCGAGCTGTGCAGAAGGGTCTCGGGCCTGGGCTGCTCGATCCATCCGGCGAAGGTCTTTTTCCATTGCGACAGGGACAGGCGCCAACGCGGGTTGCTGGCCATGAATCCGCCCTTGCAGTAGATGTATCCCAGCCGCGCCAGGCCGTCGCAGACGAACTTCGCCAACGCTTCGAAATACTCGCCGTGGCTGGACGGCTCGAAATCGTCGTGCAGCACCATCGCGTTGTCCTGGTCGCTGTACATGATCTGCTCGTCGCGGGCCATGGAGCCCAGCGCCAGGAAGCAATACGGCACCGGCGGCGGCCCAAGGCGTTCATGGGCCAGCTCCAGCAGACGCTGCTTGAAACTGCGCCCGATCGCGGCCACGGCGCTGCCGATCATGCGCGAATTGGCGCTTTCGTTGACCATGCGCACGAAGCACGCCCGGACATCGGGCAGCAGTTCGACGAGCTCGTCGACGTCGTCGCTGGCGAAGATGTTCCGGACGATGAACAGGCTGCTGCGGGTTTCGAGGTTGACGACGTCGACCAGGTCGATCACGCCGACCAGCCGATTGCGGGCCAGGACCGGCAGGTAGTCGACGTTGTTGCGCAGCATCCGCAACAACGCCTCGAACAGGTAGTCGTCGGCCCCCACGATGACCGGGTCGGTCGTCATGACGCGCCCGACCGGCGTTTCGGGGTCGAGCCCGGCCGCCAGCACACGCGACACGAGGTCGGCGGCGGTCACGATGCCGACGACTTCCGATTCCCCGGATGCGGCCAGGGCCCTGCTCGACGATCCCGAACGGCCGGCCTCGGACAGGACGATCAGCGACGATACGCCGTTGGCCGCCATCTCCGAGGCCGCGGCACGGATGCCCGTCGACTCGGTCACCGCGACCGGCTCGACGCGGACGAGCTTGCCGACCTTCGTCGTCGTCAGCACGCTGCCGGCGGCGTTTTCCGAGGCGGTGTGCCGCAGCCGTACGCGATCTTCGATCTCGACGAAATCGGCGAACGCCTCTTCGGCGTGGAACAGTTCCCGGAACACGGTTTCGGGAATGAAGTAGATCAGCGTGTCCTCGATCGCGCGCACCGAGAGACGGGACGCGCGGCCGCCGATCAGCGCGTACTGACCGAACAGTTCACCCTCGCCCAGCCGGTTGTGGAACCGACCTTCGCGGCGCCGGATCTCGACCGCGCCGCTGCGCACGTAATAGAGGTCGTGGACCTCGTCACCGGCCGAAAGAATCGGCGCGCCGGCACGGTAATACGCGATCTCGACCGACGAGGCGACCTGGTCCAGCCTGGATTCGGGCAGCGCATCGAACGGAGCGTGCTCCTCTAGGTGCTTCCGGATCTCGATCTGTTCGACTTCCATGGACGGCCTCCGCGCGTCGATCGGCGCCCCGGCATCGTAGCAGCGCCCGGAAAAGGAAACGCCGGCTGCCCGAAGACAGCCGGCGTTTCCGTGACGTGGCCCGGGCGGACCCGGGCCGTTGCCGTCCGGGTCAGGCCGCGGCAGACAGGTCGACGTCTGCGTCGGTCTCCAGCACCACTCCCACGGCGTGCATGACCGAAGCGATGCGGACGGCGTCCTGGATGGCCTGCGTGCTCACGCCGGCCTTGATCAGCACCTTTTCGTGGCTGTCGATGCACATTCCGCAGCCGTTGATGGCCGAGACGGCCAGGCTCATCAGCTCGAAATCCGCCTTGTCGATGCCCGGGCTGCCGATGACGGTCATCCGAAGCTTGGCCGGCATCTTGGCGTATTCGGCGTTACCGGCCAGGTGCAGGAAGCGGTAGTAGACGTTGTTCATGCCCATGATCGCCGCTGCCGACCTGGCGGCCTTGAGGTAATCGGCCTCCAGCACCTCGCGCGACTGCGATTCGATGGCCGCGATCAGCGGCTTGTTGCGCGTCGCGATCGCGGTCGCCAGCGCCACGCCCCAGACCTGCGATTCGGTCAGCGCCTCGTGCTGCTCGGCATCGAGCACGTTGCCGAAGTTGATCTTGAGGTCCTTGGCGTAATCGGGAATGTGCTGCTTGAGTTCCTGGATGTTCATTAGAGCTCCTTGGTCCGGGTTCGATGGCTGGAGATGAAACCGGCCGCACGCGGCGGCCGGTCTCCGTTGCAGGTCGTTCGGCCGGTATGCTCAGGCGGCCTGCAGGTGCTCGTCGCCCTTCTGCCAGTTGCAGGGGCAGAGCTCGTCGGACTGCAGCGCGTCCAGGATGCGCAGCGTTTCCTTCGGGTTGCGGCCGACGTTCATGTCGGTGACCGAAACGTGGCGGATGACGCCCTGCGGGTCGACCAGGAACGTCGCGCGGGTGGCGACACCTTCTTCCTGGTGCAGGATGCCCAGTGCGCCGGACAGCTCGCGCTTGACGTCGGCCAGCATCGGGATCTTGAGATCCTTGAGGTCTTCGTGGTGTTCGCGCCATGCCTTGTGGACGAACTCGGTGTCGGTGCTGGCGGCCAGGACCTGGCAGTCGCGGTCGGCGAACTCGTCGGAGAGGTCGCTGTAGGCCTTGATCTCGGTCGGGCATACGAACGTGAAGTCCTTCGGATAGAAGAACACCAGCAGCCACTTGTCCGAGTACGTGGTGTTGTCGATATCGGTGAACGCCGACTCGATGTCGTCCGCGCCCACGGTGGCCTTGAGGTTGAAATTCGGGAACTTGTCGCCAATCGTCAGCATGAGGTCAGTCTCCTTGCGTTGCGGTTTTCGGGGTTCGAAACAGTGGCGCATTGCGCCGGGTACGTGAAGAATGATACCGACCCATCGCCATAAATCAAATTGATTGTTTTGATGGATTCGATAGCACGACCGTATCAATCCCGCTTCCGGCCGAGCATCGACCGGCGGAAAGGGCCGAAGCGCTTGTAGACCGCGCCGTCCGGCCCCAACTGGAAAGATTCAGGCACCCGCACGGATTTTCAATGGATCAGTTCCACGGCACGACGATTGTCTCGGTTCGCCGCGGTGACCGGGTCGTGATCGCCGGCGACGGCCAGGTCACGCTGGGCAACACCGTCATGAAGGCCAACGCCCGCAAGGTGCGCAAGCTCTACAAGAACCAGGTCATCGCCGGGTTCGCCGGCGCGACCGCGGACGCGTTCACACTGTTCGAGCGCTTCGAAGCCAAGCTCGAACAGCACTCGGGCCAGTTGACGCGCTCGGCCGTCGAGCTGGCCAAGGACTGGCGGACCGACCGGCTGCTCAGGCGGCTGGAGGCCCTGCTGGCCGTGGCCAACCACGAAGCCTCGCTGATCATTTCCGGCAACGGCGACGTCATCGAGCCCGAGCAGGGGCTGATCGCGATCGGGTCCGGCGGCCCGTTCGCGCAGGCCGCCGCGCTGGGGCTGCTGCGCCACACCGAGCTCGATGCCGAGACCGTCGCGCGCGAGGCCCTGACCGTCGCCGGCGAGATCTGCATCTACACCAACGACCAACACACCGTCGAATCGCTGGAAATTTCCTGAATGTCCAACATGACCCCGCGCGAGATCGTCCAGGAACTGGACCGTCACATCATCGGCCAGTCGGCCGCCAAGAGAGCCGTCGCGATCGCGCTTCGAAATCGCTGGCGCCGGATGCAGGTCGACGAGAAGCTGCGCCCGGAAATCACGCCGAAGAACATCCTGATGATCGGCCCCACGGGCGTGGGCAAGACCGAGATCGCCAGGCGGCTGGCCGCGCTGGCGCGGGCGCCGTTCATCAAGATCGAGGCGACGAAGTTCACCGAGGTCGGCTACGTCGGCAAGGACGTGGAGTCCATCGTCCGCGACCTCGCCGAGGTCGCGATCAAGATGGCGCGGGACGCGGCGATGTCCGAGGTACGGTCGCGCGCCGAGGAATCCGCCTGCGAACGCGTCGTCGACCTGCTGCTGCCGCGCCGCCAGGCCACCGGCTTCGCGAACAGCCCGGAGCAGCCGTCCGACGACCAGTCGGAGACGCGTCGCAAGCTGATGCGCAAGCTGCTCGACGGCGAGCTCAACGATCGCGAGGTCGACGTCGACGTCTCGATGAACATCGGCGTCGACATCATGGCGCCGCCGGGCATGGAGGAAATGACCAGCCAGCTGCAGCAGATGTTCTCCAACGTCGCCGGCGAGCGCAAGAAGACCCGCCGGATGAAGGTGCGCGACGCCCTGCCCATCCTGATCGAGCAGGAGGCCGCGGCGCTGATCAACGACGAGGAGGTCAAGCAGCAGGGTCTGGAGAACGCGCAGCAGAACGGCATCGTGTTCATCGACGAGATCGACAAGGTCTGCCGCCGCGCCGAGCAGGGCTCCAGCGCCGAGGTGTCCCGCGAGGGCGTGCAGCGCGACCTGCTGCCGCTTGTCGAGGGCTCGACCGTCAACACCAAGTACGGGCCCGTCAACACCGACCACATGCTGTTCATCGCCTCCGGCGCGTTCCATCTCGCCAAGCCGTCGGACCTCGTTCCGGAGCTGCAGGGACGCCTGCCCATCCGTGTCGAGCTGCGCGCGCTTTCGGCCGAGGACTTCGAGCGTATCCTGACCGAGCCGGACGCGTCGCTGACCGAGCAGTACCGCGCGCTGATGGCCACCGAGGGCGTGGACATCGAATTCGACGGCGAAGCGGTCCGACGGCTGGCCGAAATCAGCTACTCGGTCAACGAGACGACCGAGAACATCGGGGCTCGCCGCCTGCACACCGTCATGGAGCGGCTGCTGGACGAGGTTTCCTATACCGCGCCCGACCGGTCGGGCTCGAAGGTCGTCATCGACGCGGCCTACGTCGACGAGCACCTGGGCGATCTGGCCGGCGACGAGGACCTGACCCGCTACATCCTGTAATCTATCTTCGGGGGGTGGCGTTCACGCAAGTGAAGCAGAATCCAGGCGGTCTGCTTCGCCGAACGGGCCGTGGGCCCGCCTTCGCCATTCAAGCGGACGGTTTCTAAACTTCCGTCCGCAACGACTGTCTGTTGCTGACAAATACGGGAAACGCCGTTTTCGGCGGTTCCGACAACAACGGGACACCACGAACGTGGAGACGACCAGCATCATCAATCCGGACCTGCCGGCGATCCGCCTCGAAGGCGTTCGCATGGTCCGCAGCGGCAACGTCGTCCTCGACGAATTCGACCTCGAGGTTCCGCCCGGCAAGGTCACCGCGATCATGGGTCCCAGCGGATCCGGCAAGACGACCGTGCTGAAGCTGATCACCGGTCAGCTCAAGCCGGACGAAGGCCGGGTGTTCGTCGGCGACATCGACATCTGCGACCTGGGCCGCAACGAGCTCAACCGGGTGCGGCGCCATATCGGCGTGCTGCTCCAGAACGGCGCGCTGCTGACCGACATGACCTGCTTCGACAATGTCGCGCTGCCGCTGCGCGAACATACCGACCTGCCCGAAGAACTCGTCGAGAAGCTGGTGCTGCTGAAGCTACAGGCCGTCGGGCTGCGCGGCGCCGCCCGAATGTATCCGCAGCAGCTCTCGGGCGGCATGGTCCGCCGCGTCGCCACGGCCCGCGCGCTCGCGCTGGATCCGGATCTCATGCTCTACGACGAGCCGTTCGCCGGCCTCGACCCGATCTCCCTGGCGGCCAGCGGACGGCTGATCCGCCAGATCAACCGCGTCGTCGGCATCACCAGCCTCGTCATCACGCACGACGTGGCCGAGGTGTCCAAGTTCGCCGACTACGCCTGCATCATGGCCAACGGCCGCGTCGTCGCCTGCGGTCTGCCGGACCAGCTCCGCGACGGCGGCAACGAGATCATCGACCAGTTCCTCGACGGGCTGCCCGACGGACCGGTTCCGTTCCACTACCCCGCACCGGATTTCGAGAAGCAGCTCTTCGGAGAGGAAGATCACCGATGAACGGTACCGCCGACCAGCCGTGGGTCCTGCGCTCGCTGGCGCGCACCGGCGACGCCGGCGTATTCCTGTTCCGCGCGCTCGCGGGCATGCGCTTCACCTGGTTCCATGCCGGCGAGACGCTGCGCCAGGTCTACTACATCGGCGTGCGATCGCTGGTCATCATCATGATGTCGGGCTTTTTCGTCGGCCTGGTCCTTACGTTGCAGACCTACGACACGCTGACGCGCTTCGGCGCCGGCGACTCGGTCAGCACCGTGCTCGGGCTGTCGCTGTTCAAGGAGCTCGGTCCCGTGCTCACGGCCATCCTGTTCGCGGGACGCGCCGGCACGTCGGTGGCCGCCGAGATCGGCCTGATGCGCGCCACCGAACAGATCGACGCGCTGGACCTCATGGGCATCGACCCGATGGAGCGCATCGTTCAGCCCCGGCTGCTGGCCGGCTTCATCGCGGTGCCGGTGCTCACGCTGGTATTCAACTTCATGGCGCTGCTGGGTGGCGTCGTGTTCGCGATCTACATCATCGGCCTCGATGCGGTGACGTTCTGGGGCAACATGCAGAACAGCATCGGGCTGTGGGAAGATTTCGGCGCCGGCATGATCAAGACCGTGGCGTTCGGAGTGATCGCGAGCTGGCTGGCGGTCTTCTTCGGCTGGACCGCGAAACCCACCGGCGAAGGCGTCGCCAAGGCGACGACGCACACCGTGATCGCCACGGCGATCGCGGTACTGCTGCTGGACTTCGTGCTCTCGGCACTGATGTTGTGAATTCACGGACGGATTCGACATGAAATCATCGAACCAAGTTGAAATCGCCGCAGGCATCTTCCTGCTGCTCGGCGTGGCCGCGCTGATCTTCCTGGCCGTGGAGGCCACCGACAGCGCGGGACTGGAAAGCGACCAGACCTACGAGATCAACGCCTACTTCTCCAACGTGGGCAGCCTCAAGCCCAAGGCGCCTGTGAGCATGGCCGGCGTCACCATCGGCCGCGTCAAGTCCGTCTCGCTCGACGAGGAAGCGCTGGAAGCTCGCGTCGTCATGAGCATCGACCAGGCCTACGACACCCTGCCGTCCGACACGTCGGCATCGGTTCTCACGTCCGGCCTGCTCGGCGACCAGTACGTGGGTCTCGAGCCCGGCGGCGCTCCGGATTCGCTGTCCGACGGCGACCGCATACTGATCACCAATTCGGCCGTGCAGATCGAGAAGCTCATCGGCCGCTACCTGTTCAATTCCGACGAGGAAAGCGAATGAAGACGCTGACGACGATTGCCGCACTGCTGCTCGCGGCCAGCCTGGCCGTTCCGGCCGTCGGCCAGGACACGAATGGGCCGCGGGAAATCGTGCGCGACACCACCGACCGGCTGTTCGAGCTGGTCGAAGCCAACCGCGAGAAATACCGGGAGAATCCGTCGTCCCTGCAGGACGACATCCGGGACATCCTGCTGCCCAAGATCGACAAGATCTACTCCGGCCGGCTGGTCCTCGGGCGCAAGTCCCGCGGCATGGAAGAAGAGAAGATCCGGCAGTTCTCCGACGCGCTCGCCGACCTGCTCGTGCGCCGCTACGCCGACGGCCTGCTGGACTTCGAGACACGCGACCAGGTCGAGATTCTCCCGCTTGCCGGCAACAACACCGAGCGGATGACGCAGGTCAAGACTCGGGTCCGGATGGACACCGGCGAGCAGGCACCGGTCGACTACGTGTTCCACAAGACCGACGAGGGTTGGAAGATCTTCGACGTCATCGTCGAGGGCATTTCCTACGTCGCCACGTTCCGCAACCAGATCGGCGAGCAGATCGAACGCGAGGGCTTCGATGCGACGCTGGAGAAGCTGCGAGCCGGCGAGATCGAGGTCGAGGCCGATGGCGGATGACGACGAGCAGACCGTGCGGCTCGAGGGCCGACTGACCGTCGACGAGGTGCCCCACGTCTACGAGCAGCGAAAGAACTGGCGTGACGACAGCCCGCCTGCAACCATCGACCTTGCGGATCTCGAGGCCGCCGATTCGAGTGCGGTGGCGCTGCTGCTCGAGTGGCAGTCCTGGGCCCGTGGAGCCGGAAACAGCATCCGCTTCGCCAATCCCCCGGAATCGCTGCGTACGCTGGCCGGCCTGAGCCAGGTCGACGAAATGCTGGGATGGAAGAACGAATGAACGCCAGGAAACTCCTGATCGCGCTGCTGGCCGCGCTGGCCACGGCATGCGCCACGACCGAGGCCCCGCCGCCGGACGAACGCGACCCGGCCGACCCGTGGGAGCCGTTCAACCGCAACGTCTACCAGTTCAACCGGTCGCTGGACAAGGCGATCATCCGGCCCGTCGCGCGCGGCTACGAGGCCGTGGTGCCCGACCCCGTGGAAACCGGGGTCACGAACTTCTTCGACAACCTGATCTCGCTGCGCACCATCCTCAACCTGGGGCTGCAGGGACGGCCGGCGGACTCGGTGCGCATGATGGCGCGCTTCACGATGAACAGCGTCTTCGGCCTGGCCGGCTTCTTCGACGTCGCCACCCGTTCCGGCGCGCCTGACTTCGACGAGGACTTCGGCCAGACGCTGGCCGTCTGGGGCTGGGACGATTCGCGCTACCTCGTGCTGCCCTTCCTCGGCCCATCGACGCTGCGCGACACCCTCGGGCGGCCCGTGGACAGCTACTCCGACGTGATCTGGCGCGAGGCCATCGACGGCCGCGAGTACGGCATCGCGATCGATCTCATCCAGACGCGCGCCAACCTGCTGCCGCGCGAGAAGCAG
>JBPRGD010000400.1:0-1168 GCA_051428125.1 Candidatus Wenzhouxiangella sp. M2_3B_020
TTGCGTGGGCCCTACAACCCCCCCGGCCCGTAGGCCGGAGGTTTGGGCTGCTCCGCGTTCGCTCGCCGCTACTTGCGGAATCACTGACTTGTTCTCTTTTCCTGGGGGTACTTAGATGTTTCAGTTCCCCCCGTTGACCTCCGCCAGTTGGCGGATCTCTGCCCGAAGGCAGAGGGGTTGCCCCATTCGGATACCCACGGATCAACGCCTGTGTGCGGCTCCCCGTAGCTTTTCGCAGCTTTACACGTCCTTCATCGTCCGGCGATGCCAAGGCATCCACCATACGCCCTTGTGTTACTTTCGCTTATATGGCTTGCACCGCAAGCCACATAACAATGACGCTCGATTGCACGACGATCCGGCCAAAAAGGTATAGGCCAAACCGCCGATTATCGTTCTTACTTACTTATTTCGTATGAATCTATCAGCTTCACTATGTCAAAGAACAGGCACAGCCTGGTTGTTCGCGTTACCGGCCGACAGCCCGCATAAAATCGGACCCGCCCTCACGGAACTACAGCTATGCAATATCTAAAAGAACACACGCACAGCGTGGGTTGTCTGTCGGTTGAGCCCGCTGCCGTTACGACAACATGACCCGCCCTCAACAACAACCGCCGGTGCGGCACTTCCATAAAATCTCAAAACTCAAATACCAAATAACATTCGCGGTATCTGCTATGTGAGTCTTGATGCTTGTCGGGTGCGAGGCTACCCCTCGCGGTGTGGAGCTACGGGGATTCGAACCCCGGACCCCCTGCTTGCAAAGCAGGTGCTCTAGCCAGCTGAGCTATAGCCCCCAGTGTGGGCTTGGCAGGAGTTGAACCTGCGACCTCACGCTTATCAGGCGTGCGCTCTAACCACCTGAGCTACAAGCCCATGCGTGGCATGCTGCCCTGCGGCAACTAACCACCGGATCCGCCAACCGGCGGACCATGTGTGGCCGGCGCTGCCCCTTTGCGTTCGGGCGCCCCCGACCGGGGAATATTTAGACGATCACAGCCAAGCTGACAGTCGCAGGCACATCCTCTCCTTAAAAGGAGGTGATCCAGCCGCACCTTCCGGTACGGCTACCTTGTTACGACTTAGCGCCAGTCACAGGGCTTACCCTAAAGACCTGCCTCCCGAAGGTTGGCTCGGCCTCGTCAGGTACTCCCGGCTTCCATCG
>JBPRGD010000401.1:0-2028 GCA_051428125.1 Candidatus Wenzhouxiangella sp. M2_3B_020
GGGCCGACGGCAATGCGATAGGTGATGGAATGCCCGGCCAGATCCGGCATCGGGTCGTCGGGGTCGAGCGCTTCGCCCAGGTCGAGTTGCTCGGTGTCGCGCTCCAGCAAGCCTTCGCGTTCGAGCAGCCGCCCGACCCGGGAACGAAGTCGCCGGGGAAAAAAGTCCAGCCTTTGCAACTACCCTTTTGAACCTTGCAGGCGTTCTTCGCGACCGCGGCGCCTGGGGTGAAGCAGAAGCGCTGTATCGATCCGATATCGAGCTATGGCGAGAGTTGCTGGGAGCCGACCATCCGCATACGCTGGGCGCACTGACCGAGCTCGCACGCCTGTATGTCGATGGCGGCAAACCGGAAATGGCCGAGCCTCTGCTTGCCCACCTGGTTGAACGAACCGAAGCACGCTCCGGCAGGACCGGAACAGCTTACCTGGAGGTGGTCGCGTTGCTGGCAGGCATACAACTTGGATCCGTGCACCACGATGAAGCCCGTGAGCTGATCCGTGAGGCACTTGCGGCCAGCGACGACACGTTGAACATGCTGTCGGCGCCGATTCAGAAGCTGCGCAAGCTGATGGCGCAGTTCGACGAAAGCGCCCCGGCGACCCGACACTGATGGCCTCCATCGAGACCAAAGGTCCAGAGCTACCGTCGGTATATGAACCGGTTCATCTGGAAACCGCCGACAATCTGGCCGAAGCCGCACTGACGCTTGCGCAATCGGGCGCCCCCGAGGGCACGCTTGTGTGGACGACGAATCAGACGATCGGGGTTGGTCGCCTGGGACAGGAATGGGAATCTCCCCCGGATGCTCTGTACGCTGCCGTGATACTCAGGCCGGATTTCGACTGGGCCGAAACCGGCCAGATCAGTCTGGTCGGCCTGGTCGCTCTGGGATCTGCGGTCGCGGCCCTGGTCGAGCCCATGACCGAACTCCGCTACCGCTGGCCCAACGACCTGCTGGTCGGCGGCACCAAGATCGCCGGGCTTTGGCTCCGGGAAGATCGCAAGGCTGGCTGGCTCACACTGGTCCTGGCGTGCAACGTAGGCAAGCGTCCGAGCGCCATATTCGACGGCGGCTGCCTGCGCGAGGAAGGTGGCAATCCGGCTATCGGCCCGGCGGAACTGCTTGAACAGTTTACGCGCCAGTTCCTGTGGTGGCTGAATGTCTGGGCGGACGAAGGGATCGAGCCCATCCTGCGGGAATTCTCCAGCCGCAGCGATCCGCCCGGGACGCCCATTGCGCTGGTCATCGAAAAAGACGAGAAACTTGCAGGATCGCTGGCCGAGTTGGATTCACTTGGTCGCTTGCAACTCGATCTCGATGGAAAGCGCCGGACTATCTCGATCCGGCGCTTCTTCGGTCTGCCGCGACTGGACGGCGACGAGTCTTGATATTCCCGGCGGTCGTGATCAGGCCGTAGAACCCGAGCCAGTAGCCGGCATCTCGCGATTGCTTCTGGCGTCATCCTCGTCGGACACGAATTCCTCGCCGTCCTTCTTGACTTCGTGGTACCAGAGATCGTGATGCTGCTCGGCCCATTCAGAGCTCACATGGCCTTTCGTGATGGCATCCAGTGCGCCCCGTGCGCCAAGCGTGCCCATGTACATGTGAACGAAGCTGCCGCCGATGTACAGCAGGGCCAGGCCGGCGTGCACGAGCAGTGCGAGCTGCATCGTCGAACGGGCTTCGAAGATATTGGGAAGGATCAACACGACGCCGGAGACGGCAACGACCAGTCCCCCGACCGCGTTGAACCAGAACCAGAGTTTCTCACCCGCATTGAGTTTGCCGGTGGGCACGTGCTTGCCGGCGAACCCGCCCTTGAGAAACCAGTCGACGTCGACCTTGGACGGAAGGTTGTCGCGAAGCATCGACAACACCAGCAGCACCAGCGTGACGGCAAAAACCGGGCCGGTGAAGTTGTGGATGTACTTGGCGGTGATGGCCCATGCCGAAAAGCCCTCCGCGCCCAGCAACGGGATCAGCACGGCACGTCCGAACAACAGGCTGAGTCCGGTGATCAGGAG
>JBPRGD010000402.1:0-1176 GCA_051428125.1 Candidatus Wenzhouxiangella sp. M2_3B_020
CACACTACACGACAGAGGGGCTGGCTGAGGGCGGCTGGATGGATTCAACTGGACGACTCCGACCAAGGAAACGTCCGATGCTTACCCATGCCATCTCCGCCCTCACAAAAATTCTGCGTCCAGATCTCGACTTGAGCAAGAGCCGTCTGGATACGCTTTGCATGATCGTCATCGGCATGGTCAGCGCGCGCAGCGTGAACCTCAGCCACCTTGCCTGCGAGCGGCCGGGGTCGGCACTGACCTCGTCAACCTACCGCCGGTTGCAACGCTTCTTCCAGCACGTCCGTCTCGACGAGGACTGGGCGCTCCCGCTTCTGGTCCGGCTGTTGGGCCTGAACAAATCATGGCTGCTCGCGCTCGACCGCACCAACTGGCAGATTGGCAAGACCGAGGTGAACTTTCTCGTGCTCGCGGTCGTCACCCGACGTTTCCGCGTCCCCCTGGTCTGGAGCCTGATCGAAGGCCGCGGGTGTTCCGACACCGACATGCGCATCGCCCTCATGGAGCGATATCTCGCGAGTTTCCCCGCGACGACCATCCGTCTGCTGCTCGCCGATCGCGAGTTTATCGGCGCAGAATGGATGGATTTCCTTAGTAAAAACGATATCCCCTTTGCTATCCGCGTAAGGGACAATCTCCGCATCACGACCGAGGACGGTCACGACCTTACCTTGCGCGCACGGCTGCGCCAGGCCCGCCGTGGCCGGAGTTTCCGCGCCCGCCTCGGCACACGTGAGGACGCAGCCGCCAGCAACGGGCCACTCCTGAACGTCGCAGCCAAGCCGCTCACGGGAGAATGGTTGATCGTGGTCACCAACGTCGCGCCACGCACCGCCCTTGAAACCTATCGTAAGCGTTGGGCGATCGAATGTCTGTTCGGCGATGCCAAGACTCGAGGCCTCAACCTCGAGGACACACGTCTCACTGATCCACGCAAGCTTGCTCTGCTCATGTCCCTTGTCGCGCTTGCCCTGGCTTGGGCCGGGCGCGCCGCCGCAGACCTCCTCGGCAACCGCGCGCCGCCGCGCAAATCCCACGGTCACTACGCCCGATCCTGGTTCCGAACCGGCTTCGACTACATCCGAAGTCGCCTCCGATCCGATCCCCTCGACGCCATCGCATCATGGAAGAGGATCAACCCAGTGGCACGAAAACCCTGTGGAGTCGTGTAGTGTG
>JBPRGD010000403.1:0-1059 GCA_051428125.1 Candidatus Wenzhouxiangella sp. M2_3B_020
CGCGTACGGCCTGGTTGACCAGGTCCGACAGGGACTGCTGGGTGTGCGCGGCCTTGACGCGAAGGGCGGCATGTAGCTGTGGGTCGAAGTACACCGTGGAGCGTTTGGGGGTGTCGGACATGGTGGTTTGGCGCGTACCAAAAGGGGACATTATAGCGTCATGGCGTCATGATGACAAATCGATTCTGGTGTTCACTCTCCTGCCGTGTATTCTCCGATGAGCAGGTGCAGAGCGCCGCGCTAGCCTGCCTCTAAGGCGACACCCAGATTTACGCGCCTCGGCGTGATTGTCTACGCTGGTTCCCTGTCCACTGCCGGGAGCAGCGTACCGATGACCACCACCCTGGAGGTGCGCATGACCATTAAGACCCTGGCCCGCAAGGGCGTTCCCAACCAAGCGATCGGCCGCGAGTCGCGCATGAGCGAAGGCAATGCCCCGCTCTCACCGGCATCCGATTACGTGCCTCGTCGCGTTACAGCGAGCGCTTGATGTCCTTGAGCAGTAGAACCAGGTGCAGCGGGTCGGTCGGGCTTTGTTCGAATTCTGGGATCAGGTACCGGTAGAAGCTGCGGGCCTGTTCGGATTCGGCGTGCACCAGCAGGCCGCGGCAGCCGATCTGGTCGCTGAGTGCCGCGACGCGGCGAATTACATCTTGTAACAACCCGGCGCCGAGTCCCTTGCCCTCATGCTCCACATCGACACCCAGGCGCGCGAGCAGCGCGACCGGCTGGGGATAACGGCCGGCGCCCTTTCGCAGTCGAGGGGGTGCGTCCGCGACCTCTAGCTGCGCCATCGTCCATGCATAGTAGGCGACGACCCGGTCGCTTTCGGTCGGTGTGACGACGAGCACCTTCGTGGTTCCCGAAGCCGTCGATTGGCGGGCGTGCCGCCGCAGCCAGTCGGTCTGCTCGGTCGAAACACATGAGAAGTCTTCGAGCTCGTGCCGGGATTCGAGGAGGGCCGGCGCCCGGTACTTCATTCGGTGAATGGCGAGGGGCGATTCATCAGACCGAGAACGCCCGGCAGTTCCCGAGCCGGACGCGCGTTGATTTCCTCCC
>JBPRGD010000404.1:0-9538 GCA_051428125.1 Candidatus Wenzhouxiangella sp. M2_3B_020
CGTCGAAGTCTGGGACCGCTGGAGTTACGCGGAAGGCATGCCGGCGCTACCGCTGCTCGGGACAGGTCTGGCGCCGCTCGTGCAGTGGGTCTTGTTGCCCACGCTGATATTGGGCCTCGCCCGTTATCACCTGATTGGCGCTGGATATCACGACAGCCCGGCGGCGGGGAGCAACTGACGAGTGATTCGATATGAGCTGAACCGCCCACGGTCGGTCATACTTCTGCCTTGTCTCACGATTGTCGCGACAGGCGGAGAGGAGGATTGCGCGCCGGTCAGAAAAACGATCTTACGCGGCTTCCTGCGGATCCGATCCGACGATGACATGCTCGTTGTCAGCATAATGATGCGGCGGAATGACCAGATTGGTCGGCGCCGGGACGCCCTTGTAGACCCGGCCCGCCAGGTCGAACTTTGACTTGTGGCACGGGCAGAAGAAACCGCCGTGCCAATTCTCCTCGAATGGCGTCGGTCCAATCTCGGGCATGTATGTCGGGATGCAGCCCAGATGCGTACAGCGCATGTCGAATACCAGGTATTCGGGCCGGATTGCCCGGGACGGGCCGTTGGCGTACGCCGGCTGTTGTGTTTCGACCGCCGAATTCGGATCGCTCAGGTAATCATTGACCTCGGGAAGGTGCTCGAGCATCATCTCGGTTCGGCGAAGAATGCCGATGGGGGTGCCGCGCCACTCCAGTCGCATGAGTTGACCCGGCGCAAGATCGCCGATGAAAGCTTCCACCGAAGCCCCGAAAGCCCGCGCCCGGGCCGAGGGTTTCCACGACGCGATGAAGGGCCAGGCCGCGAAACCGGCGCCGACAACGCCGACAGCCCCGGTACCGGCCAGCAACAGCATCCGGCGACCCTTGTTGGGAGTCGGCTTCAGTGACGCGAGTGATTCTTTATCGGACATGCCTACAATTCCTGATCTTCAAGCTGAGCCCTTGACCATTTTAATCAGCCAGTTGATGTTAACACCACGCAATTGAAATTTGATTTTGCTGTGACTTTGCCGTCTCGGTCCAGAAACGAGCATTCGTCCGCACCTGCCTTCAAGAGCAGGAATATTGAAGCATGAAAGATTCCATTAGTCATGCCGGATCATGGACATCGGGCTTACACTACTTCCGCAACAACCCAGGCCAACGATCCTGATAAAGAGCGATATGAGGTCGCAATCCGTGGCGGAGCAGATGGCGCTTCAACGAAACTGGCATCCTTGGCACGCAGGGGTTTCCGGAACCATCGACGAGACGTGAGCTACAAACACATCGTTTGCGGTTGCGCCTGGAGCTGACGCGACCGGGGATTGCATGCATACTAATGAGGTACAGTCGCGGACTGAGGAGGTCTTTATGGCATGGTTGACGGAAAACTGGTTCTGGGTGCTCATCGGCATCCTGTTCGTGGGCATGCACCTGTTCGGCCACGGCGGGCATGGTGGTCATGGTGGAGGCGGGCATGACAGACATGGCGATCCGGACAAACCGGACAGCGACCCGGACAGGCCCTCGGGCCATCGACATTGACGGAGGACGGAACATGCTTGATACAAGACTGATTACCTGGGCGCTGGGGCTCTTTGCGGCAGTCACCTTCAGCGTGTGCGTGATCTATGGGCTGGTGACGCCCCAAAGCCTGCACATGCACACCTTCCTCGAACAGGTGCTGCCGGCATTCAAGTGGCTCACCTGGTGGGGCTTCCTGCTCGGATTGATCGAAAGCTTTCTTTACGGCGTCTATGCCGGGTTGGTATTCTGCCCCATCTACAACGCGCTCCACCGCCGCATCGGCGGCGGACAGGTGGCGAGTTGACGCGCTGCATCATTCAAGGCTGACCGGCAGTACCGCCAGGAAGACGACTCAAAAGAACCACTGGACCTCCAGCAATCCCAAGGGCTCGAGTCGTCCGTACTCGCTGTCGCCATCGCCGCCAAACACCTGGGCGCCGACCGTGAGGTAGATTTCCGCTGGCACCGGCAGGGTCCAGGTGGAGCGGGGATAGAGCACCCAGCTGGCATCATCGGCGTTGCCGATGGCCACCACCCGATATTGCCAGAACGGATTGATGTCCTGCCATATCAACAGGCCGGTGTAGTGGCGCCCGGCATAGCGCGGCTCCGTGGTCGTCACGGTGCTCGGGCTGAGGGTCTGCAGCGCAACGGGGCGACCGTTGTAGAAGTATTCCGCCGCCACGTTGACACCGTTGCGGAACGACCAGTTCAAGTCGGCCACTGCCTGCCAGTCGCTGTCGCCCCCGCCCCGTTCACTCCAGACGATTTCCGTGCGCCAGGCGGTGCCCCCAATCGAGCCGCTTCCGCTGAGCCCGGCCTTGGTGACTCCGGCAAACTCGCCCGCCATGAGCCCGGCATCGACACCGGCGATGTAGCGCTTGACCCGCAACGCCGTGCTGGCTTCGTCGTCCCGGTTTTGCGGGGCGTGGACAGCGCTGATCCGGCCCAGGGCGCCCCACGGCTTGTCCCACAGCAGGGCATCCACGCCGATGCGTTCCTCCGGCTCCAGTTGCAGTGGGTCAAAGGGGTTGAGGATGTCCATCGGGTTCCAGATCAGGGCGGTGGACCAGTTGACCTGCTGGCGCCCGAGGCGCAGGTCGCCCACCGGCGAGCTCCACTGCACCGTAGCCCGGTAGAGCTGATGGCGGGCCACCAGATCCCCGGATTCGCGCAACTCATCCTGTAGATCCCAGTAGCGCGGGTCCGGGGCCTCCTTGAGGATGGCGAATTCGGGGGTGTCGAGGAAGCTGCCGGTAAGCACCTCCAGGTCATAGGCCGCTTCCAGAGTCCAGTTGCCGCGGCGAAAGCGCGGCTCCAGCCGCAGGCGGGAAAGATTGGAGAAGTAGGGGTCGTCGTTTACCAGTGAACGTGAACCGACGCTGAGGTTCTTGATCGATCCCAAGTAGCTGAAGTCCGCCTCTGCTGTCGCGGACAGCGCAAGGCACGCGGCAGCGGCATTGACAAGAATTGTGCGTCTAAAGAGCCTCTGAACAAGTCTGCACCGTCGTGCCGACGCAGACTTGTTCAGCCCTTCCTTAACCACGGCGAATCGCCTCCACAGGGTCCAGACGTGACGCCCGCCGCGCCGGATACAGTGCCACCACCACGGAGCACAGGAACAGCATAACGCTGGGCAGCCAGACGTGGTCGAGGATCAGCACCGGGTAGATCCTGTCCGTGACCCCCGGTATGGCCTCGAAGGAGCCGGCAATGGCGGAAAGGTCGATGCCGGTGCGGTTGAACCAGGCCACGATCAGCGTCCCGATCACCACGCCGGCGACCATGCCCAACAGGGCCAGAAACAGCGCCTCGAACAGGATGGTCAGCACCATCTGGCCGGCCCGTGTGCCCAAAGCCAGCATCACACCCAATTCGCGGGTGCGCTCCATGACTGACATCACCATGGTGTTCATCACGCCGATGGCCACCACCACGAACACCACCGCCAGGATCAGGTAGAAATCGATCTGGCTCATGTCGATCATCTGCACGACCACCGGCAGCAGGGTTTCCCAGTCCTGGGCCACCAGGCCGTGGCCGGCCAGGGTTTGGTTGAGCTCACGAGCCGTCGCCCTGCTCAGGGTACGATCCGCCAGCCGCAGGGCAATACGCGAGGCCTGGTCGGGCTGGAAGCCCAGCAGGCCGCGGGCCTTTTCGGTACTGGTAAAGATGTACTCGCTGTCGAACAGATCGCTGCCAGTGCGGTAGATGCCAGCGATGACATAGGCACCGGAGGCCAGGTCCCCGCCTTCCTGCTGGACCGTCACCACCAACTTGTCCCCCAGGCGGGCTTCCAGCTCATCGACCAGCTTCTGGCCAATCACGACGCCCTCGCCTCCCGGCTCCACGTAGCGCCCCCGCACCATGTAATCGGCCAGCCGGGTGACCTGCTTTTCCAGTTTCGGGGCGATACCAACCAGCTGCGCCGGCTGGCTGGTCTGTGAGTTGGCGACCATGGCCCGGATCAGGACACGCGGTGCGGCGGCCTCCACGTTTGGCTTGGCGGCCAATTCCCGTAAATGCCCGGCCGTCCGGTCGATGCGCAAGGCCGGGGAAAGGTCGGCGTCGTGGCCCTGGCGCATCACCTGCACATGGCCGCTCAGCTGCTCGGTGGAATTGCGGATCATCTGCTCGAAGAAGCCGTCGGCAAAGCCGTACAGGAACAGGTAGGCGGCGAGGCCAAAGGCGGTGGCCGAGGCAGTGATCAGCGAGCGGCGCGGGTTGCGGAACACCGAACGCAGGGCCATCTGGGCAAAGATCAGGACCCGGTTGCTGGATATCACCTCGGCGCGCACCCGGCGCAGACGGTTGGTGGCGCCCCGCTGGGCGTCCATGGCTTCCAACGGCGTATGGCGGCTGGCAATCCATGCCGGCACGAGTGCCGACAGCAGGGCCACGATCACAACCACCACCCCGATGATCACCCAACGGTCCGGGCTGGTGGTGGGATAGACGATGCCGCTCAGGCCGGGCATGGTGTCCATGGCCTTGATATAGGCGGTAAAATCGAGGCCGTGGCTAGCATACCAAGCGGTGATGCCCAGCCCCAGGAGCAGGCCGAGGGCGTAGCCCAACAGCGCCAGCAGCGTGGTTTCCATCACCACCAGTTGCACGATGCGTGCGCCGGAGGTGCCCACCGCCATCATGACCCCGAACTCACGGCCCCGCTCCATCACCGACATCAGGATGGTGTTGATGATCCCGGCTGCCACCACCACGAACACCACAAAGATAACGATGTAGGTGACGGCGTTGTGGAAGTCCACCATCTGCACCAGGGAGGGCAACACGGCCGGCCAGCCGAGCACTTCCACACCGCGCCCGGACAGTTGCTGCCTGAGTGTAGCCGCTACGGCATCGAGACGGTCGGGATCGTCCACCCGAGCGGCGATCTCGGTGACCCGGCCCCAAAACGCAAAAAGGGACTGGGCGGCGTCGAGGGGAATCTGGGCGACGCGGCTGTCAATGCGCTTGACACCGGTTTCGAACAGCCCCACTACCTCGAACCGGTCGGCACCCATGGAGCCGTCCGCCGCCTGCACCACCAGGGCCAGTTCGTCACCCAGGACCACCTCCAGGGCCTGCGCCGCCCCGGTGCCGATGACGATTTCGTTGTCCGATTGCAGGTAGCGGCCCTTGATGATCGAGCGGTCCAGGCGGGTGACCGTCTTCTCCCGGACCGGATTCACCCCCATCACCTGCAAGGACCGGGACTGGTCGGCGAGGCTGGCCAGGGCGTAACCGGTCACCCGGGGTGCGGCAGCACTCACACCGAGTGTGCCGGAGACGACCCCAGTCAGGCCCCACCGCTCCGGCAGGGCGATGTTCATCTCCTGCTCGTCGTGAAAGCCGCTCTTGTGTACCTTGAGGTCGCCGGTCACGTAGCCGGTCATGTTGTTGATCATCTGGGCGTTGATGCCATCGATGAAAGCCCACAGGAACACCAGGCCGGCTACGCCCACAATCAGAGACAGCAGGGTAATACCCGTGCGACGGCGGTTGGCGCGCAGATTGCCCAGGGCCAGTTTCAGCCAGGCCATCGTCACCGGAGATCTTCACGCTCGATACGGCCATCCTTGAGATGGATCACGCGCCGGGCCCGCTCCATCACCATGGGGTCGTGGGTGGAGAAGACGAAAGTCACACCGTGCTCTTCGTTCATCCGGCGCATCATGTCCAACAAGGCGGCGCCGGTTTTGGAGTCGAGGTTGGCGGTGGGCTCGTCGGCCAGGACGATAACCGGCCTGCTCACAATGGCCCGGGCCACGGCCACCCGCTGTTGCTGGCCGCCGGACAGTTCCGCGGGCAAACGGGTCTCCAGACCTTCCAGGCCCACCTCGGCGAGAATCCGGCGGGCCTGCTGGCGGCGCTCCCGGAACGGCACAGCGCGCAACATCAGCACGTATTCCACGTTCTCCTGGGCGGAAAGCACGCCGATCAGGTTGTATTCCTGGAACACGAAGCCGATCTTCCACAGGCGCAGGACGGTGCGCTTCTTGCGGTTCAGACCGGTGATTTCCTGCCCGTCGATCCGGATGCGGCCAAAGCTCGGCTCGTCCAGGGCGCCGATCTGATTGAGCAGGGTGGTCTTGCCGGACCCGGACGGGCCTACCAGGGTGGTGAACTCACCAGCCTCAATGGTTACGGAAACATCGTCCAGAGCCTTTACGGAGACGCTGTTCTGGCGGTAGATGCGTGACGTGTGCTCGATATTCACGATGGCCATGACGGGTCCCTATTGTGGGTTGCGCAGGCGTCGCAGGGTAAACAGGCCGTCTTCCAGCGGGATATCGAACTCAATGGACTCGATCTCGATGACGGTCCGGGATTCGCGATCTTCGGCATCCACCATGGTCCAGCGCGTGGGAATGCGCCGCCCGCCCATGGTCTCGATGGCGCTGTAAGTCAGGCGCTTGATCGCCTGGTCGCGTTCCCCGAAATAGGTCATGGCCACGGGAATGTAATCTTCCCGGATCTGAAACTCCAGGCGGCTCCAGACGACCGGGGCGTCAGGCCGGGGCCTGGAGACGACCTGGAAGATAGTGACGCCGTCCTTCGCCTCGCTCGCGGTGACCTCGTGGCGGTAGTCGTCCACGAAGGAGCTTTCCTTGACCAGGTCGTCGTTGCTGAAGTTGGAACCCATCCAGGGCTGGAGCATCATCGACGGCGGGATCTTGATGGTGCGGTCCACCTTGGGCAGGTAATTCCACATGGCATCGCCGATGCGCAACGAACCGATGCCAGTCTCCTTCCTGGGTGCATGAATGCGGATCAGGGTCTTTTCAGGGCGGGCCATCCAGGCTTCCAGCTCCAGCTCCCGGGTCCAGTATTCGGTTTCGATGCGCATAACGAAGCGGCCGTGGTTGCTATCGGCCCAGAGCGTGTCCTCCATACCATCTACCAGCTGGGCACCACTGGGGGGTGCGTCCGGGCCGTCGGCACTGGCCAGTGGGACGATTGATAAGGTCAGCAGTATCAAAAATGGCCTTTTCACGGCTGGTTCCTCGCGTTTGCACTGAGTGGCCTCCGGGGCCATCAACCGCGCAAACAGGATTTCGGGACCTGCTTGGCGCCGGCAGCGAGTGACGCGTTCGGGAACGCATACAGGAATTAGGGTAGCACATGCGTATTACCTCATTCTGTGCGTCCCTCGGCGTCCATGGGCTGCGTTGTCGGTGCTGGTGTCATGTCATCCGTCTAATGACTCCCTGCCACGACAAGCGCCAAGAGAGCAGAATATGGTAGGGCTTGTGCATGTGTCAGCCCAAAGGGCCGGGATCTGGAAAGGAGGCAGCCATGATCGACAAGACCGCCATCGAAATTGCCGGGGCCGGGCCGGCAGGGCTGGCGGCGGCGATCACCCTGGCGCGCGCGGGGCGGTCGGTGGTCGTGCACGAGGCGCGATCCGTTGTGGGCTACCGCTTCGGCCGCGACCTGCAGGGGCTGGAGAACTGGACGACCCGGCACGACGCGCTGGACGCATTGCGGGATCTCGGAATTGCCACCGACTTCAAACGGCTCCCCTGCCGCCAGGGCACTGCCTTCGATGGCTGGGGTTTGCCCTATGCTATAAACAGTCAGGAGCCGTTGTTCTACATGGTGGAACGCGGCCCCGGACCGGATACGCTGGATACAGCGCTGCTGCGCCAAGCCAAAGAACTGGGCGTGGAAGTGCGCTTCAATAGCCGGCTGCCACATGTGCGCGGCCCCGCCATCCTGGCCACCGGCCCGAAGGCCGCCGATGCCATCGCCGTCGGTTACCACTTCGATACACCTATGCGGGATGGCTTCTGGGCGATCTGCGACAACGATCTCGCGCCGCAAGGGTACGCCTACCTGCTGGTCATGGGCGGCAAGGGCACGGTCAAGAGCTGCATGTTCACCGGCTTCAAGCACGAAGCCCTGTATGTGGAGCGCACCGTTGCGGCGTTTGAGCGCCTGGTCGGGCTGGAGATGATCAATCCCAGTCCGCATGGCGGAGTGGGCAATTTCCGCATCCCCGAGACGGCGCGCTCCGGAGTGCATCCCGTGGTGGGCGAGCAGGCCGGCTTCCAGGACACCCTGTGGGGTTTCGGGATGCGTGCGGCCATCACCTCCGGGGTGCTGGCCGCGCGCAGTCTGCTGCAAGGCAGCGACTACGACAGAATGTGGCGGCAGGCACTGGGCGGACTATTGACGGCGGCGGTGGTTAACCGTGCCCTGTACGGCTTGCTGAGCAACCGCGGTTATCGCTGGTGGTTGCGGCGCCAGGAAAAGCGCGCCGATGCGCGCGAAATATTGCACCGCTTCTACCGGCCTTCCTCTTTCAAATCCTTACTGGCGCCGTTGGCGCGCTGGCGTTTCAGAAGTCAGCGCAGGGATGCGAGTTGCGATCACGTCGATTGCGCTTGTGTCTGGTGCCGGCACGGCCGTGAGCTGCATACGTAGTGCAACTGTTGGCTGTGCCCGGTGATTGCATGTCAAGCGTTACAACCAGCACGGACAGGGCAAACCGTTATCACCGCGTGCTGCGCGTCCGCCGAGCGATCAATGCAGAAGCGCTTACTCCACACTCGGGAAAACTTTTGCCACGATTGTGGTCCATACCCGCGGTAGCTGGTCCATACCCGCTGGAGTTTTGATAGACTCCCGTAGAGCAAGATCCGGGCGCACTCTCAACGTACAAGGATTCGCCATGAAACGAAAACCAGAAGTATCTGTGCACAAGGATCCGGTCTGTGGCATGGAGGTCAGTCACAAAAGCGCGATCGACCTGTTGACTTACGCCGGCAAGTACTATTATTTCTGCTCCACGGGCTGCCGGGAGGCGTTCGAGGCCGAACCACAGAAATACCTTCGGCACGGCCACCAGCATGGAAAGAAGCCAGGATGACACTCATGAACCGGGCTCGAGACGCCCCGTCGCATCGCGATTGCGGCGGCCGTCGTCGGGACGCGGCACACGGGTGGATGGCGCCCTTCGAACACAGGCCTGTGCCGCCAACCGCCCGCAAGGGCAGGGAGATTGAGTCATGAACGAGTCGTTCAACCATGCCGGTGCATGGGGCATCGCGCTGATCTTCATCGTGCTGGTGTCGTGGTTCTTCTACCGCTATTTCGCACCTAAGAACTGGCGGGAATGGGCCGGTGCCGGGGTAGTGCAAGCCTTCATTATCGCGTTGTACGCGGAGATGTACGGCTTTCCGCTCACCATTTATCTTCTTGTGCGTTTCTTCGGTCTCGACAGCGAGTACGTCAGCGCCAGCTTGTGGTCGACGCTGGTGGGACTGGGCGAGACCGGCATGCTCGTCTCGATGCTGCTTGGCTACGGTCTTGCGTTTATCGGCATCGGTCTGTTCATCCAGGGATGGCGTCAGGTATACCGGGCACGCAAGGAAGACAGGCTGGTCACCGACGGACTTTATGCCTATGTCCGACACCCGCAGTACACAGGCTTGTTCGTTGCCCTGTTCGGCGAGGGCGTAGTGCACTGGCCAACGCTGTTCTCGGTCGGGCTGTTTCCGGTGATCGTGCTCGTCTACACC
>JBPRGD010000405.1:0-2465 GCA_051428125.1 Candidatus Wenzhouxiangella sp. M2_3B_020
GGCCAGTTCCTCGAAGTCGAAGGGGCTCCCCGCAACCTGCGACCTGCGAATTTCCGGAAACCCTGGCCCCGTCGGTTCTTACCCGATCAGGATGCCGCGGCGCTTGAGATAGGCAAGCAGTTCCTCGACGCATTCGTCGACGCTCATCGCCGAGGTATCGACGACGATTTCCGGATCCTCCGGCGGCTCGTAGGGCGAATCGATGCCGGTGAAGTTGCGGATGACACCGGCCCGGGCCTTGGCATACAAGCCCTTGGGATCGCGGGTTTCGCATACGTCCAGCGGCGCATCCACGTGGATCTCGATGAATTCACCGTCTTCCATCAGCTCGCGGACCATCGCACGGTCGGCCCGGAACGGTGAAATGAAGGCGGTCAGGACCACCAGCCCGGCGTCGGCCATCAGGCGCGCCACCTCGCCGATACGCCGGATGTTTTCGACCCGATCGTCGTCGCTGAAGCCGAGATCGCGGTTGAGCCCGTGGCGCACGTTGTCGCCGTCGAGGAGATAGCTGTGATGGCCGCGCTGGAACAATGCCTTTTCCAGCGCGTTGGCCACCGTCGACTTGCCGGCCCCGGACAAGCCGGTGAACCAGAGCACCGCCGGCTTCTGGGACTTCTGGCGAGCCCGGGACCCCTTGTCCACCGTCTGGGCGTGCCAGACGACGTTGGAGGACTTGTCGGTGAGCTGGTCGGTGACCGGACGGACGATCATGCCGGCGCCCACGGTGAGGTTGCTGACACGGTCGATCAGGATGAAGCTGCCGGTGTCGGGAACGGAATCGTATCCGTCGAACGCCAGTGCGCGGCTTGTCCGGATCCGGCAATAGCCGATCTCGTTGAGCTCTAGCTCGTCGGCCGGATGATGCTCCAGCGTATTGACGTCGATCCGGTGATGTATGGTCTCGGGCGTCGCCGGGACCTCGCTGGTGGCCAGCTTGAGGTTGTACTGTCGGCCCGGCAGCAACGGCCGGTCGTTCATCCAGACCACGCGCGCGTCGAACAGCTCCGAGACGCGGGGCAGGGAGTCGGCGTGAACGAGAACATCGCCGCGACTGACGTCGATCTCGTCGGACAGCGTCAGCGTGATCGCCTCTCCGGCGAACGCACGCTCCTGCGTGCCCTCGTAGCGGATGATTTCGGCAACCGTGCTGCGGCGCCCGGATGGCAGCGCGACGACCTCGTCGCCGACGGCGACCTCTCCGCTGACCAGCATGCCGCAGAAGCCGCGGAAATCCGAGCGGGTCCGGTTGACGTACTGCACCGGAAAGCGCATCGGCCGTTCGGCATCGTGCGCGTGCACCTCGGTATTCTCCAGCAGGTCGAGGATGGTCGGGCCGTCGTACCAGTCCATCTCGTCGGACGCACGCGTGACGTTGGCGCCGTTCAGCGCGCACACCGGCACGCATTCGAAGTGCTCGATGCCCAGCCGGTTGGCGAACGCGGCGTAATCGTCACGGATTTCGTCGAACACGGATTGCTCGTAGCCGACGGCATCCATCTTGTTGACGGCCACCACCACGTGGCGGATGCCGAGAAGGTGCACCAGGTAGCTGTGGCGCCGGGTCTGTACCTGCAGCCCGTTGCGCGCATCGACGAGTACGATGGCGAGATCCGCCGTCGAGGCACCCGTGACCATGTTGCGCGTGTACTGCTCGTGGCCCGGCGTATCTGCGATGATGAATTTGCGCTTCTCCGTCGTGAAGTAGCGGTATGCGACGTCGATGGTGATGCCCTGCTCGCGCTCGGCCTGCAGGCCGTCGACGAGCAGTGCCAGGTCGGGCGCCTCGCCGGTGGTGCCATACTTGCGCGAGTCGCGGCCCACCGCGGCGAGCTGGTCCTCGAACACCTGCTTGGTGTCGAACAGCAGGCGCCCGATCAGCGTCGACTTGCCGTCGTCGACCGAGCCGCAGGTGATGAAGCGCAGCAGCTCCTTGTTGCGGTGCTGCTCGAGGTAGTCGTGGATGTCGAAGTTCTCGTCGAGCATCAGAAATACCCCTGCTGTTTCTTCTGTTCCATCGACGCCGACGAATCGTGGTCGATCGCCCGCCCCTGCCGCTCCGAAGAACGCGCCAGCAGCATCTCGCGGATGATTTCCGGCAGCGTCGTGGCCGACGACTCGACCGCGCCGGTCAGCGGGTAGCAGCCCAGCGTGCGAAAGCGGATGCGCCGGACCTCGGGCTGCTCGCCTTCCTCCATCGGCAGCCGGTCGTCGTCGACCATGATGGTCAGGCCGTCGCGCTGCACCGTGGGCCGTTCGGCGGCGAAATACAGCGGCACGACGTCGATGCCCTCGAGATCGATGTACTGCCAGACGTCGAGTTCGGTCCAGTTCGACAGCGGGAACACGCGGATGCTTTCGCCGGAATGCACGCGGCCGTTGAAGACGTTCCACAACTCGGGACGCTGATTCTTGGGGTCCCAGCGCTGCTGGCGGTCGCGGAACGAGAACACGCGTTCCTTGGC
>JBPRGD010000406.1:0-12705 GCA_051428125.1 Candidatus Wenzhouxiangella sp. M2_3B_020
AAAAGGCCGCCGAGCACGGCGTCCGGGTCGCGATTCCGAGGATCGGTCTCGTGCTGGACAGGGACGGCGGGATGCTGAAGAAGATGCTGCCGGCGTTCAAGTTCGGGCTCGGCAGCAAGCTCGGCGACGGCAGCCAGTACATGCCGTGGATCCACCGCGAGGACATGGTCCGGATCATCGAGTTCCTGCTCGACAACGACGACTGCAAGGGTCCGTACAACGCGTCGGCGCCGAACCCGGTGACCAACGCCGAGTTCACGAAGACGCTGGCCAGATGCCTGAACCGCCCCACCTTCCTGCCTGCGCCGAAGGCCGCGCTCAAGGTCGCGTTCGGCGAGATGTCGCGGATGCTGCTGACCGGTGCGAAGATGCTGCCGAAGCGGCTGCAGCATGCGGGTTTCGAGTTCCGCTACGGAACGCTGGAAGACGCGCTGTCCGAAATCCTCGACCGCTGAACGCACGCGGTCTCTGGCGTTCGGAGCGATGCCGCCCTATAGTGACGAAACCCCGTTCCGCAGGAGGCGAAGCATGGCGCGAGTGACCGGTCTTGGCGGCGTGTTCTTCAAGTGCGACGACATGGACGCGACCCGCGAATGGTACGCCGGCCACCTCGGGGTGCCGTTCAACGACTGGGGCGGCTGGTCGCTGCACTGGCGCTACCTCGAGGATCCCGAGCACGTCGGGCGCACCGAATGGTCGCCGTTTCCGGCCGACACCGAGTACATGCAGCCCTCCGGTCAGCCGTTCATGATGAACTTCCGCGTCGACGACCTCGACGCGATGATCGAGCAGTTGCGGCGCGCGGGCATCGAGCTGATCGGAGAACCGGAGGAACACGAGTACGGGAAGTTCGCGTGGATCCTCGACCCCAACGGCGTCAAGATCGAACTCTGGGAACCGGCCGGCGAAGAGGGATCGCCGCGATCGAGCCACCTCGGATGAGCGAACCCGGTCCTCCGGTCTTCCGCCACGGCGATTTCTGCCGCGTGGACCTGAATGCGCGCGATCCCGATGCCGCGCGCGTGTTCTATTCCGGGCTGTTCGGCTGGACCGGCGAGTTCGCGGGGCGCGCGGCCGACGCCGGACCGTACGAACGCTTCGCCCTGGACGGACTGCTGGTCGCCGGGATGGGGCGAATGAGCGAGGAAATGCGGGCCAACGACTCGCCATCGGTCTGGGTGAGCTACATCCGGGTCGACGACGCCGACGCCGTGGTCCAGGCCGCCGAAGGGCTCGGCGCGACCGTGCGGGTGCCGGCGACGACCATCTCTGAAGCCGGGCGGATCGCGTTCATCGACGACCCCGCCGGAGCGGGGGTGGCGTTCTGGGAAGCCGGCCTCGAACCGGGCGCCGACGCGGTCAAGGTGCCCGGGACGTTCTGCTGGAACGAGCTGGCAACGCCCGATCTCGACGGCTCCATCGGCTTCTACGCTGAACTGCTGGGATGGGCCGGCTACGCGAACCCGCACTCACCGGCACCGTACCGGATCATCGAGAACGCCGGGCGCTCGAACGGCGGCATCCTGCAGATGACCCGGGACTGGGGCGACATACGGCCGCACTGGATGGTCTATTTCGCCGTCGAGAATGCCGAGGAGGCCGCCGAGCGTGTGCATGCCCTGGGGGGCACCGTGCACCACGGACCGTTCGACACCGCGGCCGGAAAGCTCATCGTCTGCCAGGACAACCAGGGCGCGATGTTCCACGCGCTGGAGCTCGCCGCCCCGGGCGACTGAATCGCGAGTCGCGCCGGACTTGACCTCGGTCGGGTGCCGGGCAGCGATTCTCCGATAGCATGGGTTGTCATTGAAACGGGTGCCGGCCGGCGGATTCCGCCGTCGCGATCCGAACCGTTTTTCGGGCCTCGGCCTCCGGCACGCCGTGACGGGAGGCAGTCCATGCGTTGGTTGCGTTCGACCCTGGCCGTTCTCGCGTTCTGGCTGGTGCTCGCCGTGCCGGCCGGCGCCTCCGATCTCGCGTGGGGCATCGTCGTCGCCGCCGCGCTCGGTCTCTGGGCCGTGCGCGCGCTCTGGCCGGGCAGCGATCCGGGACTGCGCACGCGCCAGCTTCCCCGGCTGGCCTTCCACCTGGTCGAACTGCTGCGCGCGATCGTTCCCGCCGCGCTGCAGCTCATCGCCATTCTCGTGCGACGCCGGATGCGGCTACGGCCGCGGGTGTTCACCTACACGACGTCGCTGCAGGGCGATGCGGCCCGGGTCGCCCTGGCCAACTCCATCACGCTGACGCCGGGCACGCACTGCGTCGACCTACGCGACGACGAGCTGACCATCCACTGCCTGGATCCGGACTTTGCCGAGTCGCTTCGTTCCGGCGAGGCCGAGCGCGAGATCCGGCGCGTGTTCGAACCGGGAGCGGAACGATGAACGCGCTGCTTTGGGCTGCGGTGTTCTTCCTGCTGATCAATTCGCTCGCCTGCCTGTGGCGCGTGCTGGCCGGGCCGACGCTGGCCGATCGCATCCTCGGCGTCAACGTGATCGCGACCAACACGATGGTCGTGCTGGCGCTGCTCGCCGTGCTGCTCGAACAGGGGTTCTGGCTGGACGTGGCCATCGTCTACGCGTTGCTGGGTTTCACGCTGACGCTGGTCGCGGGTCGGCTGGTCGAGACCGGCCGGCTGCAATACGGGGAGCGCGGCGGATGAGCGCGGGCCCCGTCGATGTCGCCGCCGGCCTGGTGTTGCTCGCCGGCCTGGGCTTTCTCGGTTTCGGCACGCTGGGACTGTTGCGGCTGCCCGACCTCTATTGCCGCGCGCACGCGGCGACCAAGTGCGACGCGCTGGGCGCCGGGTTGACGCTGCTGGGACTGGCCATGCTCGCCGGAGCGGCCGGCGACGCGCTGCGCATCCTCGCGCTGATCGCGCTGGTGCTGGTCGCGAGCCCGACGGCCGGTCACGCACTGACGCGGGCGGCCTGGCACGCCGGGGTCCGTCCGTGGACCCGGGAGTCCGACGATGACGGCGACTGAACTGTTCGATGTCGCGGTGCTGTTGCTCATGGTCACCTGCGTGCTGGCCATTGCCCGCACGCGCGACCTGGTCCGCGCCTCGATCCTTTTTTCGGTCTACAGCCTGTTCCTCTGCCTGCTCTGGGTGCATCGCGGCGCGCCGGACGTGGCGATGACCGAGGCGGCCGTCGGCGCCGGCGTTACCGTGGCCCTGTTCCTCTACACCATCGCACGCGTCGGCCGGGAAGAGAAGCCCGACCGGAGGCGCCGATGAAGCACGCCGGCATCGGGCTGCTGGTCGGGCTGGTCGCGCTGGCGATGCTGGCCGGCCTGCTCCAACTCCCGCCGCCCGGTGCGGCGGACAGCCCCGCGCAGCGGCATGTCTCGGCCGAATACGTGGCTGGCGGCGCGGAGGCGGCGGGTGCGGCCAACCTCGTTACCGCGGTGCTGCTCAACTACCGCGGCCTCGACACCTTCGGCGAAGTGCTGGTGATCTTCTCGGCCCTGCTGGCGGTGCTGGTCGTGCGGGCCGGAGCGCCCCGGGCGGAGCCGGCTCCGCGGTCGCGCCCTGCCGGGCTGCCGCCCAGCCCGGTGGTCGCTTTCGTCGTCCGGCTGCTGGCCCCGTTCATGGCGGCGTTCGCGGCGTTCGTGATGATCTCGGGCGATACGATTCCTGGCGGCGGATTCCAGGGCGGCGTCGTGCTCGGCGCCATGATGATCCTGCTGGCCGTGGCCATTGGCCGCGACCGCGTCGGTGCGATGGCCGAGCGCTTTGCCCCGTTCCTCGTCCGGGCCGCCGCACCGCTGACGTTCGCGCTGGTGGCGGCAATCGGTCTTGTCGTGACCGGCGCCTGGTTCGGCCTGCCCGAGTCGCCGGTACCGCGCCACGCCCTGATGCTGGCGCTGGACATCGCGATCGGCGTGGGCGGCGCGGCGGTGCTGGCCGGCATCTTCCTGGCGCTGTCGGAGGATTGACGTGGATGCCGTGCTCGCCTCGCTGGACTACGTAGCCGTGACGATCGTGTTCTGCACCGGCCTGTACGTGCTGCTGGTGCGGCAGAACCTGCTCAAGAAACTCATCGGCCTGAACATCATGGAAACGGCGGTGTTCGCGTTCATCGTCACCACGGGCATGGTCGACGGTGCCGATCCGCCGCTGCTCGACGCCGCGCTCGGGCCGGTCTTCGCCAGTCCGTTGCCCCACGCGCTGGTGCTGACCGGCATCGTCGTGGCCGTGAGCGTGACCTCGCTCGCGCTGGCGATGATCGCCCGGATCCAGCGCGAGCACGGCACCATCGAGCTCGACGAACTGCTGGCCCGCGATGGCGATAAGTGACGCCGGCGGTTGCCCGCGGGACGCGCGACCATGAGCGTCGCCGTCCTGCTGCCGTTGCCGTTCGTGCTGCCGCTGGTCGGGGCGGCGTTGCTGCCGGCGCTGTTCCTGCGACGGCCCGGCCCGGCATGGGCGGCGGCGCTGGCGTTCGCGCTGGCGACGACGGCGAGCGCGATCGCGCTGACGGCGATGCTGGTCGGGTCGGGCGCCAACGAACTCCGCTACGCCGTGGGCGGCTGGCCGGCCCCGCTGGGCATCGAGCTGCGCTTCGATTCGCTCTCGGCGATCACTGTCGTCTTCGGGGCGGTCACGGCGCTGGTCGTGGTCTTCTCGCGCACCGTTGTCGGCGGCTTCGGGCCGCGGCCGGCGTTGTTCCACGCCCTCGTGCTGATCAATCTCGGCGGGCTCAACGGCTTCGCGATGGCTGGCGACCTGTTCAACCTGTTCGTGTTCATGGAGCTGCTGTCGGTCTCGGCCTACGCGCTGGTCGCCAGCGCCCGCGGCCGGCACGCCGCGCTCGCGGCATTGAAGTATCTGCTCGCCGGCGCGGTCTCTTCGCTGCTGGTGCTGCTGGCCGTCGGCGTGCTGTTCGCACTCACCGGCTCGCTGAACATGGCAGCCGTGGGCACGCGCCTGTCGATGGTGGACGCCCCCGGCGCCGCGGCCCTCGCGCTGGCAGCGCTCGCGGCGGGTTTCATGGTCAAGGCCGCGTTGTTCCCGCTGCACTTCTGGCTCCCCGACGCCCACGGCACCGCGCCCGGCCCGGTCAGCGCGCTGCTGTCGGGGCTGGTGATCAACGTCGGAATCGTCGGCCTGGTGCGCGTGCTGATGCTGTTCGACGAAGCCGCGCGCGCGCCGTTGGAAGGCGTGCTCGTGGTCCTCGGAGCCGTCGCGGTGCTCGTCGGCGCGGTCGCGGCCATGGTGCAGCATGAGCTCAAGCGCCTGCTCGCCTATTCGACGATTTCCAACGTCGGCTACATCGCGCTGGGCCTGGGCCTTGCGAACCCGGCGTCGATCGCCGGCGCACTGGCGCACGTCTTCTATCACGGCCTGACCAAGGCCGGCGTGTTCCTCGCCGCCGCAGCGCTGGTCGAGCACACCGGCCTGCGGAATCTCGACGATCTCCGGGGGCTGGGCCACCGTATGCCGTGGACGGCGACCGCGCTTTCGGCCGGCATGGTCGCGCTGGCCGGCGTGCCGCCGACTGCAGCTTTCGTCGGCAAGTGGCAGATCGCGCTGGGCGCGCTTCAGGCAGGGCGCCCGGTGCTCGTAGCCGTCGTGCTCGGCGGCGCGCTGCTGGCGCTGGGCTACGGCATCCGCGTGATCAACGCGCTGTTCTTCCGTTCGCCCACCCACGCCGCCGTCGTCGCCGCCGTCGAGGCGCCGCCGTCGATGCGGGGACCGCTGATCGTTCTGGTCGGCATCGCGCTGTCGGCCGGCCTGACGGGCGCGGCGATGATCTCGTTCCTGCGCCCGCTGGCGGAGGCGCTCGGTGGGCGCTGAACTCTTCGATCTCCGGCCGGCGCTCGCGCCGCTGGTATCCGCGCTGTGCGCCGGCCTGGTGATGCTGGTCGGCTACCGGCCGGGCTGGCGCTACGGGCTGGCGATCGCATCGGCGGTTCTGAAGTTCGGCGTGGTCTGGTCGATGCTGCCGGGGGCGCTGGCCGGGACCACGTACCGGATCTCGTTCGGCGAGATCCTGCCGGGCCTGGCGTTCGCGTTCCGGGTCGATGCGCTGGGCCTGTTCTTCGCGCTGGTCTCCTCGACGCTGTGGATCGCCGCAACCGTCTATGCCGTCGCCTACATGCGCGGCCGGCCGGGGCAGCAGCGGTTCTTCGGCTTCTTCTCGCTTTGCGTGTCGACCACCGTAGGCATCGCGTTCGCCGAGAACCTGCTGACGCTGTTCGTGTTCTACGAGTTGCTGACGGTGTGCACCTACCCGCTGCTGATGCACGACGGCGGGCTGGCGGCGCGTCGGGCCGGGCGCCGCTACCTGCTCTACACGCTGATCGGCGGGGCATTGGTGCTGGCCGGCATGCTGCTGGTCTGGCACCTGGTCGGCACGCTGAGCCTGGCCGGCAACGGCATTCTCGGCGATGTCGGCAGCCGGCCGGCACTGCTGGCCGTGTTCGCGCTGCTCACCGTGGGTTTCGGCGTCAAGGCCGCGATCATGCCGCTGCACGGCTGGCTGCCGGCGGCGATGGTGGCGCCGGTGCCGGTCAGCGCGCTACTGCATGCAGTGGCGGTGGTCAAGGCAGGCGCGTTCGGCGTGCTGCGCGTGATCTACAACGTCTTCGGCGTCGACCTGATGCGCGATCTGGGTTTCGCGTCCGTGCTCGGAGGCGTGGCCGGAGCGACGATCCTGCTCGCATCGGTCATCGCGCTGAGGCAGGAAAAGCTCAAGCCGCTGCTGGCCTGGTCGACGATCAGCCAGCTGTCCTACATCGTGCTGGCTGCGTGCCTGCTGACGCCGGCCGCGGCGCTGGCGGCGATCATCCACCTGGCCAACCAGGCGTTCGCGAAGATCACGCTGTTCTTCGCCGCGGGTGCCATCGAGCGGGGCACCGGCAAGACGCGAATCGACGAACTCGACGGCATCGGCTACCGGATGCCCGGCGTCATGGTGGCGTTCTCGGTGGCCTGCCTGAGCTTCATCGGCGTGCCGCTGTCCGCCGGCTTCATCACCAAGTGGTACCTGTCGCTGGGCGCGCTGCAGGCCGATGAGGGAATCTACGTCGTCGTCATGGCGGCAAGCGCGGTGCTCAACGCCATGTACTGGCTGCCGATCCTTTACCGGGCGTACTTCCGCGGCCCGGATGCCCGCGGCCCGGCCCGGCCGGTTTCGTGGATGATGCGTGCCCCGACGCTGGTCTGCGCGGCCTACGTCATCCTGCTCGGCATCGGTGCCGAAGCGCCGGCGATGCCGTTCGCGCTGGCCGAATCGGCGGTGCGCTACGCCTTCGGCATGCAGGGGGTGGTGCCGTGATCTGGCTGCCGGTCGCGGCGATCGCTCTGCCCGTGCTGGTCGCGGCCTGGATCGCGCTGGCCGCTCCCGGCCGCCGCGCCGCGGCCTTCGCCTCCGTCGGCGCGGCGGCGGCGACGGCGCTGACCTGCATGGGACTCGCCTTCGCCCAGGCCGGCGGCGTCGTGTCGGCCGCGGTGCTGACGGAACTGGTGCCGCCGATCGGACTGCGGCTACGCGTCGACGCCCTCGGTGCGCTGTTCGCGCTGACGGTGGCGCTGCTCTACGTGCCGGCCACCGTCCACGCTGC
The DNA here is from genome assembly GCA_051428125.1 of Candidatus Wenzhouxiangella sp. M2_3B_020. Classification (GTDB taxonomy): domain Bacteria; phylum Pseudomonadota; class Gammaproteobacteria; order Xanthomonadales; family Wenzhouxiangellaceae. The sequence goes on from JBPRGD010000406.1 coordinate 7,570, forward strand.
CGGCTGGCTGGCGGCCGATCGGCATCCGCGATCGTTCCACGCGGTGTTCCTTGGCTGCCTGTCGGCCATGCTGCTGGTCGCGTTCGCCGACGACCTGGTGACGCTGCTGGTCGGCTACGAGCTGTTTTCGCTGGCCTCGGTGATCCTCATCGTGCATCGACGCACGGATGCCGCGTTCCGGGCCGGCCTGAAGTACCTGGTCTACGTCGTGCCGGGAGGCGCGGTAGCGCTGATCGGGATCTTGCTGGTCTTCCACGACGCCGGCTCGGTGGCCTTCACGCCCGGCGGCCTCGAAGGCTGGCGCGCCGACGAGACGCTGCAGCGCACGGCCTGGGCGTGCCTCGTCCTCGGCTTCGGCGTCAAGGCCGCGATCTTCGGCCTGCACGGCTGGGTTCCCGACGCTCACCCTGCCGCCCCGGCGCCGTTCTCGGCGGTACTGTCCGGGGTGATGGTGGCCACCGGGGTCTTCGCGATCGTCCGCGTGCTCCACGAGATATTCGGCGCGCCCCGACTCGAGGCCCTCGGCGTGATGCCGTGGCTGGCGATACCGGCCGGCTTCGGCGTCGTCGCCGCCGGCGCGCTGGCCGTCGGCGAGGATCACTTCAAGCGCCGGCTGGCGTATTCGACCATCAGCCAGATGGGTTACGCGACGCTGGCCGTTTCATTGCTGGAGCCGCAGGCGCTGGCCGGCGCGCTGGTGCACCTGGCCAACCATGCGTTCATCAAGGGCGGCCTGTTCTTCGCCGCCGGCGCGATCGCCGCGCACGCCGGCGTGCACCGCGTGACCGAAATGCGGGGGCTGTCGCGGCGCATGCCGGCGACCGCCGCGGCGATCACGCTCCTGGCGCTTGCCCTGATCGGGCTACCGCCGCTGGCCGGCTTCGTCGGCAAGTGGCTGTTCGTCTCCGGCGCCGCCGAAGCCGGCCGGTGGACGGCGCTGGCCGTGCTGCTGGCCGGCTCGGTGCTGTCTGCAATGTATCTGTGGCCGGTGGTCCGCGAGATCTGGTCGGCGCCGGCGCCCGGTGCGGCGGGCGAGTCCGGCGAGCCGCGTGACGCCATGCTGGCGGCGACGCTTTCGGCCGCCGTGCTGGCGGTGCTACTCGGGGTGGCCGCCTCGCCGATCGGCTTCCCGCTGGACTTCGCCCGGCACGCGGCCGGTTTGCTGCTCGGAGGAACGCTCCCGTGACGCTGTCTGCCCACGGATCGGCATGCCTGCTGGCGGGGCTGGTGCTCTGGCCGCTGATCGCCACCGTGCCCGTTGCACTGGCGTCGTGGCGCGGCCGAACCGCCGGCGGGGTGCTCACCGCCCTGGCCACCGGCATCGCGCTCGCCGCCGCCGGACTGCTGGCCCTCTCCGACGGGGCCGTCACCGCGCGACTGCCGTCGCTGCTCGGTGCGATCGAGTTGCGCGCGGATCCCGCGGGCCGGGCGTTCGCGCTGGTCGCCGCGTTCGTCTGGTTCTGCGCCAGCGTCCACGCGGTCGGCTACCTGCGCGACGATCCGGCCGCCGGCCGTCTGCGCGTGGCCGCGCTGGTGCTGCTCTCGGCCAATCTCGGCGTGTTCGTCGCCGCCGATTGGCTGAGCCTGCTGGTGTTCTTCGAGGTGCTCGGATTCGTGGGTCTGCTGTTCGTCGTCCACCGGGGCGACGCACCCTCGCGGCGGGCCGGGCTGAAGTACTTCTGGCTCACGCTGCTCGGCGGAGTCGCGCTGCTCGGCGGCATCGCGGTGCTGCATCAGACCGCCGGAAGCGTCGCGTTCGCGCCGTTTCCGGACACCGCGGCCGCGCGCTGGGCCGCCGCGCTGATGCTCATCGGCTTCGGCGTCAAGGCCGGCATGCTCGGCGTGCACGTCTGGCTGCCCGACGCCCACTCGGTCGCGCCGGCGCCGGCCAGCGCGCTGCTTTCGGGAGTGATGATCAAGGCCGGCGCGTTCGGCGTGTTTCGCTGCCTGGGCGAGTTGACGGTGCCGGAGATGGCCTCGTCCTTCGGCGCGGCGGTGGTCGGCCTCGGCCTGGCCGGCATGCTGGTCGGCGCCGTGGCCGCGCTGGCCCAGAGACAGGCCAAGCGGCTGCTGGCCTGGAGCAGCATCAGCCAGATGGGGTTCATCCTCGCCGCGCTGGGCGCCGGCGCCGTGCTCGGGACCGAAGGCGCCGATGCCAGGGCCGCCGGGCTGATGCATGCGTTCAACCACGCATTGTTCAAGGGCGCGCTGTTTCTTGCCGTGGGCGCGCTGGTACATGCAGCCGGCACCGGCGATCTCGATCGTCTCGGCGGGGCGGCACGCCGCACCCCGCTGATGGCCGTGGCGATGCTGGTGGCCGTCGGCGGCATCGTCGGCGTGCCGGGGTTCAACGGGTTCGCGAGCAAGACCCTCGTCCACCACGCGCTGGCCGCGCTCGGAGCGCACGATGCGCGCTTCGCCTCCGCCGAGTGGATCTACTACGCCGCCTCGGTCGGCACCGCCGCGATGTTCGCGCGCCTGGCCCACTGCCTGTTCCTGGCGCACCCGCGCAGCGATCGGCTCGAGCCGTTGCCGGCGACGCTGCCGGCGGCGACGTGGCTGCCGGCCGTCGCGATCGTCGTCGTCGGCCTCCGCCCGACTGCCGCATTCGAGTTCGCGATCGCGCCGGCCGTCCCCGCGGCGCACGCGCCGCACCCGGGCACCGCCGACGCCGTCGCCGCCGTCCTCGTGCTGCTCGCCGGAATCGGCACGGCATGGCTGGCCCACGTGGTCGGTCTCGCCGACCGCCGGCTGCCCGAACCGTTGACCGTCGACGGCGCTTATCGTCGGGCCGCGGCCGGGGCCTCGACGGCCTGCGAGGTGATCGCCCGGAACTCCGCGCGCGCGCGGGTATTCGTAATCGATGGTCTCGCCGCGGCGATCGGAGCGCTTCGGCGGGGGCTGGCGCTTCGCTGGATCGACTCCGAACGGGTCGCCGCACGCGGTGCGGCATTGCGGCTGCCGCACGATCGGCTGTACCGCCACCTCGACGAGCAGCGCGACCGGATCGTCGAGTGTGCGCTGGAAATGGCCGAGCGCCGGGTCGGCCCCGGCGACCCCCCGCGCCGCGAGCGCATGCTGGACGCTACGCGTCACTACGCGGGCTGGTTGGCCACCCGCCTGATCAACGCCGGTCTGCGGCTCGAACTCGATCGAGGCCTGGCGATGGCCGACAGCAGCGAGTGCCGCGACCGCCTGGCCGGCTTCGCCGTCGAGATGGCCGTCGCCGACGTCGAATCCGGCCACGAGCGTCGCGCGCTGGCACTGGCCGACGAGGCGATGGACGGGCTGCTGGGCCCGCATCGCGAGGCGCCCGAACCGCCGATGCCGTACCGGCACTGGCTCCACGAGATCCGCTCGATCCTGTTCCATCTGCTCACCGACCCGGCGCGCCGTCACTGGCCGGCCAGCGAGAGCCTGGCGCACGGTGCGCTTTCGTCGAAACTGCGTGCCCGGCTGCGGCGGCTGGCCCACGATCCGGGCGCGGGGCTCGCGCTGGCCGCCGCGGTCCTCCTTTGCGTATTCGCGCTGTCGCGCTGGGCGAACTGATCCGACGTTCACGGATCGGTCCCGCGACATGAGCGAATTTCGCCCAGCCGCGGATGACAAGCTGCTATAATTTCCCGGCTTTGCGGCTCGCGATTGTTGTGAGCCGCTTGTTTTTGACGCGCCGCGGGGACTGTTGCAGACCGTGTCGACGGAATCCGCGAAGCCCGAGCGAAGCCCGAAAGGCGATCCGTCCGAATTCGCCCGGATGGCCGTCTGGCTGTTGCGAACGCAGGCGCTGCTGGCCGTTGCCGCCGCGATCGTCACGGGACTGGCGGCCGGGGTCGCATGGAGTCTGGCGGTGCTTGCGGGTGCGGCGATCGGCATCGTGCTGACCGCGGTCTCTGCGCTTCGCACCGGCGCGGTGTCGGCCGAAGCAGGCCCGGCGGCGATGGCCGCGGCTTTCTACCGCGGCATGATGCTGAAGATGGCGCTGGCCGTGGTGATGTTCGTGATCGTCGCGGCGCTGTTCGCTGAATGGTTCGTGCCGGTGCTGATCGGCTACGGGGTCACGCTGGTGGCCTACTGGGTGGCGTTGCTGAAGATCGGGCGCGGGTCCGGCGGCAACGCCTTGAACGACGAGTGACAAGGACGACCTGAATCGTGAGCTTTGGAGTCGCAGCAGCGGGATCATCTCCGACCGAGTACGTCTCGCACCATCTCGAACACCTCACCGTGGGCGAAGGGCTCTGGACCCTTCACCTCGACACCCTGTTCTTCTCGATCGTGCTCGGGCTCTTCTTCGTGTTCCTGTTCTGGCTGGCCGCGCGCAAGGCCACGTCGGGCGTGCCCGGCAAGCTGCAGAATTTCGTCGAGGTGCTGGTGGAGTTCGTCGACAACTCGGTGCGCGAGTCCTTCCACGGGCCGCGCCAGTTCGTCGCGCCGCTTGCGCTGACGCTGTTCGTCTGGATCTTCCTGTGGAACCTGATGGACCTGGTACCGGTCGACTACATCCCGCTGTTCGCCTACGAAGTGCTCGGACTCGAGTACATGCGCGTGGTGCCGTCGGCCGACGTCAACGCGCCGTTCGCACTGTCGCTGTCGGTGCTGGTGCTCATCCTCGTCTACAGCGTCAAGGGCAAGGGCCTGGGCGGATTCGGCGCCGAGATGCTGTTCCACCCGTTCGGCAAGAACCCGCTGCTGTGGCCGGCCAACATCCTGCTCAACATCGTCGAGCTGATCGCCAAGCCGGTCTCGCTCGCGCTGCGACTGTTCGGCAACCTGTATGCCGCCGAGCTGATCTTCATCCTGATCGCGATGCTGCCGTGGTGGATCCAGTTCATCCCCGGCGGTATCTGGGCGGTGTTCCACATCATGGTGGTTCCGCTGCAGGCCTTCATTTTCATGACGCTGACGATCGTTTATCTGTCGCTGGCGTATGAAGAACACTAATTCGATTAACCCGTAACCCAAAGCTCTAAGTAGCAAATCACCAGGAGAACGAAAGTGGAAGCAATGATCGCTGAAATCCAGAGCAGCACCGCCATCGCCGTCGGTCTGATCTTCGCCTTTGCCGCGCTCGGCACGGGTATTGGCTTTGGCCTGCTCGGCGGCAAGTTCCTCGAAGGCGCCAGCCGCCAGCCTGAACTG
>JBPRGD010000407.1:0-1355 GCA_051428125.1 Candidatus Wenzhouxiangella sp. M2_3B_020
ACCTGCCGGATCATGCCGTGCGGGGGATTGACGCCCGGCGGCGGCGTGTAGCCCTCCACGTCGTAGGAGGCCTGTGAATTGCCGCCGCCGAACGGCGGGCTATTGGTCATGCCCGCGGCCGTGACGCCGGGAATGGCTTCAAGTCGGCCGAGCAGCCGGTCGTGGAAATCCTGGACCGCGGCGGTTGTGCCGTAGCCGCGGTCGGGCATGGACAGCGAAGCGGTCAGCACGCCATCGGGATCGAATCCCGGGTCGGTCTCCTGCAGCTTCGCGAAGCTCAGGATCAGAAGCCCGGAGCCGACCAGCAGCACCGCGGCGAGGGCGACCTGCACGACGACCAGGCCGCTGCGCGTGGCGCGCGCGCCCTTCGAGCCGGTGGAGTTGCGGCCGCCTTCCTTGAGCGCGCCGGCGGGCTCGGTGCCGGCCGCGCTGAGCGCGGGGACCACACCGAAGACGATGCCCGTCAGCAGCCCGAGGCCCAGCGCGAACGCCAGCACGGCGAAATCGAGCTGCACGTCGAACAGCGCGTTGCTCGATCCCAGCCCGACCGCGATCATGAACTGCAGGCCCGCCCAGGCCACGCCGATGCCGACGACCGCGCCGGCCAGCGACAGCAGCACGCTTTCGGTCAGCAATTGCCCGACGATGCTGCGCCGGCCCGCGCCCAGCGCAGAGCGGACGTTGAGTTCGCCCCGGCGGGCCGTGACCCGGGCCAGCATGAGGTTGGCTACGTTGGCGCAGGCGATGACCAGCACCAGCGCCACGGCGATCTGCAGCAGCCACAACGGCTGCGCCATGTCGCCGATCAACTGCTCTCTGTAATCGAACACGCGGCCGCCGAAGCCGGCGTTCTCCCAGAACGCGGCGACTTCGGCCGGGGCGCGCTCGCGGTTGATCTCGTGGATGCGGTCGACCTGCGCCTGCGCCTGCTCGATCGTCGCGCCGGGGGCCAGCCGCGCGATCATCGTCGAATACTCGTTGCCGCGTTCGTCGTCGCTGAGCTGCTCGTCGGTGAACGCGAACGGCACCCAGGCCTTGATGTCCTGGTTGGGGAACACGAAGTCCGCCGGCATCACGCCCTCGACGACCCAGGCCTCGCCATCGAGCCGAACGGTCTCGCCGACGATGTTCTCGCGCCCGCCGAAGGCGTCCTGCCACAGCGAATGCGAAAGCACGATCGCACGGTCGCTGCCCGGCACGGCGTGCGCGTCGGTCAGGGGCGCGCCCAGCATCGGCGGGGTCTGCAGTACGTCGAACAGCGACGGCGTGGTTCTCAATACCAGCAGTCGCCGGGGCTGGTCGACCGAGGTCAGGTTCATCCCGTTCCACGTGAACAGCGCCGTGGATTCGAACGT
>JBPRGD010000408.1:0-5004 GCA_051428125.1 Candidatus Wenzhouxiangella sp. M2_3B_020
TCCCGTTCGCCCTCTTCGGCCTCCCGGCCCTTCCAGCCGCGCTCCACGCCGGCGAGCAGGCCGACGGCGAGCGCGACCCCCAGGCGATACGACCACTCGATGAATTCGTTTTCCATCGGTTCGATCACGGCATCCGCCGCGGCCGGCGGTCAGAACTCCAGGCAGATCTTGCCGAAATGACGTCCGGCTTCCTCGTAGGCGAACGCATCGGCGATGTCGTCGAACGCGAAGCTGCGGTCGATGACCGGTTCGGTGCCGATGACCTCCAGCGCGCGCACCATGTCCTGCTGATCGGCCCGGCTGCCGACGATCAAACCCTGGAGTCGCGCCTGTCGGGCCATCAGCCGCGCGGTCGGTATCTCGCCGGAGCTGCCTGTGAGCACGCCGATCAGCGAGATGTGTCCGCCGATGCGCACGGCCTTGATCGACTGCGGCAGCGTGCCCGGGCCGCCGACCTCGATGATGTGATCGGCACCGTCGCCCCCGGTCAGCTCGAGAACGCGCTTGCCCCATTCGGGTTCGGACTCGTAGTTGATCGTCTCGTCGGCGCCGAGATCGCGCAGCTTCTCGATCTTCTCGTCGGACGACGACGTCGCGATCACCGATGCACCCATCGCCTTTGCAAACTGCAGCGCGAATATGGACACGCCGCCGGTGCCCAGCGTCAGAACCGTTTCGCCGGCTCTCAGCCCGCCGTTGACGACCAGCGCGCGCCACGCCGTCAGCCCGGCCGTGGTCAGCGTCGCGGCCTGGGCATGGCTGTAGCCGGTCGGCGCGCGCGTGAAGAACCGGGCCGGCAAGACCACGGCTTCGCGTGCGTAGCCGTCGATGCCGTCGCCGGGCGTTTTCCGGAAATCGGCGACCCGTGCCCGCCCCTGCGTCCAGTCGGGGAAGAACGTGGAGACCACGCGATCGCCGACCTCGAACTCGTCGACGCCTTCGCCGACGGCTTCGACCTCCCCGGCGCCGTCGGACATCGGGATCCGGCCGTCCTCGGTCTTGATGGATCCGTTGGCCACGAGATAGTCGTGGAAGTTCAGCGAACTGGCATGGATGCGAACGCGGATCTGGCCGGCGTCCGGCTGCCCGGGGTCGGGGCGGTCGCCGATCTCGAGGTGATCCAGCCCGCCGGGGCTGCGAACGGAGATCGTTTTCATGGTGCAGGCTCCTGCTGCCGTGTGCGCAGCGTTCGGATGGATGCCGACGATTCGGGTCCGGTTGGGACCGGCACGAACCGAGCCATCGGCATCGGGGTCACCCGATCGCCGATGATTCGTCGCCGGACAGACGTCGGGCCTCGTCCGAGCATAGCGCGATCGCTCCGCCGCCGCCTCACGGCAACAGGAACCATTGCGCCGCCATCATCGCTGAAAACGCCAGCACGGCGCTCGTCCCCACCGCCGCCGATCCGGCCCGGGCCAGCGCATCGGGCACCAGTTCGGCGAAGATCATCCATAGCATGGCACCCGCCGCGAAGCCCAGCCCGAACGGCAGCAGCGGATCGAACCACTCGACGAAGGCGAAGCTGGGTACGGCCATCAACGGCTGCGGCAGACTCGTGAACACGGCCCAGGCGCCGGCCTTCCAGACCGGCGTACCCCGCGGAACCAGCACCAGCGCGATGGCCAGCCCCTCCGGCACGTTATGCAGGGCGATCGCCGTGGTCATGAACGCACCCAGCCCCTCGCGGCCGGCGAAGGACACGCCCACGCCGATTCCCTCGGCGAACGAATGCGCGGTCATGACACCCAGTATCAGCAGTGCCCGGCGCGCATCCGCGCCTCGAAGGTCGGCCACCTCGACGTCTCCGGTCTCCCCGAGCCAGTGATCTGCGGCGAGGATGGCCGCGAGGCCGACCACGACACCGACCAGCGCCAGTCCCGCGTCCAGCTGCGAGCCCTCGGCGATCAGCGCATGACTCGCGGCGAGCATCAGGCCGGCGGCGGCCGCGTACGCCCAACCCGTCACGGATACGGCGATCTCGCGCACCAGTGCCAACGGCAGCGCGCCCAGGCCGGTGGCCAACGCCGTCAGCAGCGCGGCCGCGAACACGATCAGCAGCATTTCCACGGGACCTGTCTCCCCGGTTCGAGCGTTGATTCCAGTCTAGCGTTCGCGTGCGCACAAGCGCGCGCGGCCCGTCGCCGCTACGCTACCGAAGCATCGGCCCCACAGGAACCGTTCCGTGCAGATCGCCCTCGTCAACGACCATCGCTGGATCGATCCCGCAGATCCGGACGACTACGCGCGACGTATCCTGACCGAGGACCGGATTCTCGCCGATGCGTTCACCTCGATCGGCGCCAACGTGCGCCGCGTCGACTGGTCGGACGCCGCCGTGGATTGGCGCGTCTTCGACGCCGCGGTGATCCGTCAGACGTGGGACTACTTCGAACGCTTCGGCGAATTCGGCGCGTGGCTGGATCGCGTCGAAGACGAAACCCGCATCGTCAACCCGGTGCAGGTCGTTCGCTGGAACGCCGACAAACGCTACCTCGTCGACCTGGACGACGCCGGGATCCCGGTCGTGTCGACGCGGGTGGTTCCCCGCCGCGAGGATCCGCCCGCACTCGCGGGCATTCTCGACGAAGCGGGTCTCCAAGACGCCGTCGTCAAGCCGTCCGTCTCCGGCGCCGGCCGGGCCACGTACCGAGTCCGTCGCGAAGCCGCCGGCGACATGGAGCCGACCTGGCGCAAGCTCGTTCGCGCCGAGGACATGCTGGTGCAACCGTTCATGCCGGCCATCGTCGAATCCGGCGAGGTCTCGCTGATCGTCATCGACGGCGTGGCCACGCATGCCGTGCGCAAGATCGCCGCGCCGGGTGAATTCCGGGTCCAGGACGACCACGGCGGGACCGTGCATCCGCACGCGCCGACCGCGGCCGAAATCGCGGTTGCCGAAAAGGCGATCGCCGCGGTTCCCGGCACGGTGCTGTACGCGCGCGTGGATCTCGTCGACGGCCCTTCCGGGCCGCTGGTGATGGAACTCGAACTGATCGAGCCCGAACTGTTCTTCCGGAACTGCAGCGGGGCGGCCGAGCGGTTGGCCCGTGGCGTCGTCGCCCCGTTGCGGAACGATGCAGGCACTCGCTCCGGCTGAAGGTGGAACAAAAAAGGCCCGCCGGTCGGCGGGCCAAGGGAGAGTCTCCTGTGCAAGGAGCCCGTCGGTCGGGCCGGGATCCGGCCCGACGATGATCGGCTGATCCTCAGTACCGCACCTGCAGCGTCAGCACGTACTGGCGGCCGAAGAGCTCGGTGAAATTGAAGTGCCCGGCGGCCTGCTCGATCTTATTGGGCATGCGGCGGAACACGTTGTTGACCGTGAGCTGGGCGCGCGTGTCCTGCGGCATCCACTCGAACCAGCGCGGCAGCGCCTGCGAGATCGTGACGTTGCTGATGAAGCGGTGGCTGGTCGACGTGACCTGTTCGCCTTCCTCGTTGAAGAACGCATTCTGCTGCGACGGCGACAACCGCGCCCGGTTCTGCCAGATCGTGCGCCAGAACACGCGGGTGTCGTTGCGCGACCAGGTCACGTCGAACGTGCCCGAGTACTTCGGGTTCGCGAACGAGCGACTCGTGCGAACGATTTCCTCGCCGGTCACGGACTGCTGGCGGCGCCGCTCGCGCGAGATGCGCGTGTTCAGCCGGACGAAACCGAGGTTGCTCGCCGCCATACCCTCGTCGAAGCGTCCGAAAAGGTCGGCGAGTTCGAAGCGGTAATCGGCGAAGAAATCCTCGACCTCCACCCGGAAGGTCTGCGCGTTCGTCTGGCCGACGCGAAAGTCCACGACCTGGTTTGCCTCGTTGCGCGTGAACGCATCGCAGGCCGCGTTGTTCGGGAAGTCGGTCGAATCGAAGCACGCCGTCATCAGCTGCGTGAGCGTCAGCGAGGTGATCGCGTCGGTCAGTTCGATATCGAAGTGATCGGCGCCGATGATCAGGTTGTCGACCCAGCGCGGCTCCCAGGTGAAGCCGACCGACCAGGATTCGGCGGTCTCGTCGGTCAGGTCCGGGTTCCCGCCGGCGGTCCCGCGGGTGGTCGCGTTGACGATGTTCGACACGAAACTGTCCGGATCGTCGATGCCGGCGGCGATGCAGTTCTCCCGCCGCTGCTCGGGATTCGGGCCCTGGTCGATGAACCGGAAATCGCAGGGATCGTTCGCCGTCGTGAACGCCGGCGTGCGCGGCGCGAACAGTTCTACCAGCGAAGGGGCACGGATCGACTCGGTGTAGTTGCCTCGAACGTTCAGGGTGCGGATCGGCTTCCAGTTACCGCCCGCGCTCCAGACCGTCGACTTGCCCGACTGCGAGTTGTCGATCTCGCGGACGGCACCGTTGAGCTCCAGGGCGCTGAAGCCGGGGATGTTCATGTCCTCGCTGAAGATCGGCGCGACCGCCTCGGCGAAGAACTCGTCGGTGTCGAACTCGCCGCCGGTTTCGGCGAACGGCGCCGAGCGGGTGACCGGCAGTTCGGTGCCCAGCCCGGGTCGCCACACGGCCCGCTCGCGCCGGCCCTCGTATCCGCCGTTGACCGCCAGCGGCCCGGCCGGCAGGTCGAAGACTTCGCCACCGATGTTGAAGTTGTAGACGGTCTGCTCGATCTTGGTGTTGGTCAGCCGGTCGGCGGTCACCCACTCGCGCGCGGCCTCGGAGCGCGCATTCTGGCCGAACAGGTTCAGCGGGATGCAGCCGTCGATGAACAGCCGGCCGGTGCTCACGCCGCTGCCGGAAATCGTGCCGAAGCTCGGGTCCAGCGCCGCCTGGTAGACGGCCTCGCAGACGAGGTCGCCGATGCCGACCTCGCCCTGCCCGCCGATCGCGACCAGCGCATCGGGATCGACCGCGGCGAGATCGTCGGCGGTGAGCTCCCGGACGTCGATGGCGTTGAGGAAGCGACCGTCGACGATCCCTTCCCGGCGGGTCTCGATGTCGGTTTCTCCGTGCACGGCGTAGGCTTCCCAGTTCCAGCGCTTGTCGCCGATGAAGAAATCCCCGTCGAAGCCG
>JBPRGD010000409.1:0-1746 GCA_051428125.1 Candidatus Wenzhouxiangella sp. M2_3B_020
GCTCGGCATTCCGATCCACGTCTGGGTCGACGAGACCCGCCCGCGCAACCAGGGCGCGCTGACGGCGTGGGAACTGGCCGCCTCGGGCATCGACCACACCGTGATCGTCGACAACGCCGGCGGCCTGCTGATGCAGCGCGGGCTAATCGACCTGGTCATCACCGGCACCGACCGCACGACCCGAACCGGCGACGTGGCCAACAAGATCGGCACCTACCTCAAGGCCCTGGCCGCGTCCGACAACGACGTCCCGTTCTACGTCGCGCTGCCGTCGACGACGATCGACTGGTCGCTGGACGACGGCGCCCGGATCCCGATCGAGGAGCGCGCCGGCGCCGAAGTCACCGAGATCGGCGGCATGAACGGCGACGACCGTGCGACGGTGCGCATCTACGGCGAGGGTTCGCGCGCGGCCAACCACGCCTTCGACATCACGCCGGCGCGCCTGGTCACCGGTCTGATCACCGAGCGCGGCGTCTGCGAGGCCAGCGAAGCCGGCCTGGCCGAACTGTTCCCCGAGCACGCCGCAGTGCGCACCGGATGATCGACGAGGGCTACACCAAGTACGAGGTCGACTGGCATCCGGCCCCGCCGCTGCCGGACGAGGCCGTTGCCGAACTCGACGATTGCCGCAACCGGCTCCACGCCGCCGGCCTGGTGGGTCATTACGCCGAGCACGGCGTCGGCTTCGGCAACCTCAGCATCCGCGCCGACGGACACGGCTTCATCATCAGCGGCACGCAGACCGGCCACGTCGAGCGCACCGACCGCCGCCACTGGGCCGTCGTGGTCGACTACGACATCGACGCCAACCGCGTGACCTGCGAAGGACCGGTGCAGGCCTCGTCGGAGGCGCTGACCCACGCCGCGATCTACGAGCTCGATCCGGAAATCCGCGCCATCGCCCACGTCCACAGCGCCGAGCTCTGGGAGCGGCTGCGCGATCGCATTCCGACCACGTCGCCCGACGTTCCCTACGGCACGCCCGAGATGGCGCGCGAGTTCGGCCGGCTGTACCGGGAAACCGACTTCGCCGAGACCGGCGTGGCCGTCATGGCCGGCCACGAGGAAGGAATCGTCGCCGTCGGCGGCGACATCCACCAGGCGACGGAACGGGTGCTTGCCCTGGGGCGGCAGATGCCGGAACCGGATTGAATTCAGTGGCCGGCGGTCGGTAGGCGGGATCGGCGAAATGCAATCCGACGAACGTCGTCTCCCGTCTTGCGCCCGATCTTGTGCCCGATCCGTCGGCGACGTAGCGCCGACCTACCGCTTCCCTCGTGCCCGGCGTCGTGAGGCGCGGCCACATCTGCGCATGCAACGTGGTTGCTGCCCCACCGTAGTAGGTCGCGGCTACGTCCGCGACGGGATCTTGCAGATTCCCTCGTGACCGCGGATTCGAATCGAGGTCCTACGAACCCGCCACAAAGAAGGCCGCCTGTCTGCCGCCCTATTCCGTACTCGAGTGGGGTCTTGTCTCGGAATGCTTGATACCGAAGTTGTTCAGCCCCCACCCTGGCCCTCCACCGCGAGAGGGGGAGGCAATGGGAGGGGGCGAATTTGGTGGATCCGGCGGGGTTCGAATCGTGTCCTACCGGCACCACGAATGAAAAAGGCCGCCATACGGCGACCTTCTCCATTTGGCGCGCCCGTAGGGATTCGAACCCCAGACCTCTGCCTCCGGAGGGCAGCGCTCTATCCAGCTGAGCTACGGGCGCAAAAAACTTGCGCTTTCAAATTGTGTTC
>JBPRGD010000410.1:0-4153 GCA_051428125.1 Candidatus Wenzhouxiangella sp. M2_3B_020
TGCCGTCCTCGAGCAGTTCGAAATCACCGGCGCCGTCGACGGTGATGCTGCCGCTGGCGTCGCTGACGGCGACCTTGCCGCCGGTGTTGCGGACGGTGATGCTGCCGGAGTCGTCGTCGATGCGAACGTCGCCGCCGGTGCTCGCCACCGTGATGCTGCCCGAGCCGTCGTCGATGCGGATGCTGCCGTCGACGTTGTCGATGGAAATCGAGCCCGAACCGTCGTCGAGCGTCACGTCCCCGCCGACCCGCGTGATGTCGATGCTTCCCGAGCCGTCCTCGATGTCGACCTTGCCGGCCAGGTTGCGGACGCGGATGCTGCCGGAGCCGTCGGTGATTCGCAGCGCCAGCGAGCTCGGAACGCGGATGGACAGGTCGATGCGATCGTTGTTCCCGCCGAAGCCCGAGGCCGCCTCGGAGACCAGGCGCGCCCGCTCGTCGCCGTCGGCCTGCAGCGTCAGCGTGTAGTTCTCGTTCGCCGAGACATGCCAGATCTCGGCCTCGACCATGATCATCTCCAGGCCGGCTTCACCCTGCACGGACAGCGATCCGGAGCCGGCTTCGATCGCGAACAGCATGTCGGGTGGAACCGTCAACTCGAGCTGACGGGTTTCCTGGAGTGTCGGCTGTCGCATCGAGCACGCCGCCAGCACGAGTACTACGACAATGGTGAAGGGAATACGGCATGGGGGTCGTTGGCTGAACATCGGATGGTCTCCCTGGAATTCGCCGTCATCGCGCCGGCGCGAAACGAACGCAGGAAAAAATATCAGATCGGAGAACAGCGGCCAATAGGCCGTACGTCACTGCATCCGCCTCAGGTAAACACCGAATCCGCGATCGCGCGCCAGGTCTCGTTGTCGCCCAGCCAGGCGACGGCGAGCGCGAGCAGGTTGGCGGCGAGCGCCAGCACCAGCGCCGGATGAGCCTGCCGAAGCCGGATCATCACGACAATGATCGCGGCAGCGATGGGCAACGAGCCCACGATGATGAATTCGATCAGCATTCGGTCCTCGACCCCGACGGTGAAGATCATCGAGAAGGCCATCAGCCGGGTCAGACCGGGACTCAATGCCCAGAACGCCGTCGAGACCATCCAGAGTGCATGATCCCCGGGGCTGCGGATGCGCAGCATGGCCATGACGACCGATGCGGTGAATCCGATCGCGATGACCAGATCGAGGAAAGACACGCCGTAGAAGAACGTCGGCGAGAGGAACGGCGAGAGATCGGTTCGCTGTGCGTTCTCGATGTTTGCCGGAATCACCGCCATTGCCGAGGCGACAACCATGCCGGCGAGCACCAGCCCGATCGGCCCGAGCAGGCGGTGACGCGGAAGCCGGCCGTGCGTGGCGAGATACGGCTGGACGATCAGCAACACGAACCACAGCGTCGCAGAGATGCCGTGGAGGTGCTGGTGCCAGGTCGCCTCGCCCAGTTTCATGAAGTACGAGGGCGTGAAGCCCAGCAGCGTGATGATCAGCGGGATCAGGAGCCAGCGGTGCGCGTGGCGAAAGACATGAATACCGCCGGGCACCGGCTGCGTCGGGCCCGATGCGACGGCGGCTTGGGACGGAACGGACATGGCTCCTCCTCCGACCCCTCCCGGGCCGGTGCATCCGTCTGCGCCCATCATGCACCCGGGATTCGTCAGAAGTCCAGCCGCGCGGGGTCAGGCCCTCGAAAGCCGGTGCTTCAGATCAGAGCACGCAGCGCGGCGATATGGGCCGGCCCCACCTCGCAGCAGCCGCCGACGACCGAGGCACCGGCATCCAGCCATCGACGCGCATGTTCGGCGTAGCGTTCCGGTGTCAGTTCCTCGCGCCGGTCGGGCACGTTGGCACCGTCGGCCACGTCGAAGCCCGATCCGATGGCGCTGAAGCCGTTGGCGTAAGCGCCGAACGCGCGCCCGGCGTGCTCGGACAGCGCCGGCAGTGCGGCCTCGACGCTCTCCGGCATCGAGCAGTTGAGCAGCAGCGCCTCGACGTCCAGACCTTCCAGCGACTCGATGGCCTCCTGCAAGGTTTCCCCGCTTCGCAGCAACCCGCTGCCGTCGTCGGCGACCGTCCACGACACCCATACCGGAAGCCCGGTCGCAACCGCGCCGCGGGCCGCGGCCAGGGCCTCGGCCGCCGTGGACATCGTTTCGCAGATGAAAAGGTCCACCGAATCGGCGAGTATGCCCGCCTGTTCCCGGTACAGCGGTTCGAGTTCGTCGACGGGCCGGACCCGCTCGGGCTGGTAACTGCCGTGTATGGGCGGCAGCGATCCCGCGACCAGGACTTCGCGCTCGGCTTCGTCGGCGGCCTGCCGGGCCAGCGTCGCGGCGGCACGGTTGCAGCGCACGAAGCCGTCCTCGATATCGGCCGGATCCAGGCGCCGCCGGGTGGCCGCGTACGAATTCGCGGTAATCACGTCGGCGCCGGCTTCGACGAAGTCGCGGTGCACGGCCAGGACGGACTCCGGCGCATCCAGCAGCGCGCGTGCCGACCAGAGGCCGTCGCCTGTTTCAAGGCCGCGCGCGGCCAGTTCCTGGCCCATGCCGCCGTCGAGTAGAAGTCGGTTTCCGCTTGCAATGCCGGTCGTCGACATGGTCATGGCATATCCGGTGGATGGAGAGTAATTCATCCTGACACACCCCGGGTGATCGCGCACGATCGCGCGCGTAGAATCGAACATCGAATCCGGAACCGCTCTCCATGGGGAATCGAAGCAGCCAACCCGGGCGCCGACTCGAAGCTGGAGACCTGTTCTTCGTGGTCGCGCTGACACTGACCGCCGGTCTGCTGGCGGCGGGCCTGCTGCTGCCGGCGTTCACCAACGATCGGTTGTTCCAGGATACGCAAAGCTTTTCGATCCTCGGCGCGGCGCTGCGACTGGGACAGTCCGGCAGCTACGGGCTGATGGTCGTCGTCGTACTTTTTTCGGCGGTGTTCCCTGTCGCGAAGCTGGCAGCGATGTTCGTGCTCTGGCTGCTCGACTTGCCGGCCCGACACGAAAAACGCAGCCTGCGCTGGCTGGAGATGCTCGGCAAGTGGTCCATGCTCGACGTGTTCGTCATTGCCACCGTGACCGGCGCGTCGCACCTGAAGCTGCTCAACAAGACCACTGTGGAGCCGGGCGTATACGTGTTCGGCCTCGCCATAGTTCTTTCATTGTCGATCAGCATCTGGCTTCGGCAGCGGCTCGATGTCGAGGTCTCGCTCTCGTTGCGCGAGCGAGCCGCAACGCGGCGCGTCGCCTCGATCACGCTCAGCCTGGCCAGTCTGTTGCTGTTCATACCCGGTCTGGTCCTTCCGTTGATGTCGATCGAAAAATGGCTGTTCTGGGACAAGCAGTATTCGCTGGTTGCCGCGCTGCCCGCGATGGCCGCCGACGGCGAATGGCTGCTGCCGCTGGTCCTGCTGGTGTTCGTCGTCCTGCTGCCGCTGGCGCGATTCATCGCGCTGACCCTCGTGCGCGTGCGCCCGTCTCCGCGACAGGGGCTGATCAAGCTCGCCTACGGCCTCGAAAAATGGACGATGTGGGAGGTCTACGCGCTGGCCCTGGTCGTCGTGGCGTTCAAGCTGGGCGAATTCGTCGATCTCGACTTCCTCGCCGGGTTCTGGTGCATCCTGCTGGTCGCGCCTCTGGCCATGCTCGACGGCTGGCTGTTCGAGCGCGACATCCGGTTCCGAACGGACTGAGCCGATGCCAGCCGCGATTGCCGGGACCGGAGCGGCCGTACGCCGGCGACGACAGCGGTTTGTTACCGTAGTCCAATGAAAACATTTCCTGCAATACGTCGCGCATTCATCGTTATGGTCGTCCTGCTGCCGCTGCTGGTCGGCTGTGCCGCCCGCCAGGCCCAGGATTCCCTGGCCGGTTCCACCGCCCAGAAGCTCGTGAGCTACAGCATCGACGATCTCGTCCGGGCCTTGCCGGACAGCGATTTCGCGGACTGGCGCGGAAAGTCGCTGTACCTCCAGACGCATTTCCTGTCGGATCACATCATCCAGCGTTACGCAGACCGCCGTCTTGCCGTGGAACTGGCGCGTCGCTTCGACATCGACGTCGTCTACGACCCCGATGCGGCCGACGCGATGCTGAACGTGTTCTACACGTCGCTTGCCACGAACCGCGATACGCAGGGCTTCTTCCTGCCGCTGGGCTTC
>JBPRGD010000411.1:0-1195 GCA_051428125.1 Candidatus Wenzhouxiangella sp. M2_3B_020
GAAGAGGTCGAGCGCATCGGCGCCGGCGACCTCGGGGCCATCATCGGCCTCAAGGACACCGGGACCGGCGACACCCTGACCGATCCGGACCACCCGATCGAGCTCGAATCGATCGAAGTGCCCGAGCCGGTCATCACGGTCGCCATCGAGCCGGCCACCAAGGCGGACCAGGACAAGCTGTCCAACGGTCTCGCCAAGCTAGCCGAAGAGGATCCGACGTTCCGTGTCGAGACCGACCCGGAAACCGCGCAGACCAAGATCTCCGGAATGGGCGAGCTCCACCTCGAGATCATCGTCGACCGCCTCAAGCGCGAGTTCAACGTGAACGCGCAGGTCGGCGCACCGCAGGTCGCCTACCGCGAGACGATCACCAAGTCCGTGGACGTCGAAGGCAAATTCGTCCGCCAGACCGGCGGTCGGGGCCAGTACGGCCACGTCAAGGTCAAGGCCGAGCCGCTCGGGCGGGGCGAAGGATTCGAGTTCGAGAACGCCGTGGTCGGCGGCAGCGTGCCGCGCGAGTACATCAACGCGGTGCAGAAGGGCGTGGAGGAAGCACTCCAGAACGGCCCGCTGCTCGGCTTCCCGATCGTGGACATGAAGGTCGTGCTGTACGACGGCTCGTACCACGAAGTCGACTCGTCGGAAATGGCGTTCAAGATCGCCGCCAGCATGGCGGTTCGCGAAGTGATGCGGCAGGGCCGTGCTGCGGTCCTCGAGCCGATCATGCGCGTCGAGGTCGTCACCCCGGAGGTCTACATGGGCGACGTCATCGGCAACCTGAACTCCCGTCGAGGGCAGATCCAGGGCATGACCCCGCGCGGCAACGCGCAGGTCGTCAACTGCCATGTGCCGCTCTCCGAGATGTTCGGCTACGCGACCGATCTCCGCAGCCTTTCCCAGGGACGTGCCACGTTCACGATGTTCCTGGACCACTACGCAGAAGTTCCGAAGAGCATTCAAGACGAACTCGTCAAGAGCTGACGAAGGATTAGGGAGAACAAACGATGGCGAAAGCGACCTTTCAACGCACGAAGCCCCACGTCAACGTGGGGACCATTGGACACGTCGATCATGGGAAGACGACGTTGACGGCTGCGATTACGTTTGCGGCTGCGGCGGCGGATCCTTCGATTGAGACGCAGTCGTATGATCAGATTGATAAGGCGCCGGAGGAGAAGGCGCGGGGGATTACGAT
>JBPRGD010000412.1:0-1994 GCA_051428125.1 Candidatus Wenzhouxiangella sp. M2_3B_020
AACCACACCGAGATCGCGCGTGCCGGCTGGGACGATGACGGTCTGGCCGGCGAGCTCGAGGTGCTGACCGGCGAGTTCGATCGTTCGGTGGGCGGGTTCGACATCGGCGGCGACGGCGAGACGCTGTACCTCACCGCGGCCGACCGGGGCCGCGTGCGGATGTATTCGCTGCCGGCTTCGGGCGGCGAGGTAAAAGCGCTGGATGCCGACAGCGCCGGCGTGTTCGGCGGCGTGCAGGCCGGCGACGGTTCGCTGGTCGCGCTGTGGGAAAGCTCGGCGGTGCCGGTGGAGGTCGTGCGCGTGGATCCGTCCGACGGGGCGCGGACGCCGCTGAGCGAGTTCAACGCCGAGCGGCTGGAAGGGCTGGATCGGCCGGCATTCCGCGAGTTCTGGTTCACGTCCAGCCAGGGCCGGCGCATCCACAACTGGCTGGCGCTGCCGCCGGACTTCGATGAGAACAAGCAGTACCCGCTGGTGCTGTTCATCCACGGCGGGCCGTTCAGCTCGTCGCTGGACGCCGACCACGTGCGCTGGAGCGCGCACCTGCTGGCCTCTCCGGGCTACGTGGTGCTGCTGACCGACTACACCGGCTCGGTGGGCTACGGCGCGGAGTTTTCGCGCAACATCGAGGGCGATCCGCTGAAGACGCCGGGCGAGGAGCTGGTCGAGGCCGCCGATGTCGCGACCGAGCGCTTCGACTTCATCGCCCCCGAGCGCCAGGCCGCGACCGGCGCGAGCTACGGGGGTCACCTGGTCAACTGGCTTCTGGCGACGACCGACCGCTTCGACGCACTGGTCGGGCACGCCGGGCTGGTCGACCTGGAAGGCCAGTGGGCGACCAGCGACGTGGTCTACCACCGCGAACGCATGAACGGCGGCCCGCCCTGGGGCGACAGCGAGGTCTGGGAAGAACAGAGCCCGTCGACCTACGCGCCCGAGTTCTCGACGCCGACGATGCTGACCATCGGCGAGACCGACTACCGCGTGCCCATCAACCAGACCATCGCCGCGTGGACCTACCTGCAGCGCATGCAGGTGCCGTCGCGGCTGCTGGTGTTCCACGACGCCAACCACTGGATCATGAAGGGCAAGGAAGCCCGGCATTTCTGGGAAGAGGTGCATGGGTGGTTGGCGGAATACCTGGAGCCGGAGAGGTAGCCCGAAGCGAAGTTTCTTGCGTAGGAGGCGCCTCCGAGCGCCGATGGGTCAAATCGAAGTCGGAAGCTTTCAGGTTTCAGTTTCCAGCAGTCCGAGGCCGGTAGCATGGGGTGGCAGTCGACACAGGAGGCGGCTCCGGGTGCCGGGAGTTCGATCGTCGCGGCGAAGTCGCCGCTCCCACAGGATTCGGTTCGGGCTTCGATCCATTTTCCGTGGGAGGCGCGACTTCGCGCCGACGGGGTCGGTTCCGGAACTGGAACATCTCGCGGCCCGGAGGCCGCTCCTACGGAAGCGAGGATTTCCGGTTCTCGTAGGTCGGGGCACCGTCCCCGACGACCCAGGGTTCGAAGCACCGGTTTTTGCCGTTAGAACCATCGCGGCCCGGGGGCCGCTCCTACGGTGGGAAGGGTACGAATTCTCGGGGGTCGCGGTGCCGTTCCCGATGGCCCGGTCCGTCGCGGCGAGATCGCCGCTCCCACAGGATTCGGTCCGGGCTTCGATCCATTTTCTGTGGGAGGCGCGACTTCGCGCCGACGGCTTTGGTTCCGGAACTGGAACATCTCGCGGCCTGGAGGCCGCTCCTACGGAAGCGAGGATTTCCGGATCTCGTAGGTCGGTGCACCGTCCACGACGACCCAGGGTTCGAACCAACTCTTTTTGCCGTTAGGACCATCGCGGCCTGGAGGCCGCTCCTACGGTGGGGAGGGTACGAATTCTCGGGGGTCGCGGTGCCGTCCCCGATGGCCCGGTCCGACGCGGCGAAGTCGCCGCTCCCACAGGATTCCGGTCCGGGCCTCGATCCATTTTCTGTGGGAGGCGCGACTTCGCGCCGACGG
>JBPRGD010000413.1:0-49731 GCA_051428125.1 Candidatus Wenzhouxiangella sp. M2_3B_020
ACGCCCTGCTTCGTGACGCCGGCCTTGTGCAGGGTCTCGGACAGCGAGACCTTGGCCTCGAGCGCGGCCAGCACGAACAGCTCGGATGCGATGTAGGCGTCGCCGCGCTTCTGGGCGATCTTGTCGGTGAGGTTGAGCACCCGGCCGAGGTCGTTGGACAGGTTGATCTGCCCGGCCTCGCCGCCGGAGACCTTCGGCATGCCGTCGAGCTTCTCGCCGAGCTGCGAGCGAAGCTGGTTGACCTGTGCGCCGGCCTTGGTCAGCAGACCGCGCATGCCGCCGCCTTCCTGGTCCAGCAGCGCGACCATGACGTGCTCGGGTTCCAGCATGGCGTGATCGAGGCCGAGCGCCAGGCTCTGGGCTTCGCTGAGGGCCTGCTGGAAGCGGGCGGTGAGTTTGTCCATTTGCATGGGTTGTCCCCTGCCGAGTTCTAAAGTTATCCACAGGGATGGGGTTGGGGTCGGGGGTTATCAAGCGGGTTCTGATATATCGGGGTAACGGCAGGGATGTCGGCGCGAGGTCGCGCCTCCCACAGGAGTCAAGAACGATAGACCGCCGTGCGTAGGGGCGGCCTTCTGGCCGCGATGGGAGCTGCATCGGCGCCTGGAGGCGCCTCCTACGGGAGAGAGGAGTCTTCCTCGGCGCTCGGAGGCGCCTCCCGCAGAAGTCAAGAACGATAGACCGCCGTGCGTAGGAGCGGCTTCCAAGCCGCGACGAATTCTTCTTCGACGCCTGGAGGCGCCTCCTACGGGAGAAAGGAACCTTCTTCGGCGCCTGGAGGCGCCTCCCGCAGAAGTCAAGAACGACTGACCGCCGTGCGTAGGAGCGGCCTCCTGGCCGCGATGGGAGCTGCATCGGCGCCTGGAGGCGCCTCCTACGGGAAAAGGAGTCTTCTTCGGAGGCGCCTCCCGCAAGAGGGATTCGACAAGGGTTTGTTGACCGGGGTCTCTTGTTCAGCGGGTTGCGGGCGGTTCGAAGTCGTTGGCGAAGAGCAGTTCGGCGGGTTCGGGACCCAGGAGGCCGGTGACGATGGGGGTGGTTTCGCCGGCGGGGATGAGGCGGATGGTGGTGCGGGCCGGGGCGGTGTCGGTGACGATGGAGAAGCGGAACGTGGTAGCCCAGTCCAGCGGAGTGTCGCCGGGGTCGGTCCAGCGCACGGCGTTCGGCTCGGTCACGGCAGCCCACTCCTGGCCGGTGGTGCGGTCGGCGCGGGCCGAGGTGGTGGTCGAGACGGTGGTGCCGGCGACCAGCGGCAGTTCGAAGGCGGCGAGTCCGGCGTTGCTGACGACTTGCAGGTCGGGCTCGGCGCCGGCAGTGGTCGTGCGCATGAAGTCGTGGTTGGCAACGGCGTAGTCGTAGCGCCAGCTTCCGTTGCCGATGTCGCTGGCGCGGACGGCGATGCTGACGGTGCCGTCGGGGGTTTCGACGACGGCGCGTCGGTCGGATGCGACCGGGTCGACCCAGGCGTCCAGCGCGCGGCCCTGCGCGTAGTCGCCGACGACGGGGAACGTCCAGATGCCGCCTTCGGTGGTCGGGTTCCACGTC
The DNA here is from genome assembly GCA_051428125.1 of Candidatus Wenzhouxiangella sp. M2_3B_020. Taxonomy (GTDB): domain Bacteria; phylum Pseudomonadota; class Gammaproteobacteria; order Xanthomonadales; family Wenzhouxiangellaceae. The sequence continues at coordinate 1,546 of JBPRGD010000413.1, forward strand.
GGCTCGACCTCGCGCCAGCCCATGGTGTTGAAGATGTCGACATCGTCGCGAACGACGTACCAGGCATCGACGAAGTAGCGCGCGCCGGGCTCGACGAGGTCGGATTCGAAGACGTTCATCCGGTTGTCGAAGGGGTCGTCCGAACCGCCGTCCTGGCTGCCGTCGCAGTCGGCGTCGAACAACGAGAAGCAGCGCCCCCACTGGCCGGTGACCGGGATGATCTCTCCGCGCGGGGCGAGGAAGTTGTCGAAGTCGTTGCTGGAGGCGCTGTAGATGTCGCCGCAGCCGGTCCAGAGGACGTTGCCGCCGCTGCACGGGCAGCCCGAGTTGACCGAGAAGAACGCGTGCTTCGTGCCCGACGCGCCGATCTGCTCGAAGCGCCCGTCGGCCGAGAGCCGGTACATGTTCCAGACGAGGTACGGGTGCTGGTCGTTGCCGTAGGGCGGAAGGGGACCGGTGAACTGCCGCCACCACGGCACATCGGCCGTGCCCTCGTTGACCAGTTCGGCGTTGGGCGTGACGACCATCGGGCCGCCGCCCGTACCGTCGCAATCCTGGCAGCGCAGCATCGAGACGGCCGGGTCTCCTGAATGGCGCGCCATGTCGGTCAGCGCGATGTCGGCGGTGAACCCCGGGTCGGTCGGCCAGTTCGGGTTCGAGCACTGGTCGGCGCCGCGCGCGCCCACCGTGTCGCCGGTGCGGACCACTTGTGCGCTCAGATGCGCCACGCCGAACACCTGTCCTGCCAGCGAGTCGTTGCCGGCCAACGCGGCCAGCGCCGGCGTCATGCTCAGGTTGGCGTAGCGGATCTCCAGCCGCGCGTCGTCGTCGACGAGTTCGAAATGGCCGTGGTCCAGCCGCGCCCAAGGAATGCCGGCGCGGTCCAGCAGCCGGAACTCGTCGGGCCGCTCCGGGTGCGGCTCGATCCGGAAGTCCGTGGCGTCGAGCTCCGTCTCGCCGACGCGCAGCATTAGCCCGCCGTGGACCTGTAGGTAGCCGCCGGTGAAGGCCTCGATCGCGCCGCCGGGTGCGCGGAACGCGATCTGCTGGAGCGTGAGCATCTCGAAGCGGCCGCGGTCGTAGCCCAGCGGATGCTCGGAACGCGCGACCGAATCTGCGCGGACGAACCCGGCGTCGATGCCCAGCGGGTCCAGTACGCCGCGGTTCAGTTCGAGCACGACCTCGCCCCCTGCCACGGCCCAGTCTTCGCCGTCGGGGGCGGCGTTCGCGCCCGTCGACAGCAGTGCCACGAGCAGCAGCGCGGCGCGGGCCGCAAGCCGCCGGATCATCACCACCGGGATGGACACGCGGTCAGGACGAGCCCCGGTCATTGTGCTCGACGATGGTGCGGTCTTCCTCGAACAGTTCGGCAAGGTCGTCACGGCTGCGGCGGTCGATGCGTGCGAGTTCTTCCAGGTCGTCCCGGTAGCTTACCTGTTCGTCCAGCACTTCCTCGTCGTGGCGCCGGAACTCGTCGACGTAGCGCTCGGGCCGGCGCACGCCGACGGCGGCCAGCGCCTCGCGGGCCATGTCCAGGCTGGACAGCCAGGTCTCGCGCATGACGTAGTCGATGCCCAGCGCCTTGAGCTCCAGCGCATGGCGCCGGTTGCGGGCGCGGGCGTGGATCGTCAGGTGCGGGAAGTGACGACGGACCATGGCCGCGGTGGCCAGCGAGATGTCGATGTCGGAGATCGTCAGCACGAACAGCGTCGCGTCGGCGGCGCCGGCGATGCGCAGCGTGTCCTGGTTGGAGGCATTGCCGTAGAAGGCGCGGTGGCCGAAGCGCTGGACGAACTCGATGTGCTCCTGGTCAAAATCCAGCGCCGTGAAGTGGATGTCCAGCATCGAGAGGTTGCGCGCGACGATCTGCCCCACCCGGCCCATGCCGGCGATGATCACGCGCGGCTCGCCGTGGTCGTCGGGCAGGTCGGTCAGTTCGCGCCTGCCCTCATCATCCGGCATGCGCGGCTGGATCCAGCGCTCGTTGATCAGGTAGAGGAAAGGAGTCAGAAGCATCGACACCGAGATCGCGGCGATCAGCGGGTTGACGATATCGGCCGAGAGCACCTGCTCGCCGACGGCAACGGTGAACAGCACGAAGCCGAACTCGCCGGCCTGCGGCAGCGCGAACGCCAGCGACACCGACGAGCGGTTGTCCAGGCCCGTGATCCGGCCGACGATTAGCAGGACAACGAACTTCAGCAGCATCATCACGCCGACAAGGCCGGCGATCAGCCCGGGCTCGCCGAGCACGCGGCCGAAATCGATGGACATGCCCACGGCGATGAAGAACAGCCCCAGCAGCAGGCTCTTGAACGGGTCGATGCTGGCCTCGAGCTCGTGCCGGAACTCGGAATCCGACAGCAGCACCCCGGCCAGGAACGCGCCCAGCGCCATGCTCAACCCGGCCCACTCGGCCAGCATGGCCGTGCCCAGCGCGACCAGCAGCACCGCGGCCAGGAACACCTCGTGGACGCCGGACAGCACGATCAGCCGCAGCACCGGGCGCAGCAGCAGCCGGCCGCCAACGACGATGGCGGCGATGATGCCGACGGTCGTCAGCACCTGCGTGGCCAGGTCGGCGTCGGCATCCACGCCGCCGCCGTCGCCGAACAGCGGAATCAGCGCCAGCAGCGGGATCACGGCGATGTCCTGGAACAGCAGGACGCCGAACGCGCTGCGGCCGTAGGGCGCGGTCAGCTGCTTCTTCTCGGCGAGCATCTGAAGCCCGATGGCGGTCGACGACAGCGACAGCACGATGGAGACGAGGAAGCCGGCCTTGGCGCTGTCCAGCCACCATGCGGCGGCCGGCCACAGCACCAGCGTCGTCAGTGCCACCTGCGCGCCGCCGCCGAGAAAGACCAGGCGCCGGAGCACCCGGAGACGGTTCGGCCGCAGCTCCAGCCCGATGACGAACAGCAGCAGAACGATGCCGAGCTCGGAGATGTGGAGGATGTGGTCGACGTCCTCGATCAGTCCGAATACCCACGGACCGATCAGGATGCCGGCGGCGAGGTAGCCGATGACCGCGCCCAGCCCGAGGCGCCGGGCGATGGGAACCATCACCACGGCCGCGGCCAGGAAGATCACGACTTCAACCAGGAATTCCATGAATGGGCGCTCGCGGCCTCGGTATCAGCAGCGTCGAATCATCGCTCGTGACGCGGGCCGGCGCAACCGGGACGACCGGCCGCGCCCGGCATCGCCATCATCAAGCGTTCAGCGCGAAAGCGCCTCGCGCCCGGCGTAGCGGGCCTTCGAGCCGAGTCGGTCGGCGATGCGCAGCAGCTGGTTGTACTTGGCCACGCGGTCGGACCGGCACAGCGAACCGGTCTTGATCTGGCCGGCGTCGGTGGCGACGGCCAGGTCGGCGATTGTCACGTCCTCGGTCTCGCCGGAGCGATGCGAGATGATCGTGCCGAACTTTGCCTCGCGCGCCATGTCGATGGCTCTCAGCGTCTCGGTCAACGTCCCGATCTGGTTGGGCTTGATGAGGATGGCATTGCCGATGCCCTCGTCGATGCCGCGCTTGAGGATCCCGGTGTTGGTCACGAACAGGTCGTCGCCGACCAGCTGGACCGCGCCGCCGATCGCGTCGGTGAGCAGCTTCCAGCCTTCCCAGTCGTTCTCGTCCATGCCGTCCTCGATCGAGACGATGGGGAAGCGCGAGACGAGGCCCGAGAGGTATTCCACGAAATCCTCGCGGCCGAACGCGCGGCCTTCGGAGGCCAGCGAATAGGTGCCGTCGGAGTAGAACTCGCTGGAAGCGACGTCCAGCGCCAGCGCGACGTCGCGGCCCGGCTCGTAGCCGGCCTCGACAATGGAGGTCATCAGCAGTTCCAGCGCCGCCTCGTTGGAGTTCAGGTCCGGTGCGAAGCCGCCCTCGTCGCCCACGGCCGTGTTCAGGCCGCGCTGCTTGAGCGTGGACTTCAGCGCATGGAAGATCTCGACGCCGGCCTGCAGCGCCGCCGGGAAGTCCGGCAGGCCCACCGGCATGACCATGAACTCCTGGACGTCGACGCGGTTGTCGGCGTGGGCGCCGCCGTTGAGGATGTTCATCATCGGCACCGGCAGGCTGGGCGTGCGGCCGGACGACTCGAGCAGCGATTCGTACAGCCAGCGGCCTTCGGCATGCGCGACGGCGTGCGCGGTGGCCAGCGAAACCCCCAGCAGCGCGTTGGCGCCGAGCCGGGCCTTGTTGTCGGTGCCGTCGAGGTCGATCAGCCGCTCGTCCAGGCCGGTCTGGTCGGACGCGTCGAAGCCGGATAGCGCCTCGGCGATCTCGCCGTCGACGTTGGCCACGGCCTGTGCCACGCCCTTGCCGCCGTAGCGCGACTCGTCGCCGTCCCTGAGTTCCACGGCCTCGCGCTCACCGGTCGACGCCCCGGAAGGCACCGCGGCCCGCCCGGACACGCCGTCTTCGAGCACGACCTCGGCCTCGAGCGTCGGGTTGCCTCTCGAATCCAGGATCTCTCGGGCAGAAATTGTATTTATTTTCATAACTTGGAGTACACTCTTGATAAAAAATTCAAAAGCTTTTTCACGAAGAACACGAAGAACGCACGAAGGACACGAAGAGATTCTCTGGCCAACCGAACCGGATCCGGCCCTGGTCATTCAACGTCGATGTCGAGCGCACCGACATCGAGTCGGGTGTTTCGTTCCTGTTCTTCGTGTCCTTCGTGCCCTCTTCGTGTCCTTCGTGTAAAGCTTTAAATGTTCAGGTCGCCGCGCTTGACGGCGCGGTCGATCTCGACCAACGTTTCCAGAAGTCCTTCCATGTCCGACAGGCGCATCGAATTCGGGCCGTCGCAGAGGGCCTTTTCGGGCTCGGGGTGCGTTTCGGTGAACAGGCCGGCGATGCCGACGGCGACGGCGGCGCGGGCCAGCACCGGGATGAACTCGCGCGCGCCGCCCGAGCTTTCGCCCTGCCCGCCCGGAAGCTGCACCGAGTGCGTGGCGTCGAAGACCACCGGGCATCCGGTCTCGCGCATGATCGCCAGCGAACGCATGTCGGCGACGAGGTTGTTGTAGCCGAACATGTAGCCGCGCTCGCAGACCATGACCCGGTCGTTGCCGGCCGAGCGGGCCTTCTCGACGACCGTGCGCATCTCCCACGGCGACAGGAACTGGCCCTTCTTGACGTTCATGGGCCTGCCGCAGCGCGCGACGTTCTGGATGAAGTTGGTCTGCCGGCAAAGGAACGCCGGCGTCTGGAGCACGTCGACGACCGCGGCGACGTCGTCCAGCGGCGTGTCCTCGTGCACGTCGGTGAGCACGGGCACTCCGATCTCGTCGCGCACGGCCTGGAGGATCTTCAGTCCGTCGTCGACGCCGGGGCCGCGATACGACTTGGCCGACGTGCGGTTGGCCTTGTCGAACGAGCCCTTGAACACGTAGGGGATGCCGAGCCGGCGCGTGAGCTCGGCGAGATGGCCGGCGACGTCCAGGCAGAGCTGGCGGGATTCCAGCGTGTCCGGTCCGGCGATCAGGAAGAACGGCCGGTCCAGCCCGACCTCGAAATCCGCGATGTTCACGATGCGGTCGCCTCTTCATCGCGGGCCGGCACCTCCGCGCGCGCCAGCGCGGCGCGGATGAACCCCGTGAACAGCGGGTGGCCGTCGCGCGGCGTCGACGTGAACTCGGGGTGGAACTGGCAGCCGAGGAACCACGGGTGCGACGGCAGCTCGACGATCTCGACCAGCATCTCGTCCATGGACAGGCCGGCGATCTTCATGCCGTGTTCCTCGATGATCTCGCGGTAGCCGTTGTTGAACTCGTAGCGGTGACGGTGGCGCTCGAGGATCACGTCCTTGCCCGACAGCTTGCGGACCCGGCTGCCCTGGATCAGCTTGCAGCGCTGGGCGCCGAGCCGCATCGTGCCGCCGAGGTCGCCCCCTTCCTCGCGCAGCTGCCGCTGGCCGGACTCGTCCATCCACTCCGTGATCAGGCCGATGACCGGATGCGGCGTGTCCGGGTCGATCTCGGTGGAATTGGCGCCCTCCAGGCCGCAGACGTTGCGCGCGAATTCCACGACCGCGGCCTGCAGGCCCAGGCAGATGCCGAGGTACGGCACGCCGGTTTCCCGGGCGTAGCGGATCGCGGCGATCTTGCCCTCGAACCCGCGCTCCCCGAACCCGCCGGGCACGAGGATGGCGTCGGCCTTGCGCAGTTCCTCGACGCCCTGCTGCTCGATCCGCTCGGAGTCCACCGGCAGGATGTTGACCTTGATCCGGTCGGCCAGGCCTCCGGACAGCAGCGCCTCGTTCAGCGACTTGTAGGCGTCGGCGTGGTCGACGTACTTGCCGACCATCGCCACGGTGACCTCGTGTTCGGGCCGGGCGCGCCGTTCGACGACGTCCTCCCAGTCCGACAGGTCGGCGCCGCCGGTCTTGAGCCCGAGCCGGTCGAGCACGATCCGGTCCAGGCCCTGGCGCTGGTAGAACAGCGGAATCTTGTAGATGTTGTCGACGTCCACCGCCGATATCACAGCCTCGGTGGTGACGTTGGTGAACAGCCCGATCTTCTTGCGCTCGCCTTCCGAGAGCATCCGCTCGCAGCGGCACAGCAGCACGTCGGGCTGGATGCCGATGGAGCGCAGTTCCTTGACCGAGTGCTGCGTGGGCTTGGTCTTGATCTCTTCGGCCGCGCGCAGGTACGGCACCAGCGTCAGGTGCATGAACAGCGCGTTGTTGCGGCCGTACTCGCTGCCGAGCTGCCGGATGGCCTCGAGGAACGGGAGCGACTCGATGTCGCCGACGGTGCCGCCGATCTCGATCAGCGCGACGTCGTAGCCCTCGGCCGCCTGCTCGATCGAATCCTTGATCTCGTCGGTGATGTGCGGAATCACCTGGACCGTGGAGCCCAGGTAGTCGCCCCGCCGCTCCTTGGCGATGACGTTGGCGTAGATCTTGCCGGTCGTGAAATTGTTGCCCTGCGTCATCCGTGTACGGACGAAACGCTCGTAGTGACCCAGGTCGAGGTCGGTCTCGGCGCCGTCCTCGGTGACGAACACCTCGCCGTGCTGGAACGGGCTCATCGTGCCGGGGTCGACGTTGATATAGGGGTCGAGTTTCAGGAGGGTCACGCGCAGTCCGCGGGCTTCGAGTATGGAGCCCAGCGAGGCGGCCGCAATACCCTTTCCGAGCGACGAGACCACGCCGCCGGTGACGAAAATCAGAGAGGCCATCTGCACATGTTCCCGGGTTGCACGAATCCGGGACGACATTCTACTCCACGTTGACGCCGGCTGCCTCCCCCGGCCGGCAGGTGCAATACCCCAATCCCGTTGCTATACTCCGGCCGAAAGGTGCCATTGAAGGGGACTGAGGTGACCATGAAAGGCGACTCGGAACACACCCGCTCGAAGAAGGGCCGTGCCGGCCCTCAGGGCACCCAGGTCTTTTCCAGGGACCAGATCGATTCCATCCTCCAGCAGGACGAAGCCGACGAGGACGACGGTCAGCGCGCCAGTCTCGTGCTGTTGACGGTGCCCGACAACCAGGGCCGCCATACGTTCGCGTTGAAGAACGACCGCCTGACGATCGGCCGCTCCCAGGTCTGCGACATCTGCATCGAGGAACCCAGCATGTCGTCGGAGCACGCCCGGATGGTGCGCTCCGAGGACGCCTGGCGCATCATCAACCTCCTGTCGACCAACGGCGTGTTCGTCAACGACGAAAAGGTCTTCTCGCACCGGCTCCACGACGGCGACGAGATCCGGCTGGGAAGAACGCGGCTCCGCTTCAACGATCCGTCGGGCAGCAGCCGTCCGGCGACCGGCGGCTCGCAATGGGTCGTCTGGGTCGGCGGATTGATCGCGCTGGCCGCGCTCGGCGCGCTCGCGTTCTGGATGCTGTGATGCCGTACTCCCCGCACCGCCCGCGCGCGACCGTCGCACCACCGGGCGACTGATGGAGCGCATCGGTCGCTACGAAATCGTCCGCGAGCTCGGGCGAGGGTCGATGTCCATCGTCTACGAGGGGTTCGACAACCGCATCGATCGGCACCTCGCGATCAAGGTGCTGCGAAGCCATTACGCCCGGGACGTGACCGCACGGCAGCGTTTCCTGCGCGAGGCCAGGGCCGCCGGCGGACTCGCCCATCCCAACATCGTGACGGTGTTCGACGTCGGTCAGGCCGAATCGACGCCGTACATCGTCATGGAGTTGCTCGAGGGCGGCACGCTGGAGGAATGGCTGGACCGCGAACAGCTCGTCGAGCTCGACACCTCCCGTCTCATCGACGTCGCGCTGCAGCTGGCCCGCGGCCTGGCCTACGCCCACGCCCACGGCGTCATCCACCGCGACATCAAGCCGGCCAATATCCACTACGCGCCCGAGACCAACGTCGTCAAGATGATGGACTTCGGCATCGCGGCGACCGAGAAGACCGATGCCCGGGAGATCGACCGGCCGGGCCTGGCCGGCACGCTCACGCACATGGCGCCCGAACTGCTCGCCGGCGGCCGGCCGGACGCAAAGTCCGACCTATATTCGCTCGGCGTCGTACTCTACGAACTGCTGTCGGGCACCCAGCCCTTCGACGCCGCCGACGTCGAGACGCTGGTCCAGCGGATCGCCGACCACCAGGCCCGCCCGCTGGAAGCGCTGCGCCCGGACACGCCCAAGGAACTCGTCGACCTGACCTACCGGCTGATGGCGCTGGAGCCGGAATCCCGGCCTTCCAGCGCGACGCAGGTCGCCGACGAACTCGAGGAGATCCGCGACGGCATGCACAGCGGTCTCGTGCAGGCGGTCCGCTCCCGCTCGGCGGCGTGGCGATGGCCGCTGGTGACCGGGCTGGGCGTGGCGCTGGTGCTCATCATGGGCATGAATTACCTCTATCGCACGCAGAACGAGGCCATGGCCAAGACGACGTTCGGGTTCGGAGACGCCCTGGCCAGTCTCGTCGCCCAGGAAACCGCCGAGGCGCTGATCCTCGAAGACACCACCGCGCTTTCGGTTCTCGTCTCGGATTTCGCGGCCAACCCGGAAATCCGCTATCTCCACATCAGCGACCCGTCCGGCACGGTCCAGGCCAGCACCAATCCGTATCTTCGCGGCGAGGAGGCACCGCCGATCCCGGGCACGCCGATCGATCGCGATTCCGGCAGCGTCAAGCTCAACCGGACCGAGGACGGCGTGCTGGAATTCCGCGTGCCGATTCGCTTCCAGGCGCGCCGGGTCGGCCAGGTGCGGCTGGGCCTGGACGGTTCCGGCCTCAACGAGGCGGCACGCACCACGGCGTGGATGCTGGCGGTGGTCTTCTTCGCCGCTCTCCTGGCGCTTGCCGCCGGGCTCGCATGGATGACGAGCCGTCAGCAGCTCGGCCTGAAACGGCTCGCGTGGGGACTCAAGCGCCTCTACCGGGGACAGTACGAGTTCCGGCTGGAAAACGAGCGTCGCGACGAGTTCTCCGGCGTGTTCCGCCAGTTCAACCGGCTGGCCGTACGGCTCGACGAGATGAGCCGGACGGTCCGGCCCCGCGACGATTCCGGCAAACCCGCCGAGCGGCGAATGGTGCCTCCCGGAACGCCGCCGCGCGACACGATCGATCTCGAAGTGGGCTCGGACGAGGAAGACTCCGAGTCGGCCGGTGGAACCAAGGTCACGCGGCTGCGCTGACCGGGTTCACGGCTGATCCAGTCGCTGGCGCAGACGTTTCGCCCGCTCCAGGTAGACCTGGGCCGGCTCGAATTCGGGGATCGAATCCAGAAGCGTCTGCCAAAGGCGGATCGCGCGATCGACATCGCGATCGCGCCAGGCCAGCAGCGCGTCGTTGTGATACCGATCGATGAGTTCGTCGCGCAGTTCGCCGGCCAACGCGGCCGCGCGCGAGTCCGGGGGCGCATTGCCTGCCGCCCGAAGCGCGATTTCGTAAGCTTCCACCAGGTCGCCCTCTTCGCGCGCCGACTCGGCCTGTTCGACCTGCGCCCGGGTTCGCAGCCGCTCGCGCGCTTCGAACAGGCCCGCAAACGACTCGCGGTCGTCCAGCACGGCCAGCGTTTCGTCGAGTATCGCCCGGGCGGCATCCGGCGCGCCGGCTTGCCGAAGATCCCGGCTCTCCTCCAGCGTCAGGCGTGCGAGCAAGCGGCGCGACGACATCGGAGCATCCCGATCGCCGATCAGCTCGATCAACATGCGCCGGGCCTGCTCGGGCTGACCGCTGAGCGCCAGGTACTCCGCGACCGTTTCGATGTCGTCGACCGTCAGCTCCTGTTTCGGTCTTTCGTCCGTTTCCGCTCGCACCGGCGGTGCGATGCGCTCGACGTCCGCGACCGCCGTCTCGGGTACGCGCAGAGAATCCCCGACCGCCAACCGGGCCGGCACCTCGATGTCGTTGAGGCGTGCAAGCGCAACGAACATCAAAGCGTCGTCGAGTTCCTCAGAGGCGATCTCGGACAGCGTCTGTCCCGGCTCGACGCGCACCTCGCGGTAAGGCGGAGGCAGCAGCTCCTCGACCGGCTTCCGTAGCTGCTCCAGCAGGCGGCCCACGACCGCCGATCCGGGTCGCTGCTGGTGAAGGCGAACCAGGATCTCCTCGGCTTCCTCCAGATCACCCTGCTGCAGCCGGTCGACGGCGCGCGCGAACTCGCTCTCCGGCTCGGCCGGCTCGATGCGCTCCACCGGCTGCTCGGGGGGTTCCGGCGGCCGGGGAACCTCCATGCGCGGCTCGAACATCTGGCATCCGGAAAACAGCATGGCCGCGCACGCGCACGCGATCGTGCCCGCGAAACCGCCCCGAAACGGGACTCTGCGGGTGACGGCCGCAGGCGACGGCTTCGCGGCCTGGGGCCGCCTCGTGCTCGGGTGTGGCTGCATGTCTCGTCCGGGGGTACGGAGGTTCCCGGTCGTCGGCCGCCCGCGAACCGCGTTCGCGCGCGTCTCCCACCTTGAACCGGGCCTTCAATCTTAGAGAATTTCGTCCGACCGCGTGAGCGTTTTCGTGCGACGGGCTTCCCGAAACGGAAAACCGACAGTGCCGCGACGAGTCAGCCGGACGCAATCCGGATCAGCGTGGTCATCCGGCCGGCGGATTGGCCGTCGCGGCGAACGCTCTCCAGCCCATCGTCTGCGAACGTGCATCGGCCGCTGTCCTCGATGCGGCCGATGCCGCACGCACGCAGCTGCGCCGTCGCGATCGCCGGCAGGTCGGCCAGGTACCGGTCGCCGTCGGATTTCCGGAACGCGTCCGCGTGGCCGGGAAACGCGTCGCGCAGTTCCGGTCCGACCTCGTAGTGGTCTCGACAGATGCGCGGCCCGATCCAGGCCGCCAAACGGAAGGCAGCCACCGGCAACGCCCCGACCGTCTCCGCGATCACGCCGCGCGCCAGCCCGCGCCAGCCGGCATGAATGGCCGCCACGCAGTCGCCGCCGGGGTCGGCGACGAGCACCGGCAGGCAGTCGGCGGTACGGATCGACGCGGGCTGCCCGGGCCGATCGGTCCAGGCCGCATCGGCCTCGATTCCGGGCCGCCAGTCGTCCAGGTGGATACAGCGCGCCCCGTGGACCTGCCGCAGCGGCCGTAGCCGACCCAGCGCCTCGGTTCGCGTCTCTGCGTCCGACCGAACCGTGCCGCCCTGCACCGGCGCCGCGAACGGCGCCGCGACGATCCATTCACTCATCTTCGGTATCGAGAACGTCGACGAGCCGCCGCAGGTCGGCGGGAATCGGTGCCCGCGCCGCGATCGCTTCGCCGGAGACCGGGTGGAAGAATTCCAGACGCTCGGCGTGCAGGGCCTGGCGCGGGAAACTCCGCCAGCTTTCGCGCTGCGCCTCGCTCAGGCCGGCCGGGCTGCCCCGTCGGCCGTAGGCGGGGTCGCCGATCAGCGGGAAGCCCGCATGCTGCATGTGGACGCGGATCTGGTGCGTACGGCCAGTTTCCAGCGCAACGTCGATCAGCGTGGAACCGGCCAGTCGCCGCCGAACCCGGTAGTGCGTGACCGCGCTCCGGCCGTCCTCGCGCACGACCTGTCGGCGCCGATCCACCGGGTGCCTGCCCAGCGGCGCATCGACGCTCCCGCCCGCGATCATCCGGCCCCAGACCACGGCGACGTACCGGCGGGAGATCTCGCGCCGCTTCAGCGCCTGAACCAGGCCGGCGTGCGCTCGCGCCGACCGGGCCACGACGAGGCAGCCCGACGTGTCCTTGTCCAGCCGGTGCACCAGCCCCGCCCGGGGCAGCGACGCCAGTCCGGCATCGAGGTGCAGCAGGCCGTTGACCAGCGTGCCCGCGGTGTTTCCGGATCCCGGGTGCACTACGAGCCCGGCCGGCTTGTCGATGACGAACACGTCGGCATCGGCGTGCAGCACGTCGATCGTCATCGGTTCGGGTTCCGGGTTGCCCGGGTGGGCCTCCACCAGCGCGTCGAGTTCGAGCCGCTCTCCGCCCTCCATCCTGCGGTTGGGCTTGACCTCCTGGCCGTCGACGCGCAATTCGCCGGAGCGGATCCAGGCCGCCAATCGGCTGCGCGAGTAGTCGGGCCACGCGGCCGCGGCAACCTGGTCGACGCGCTTGCCTGCCTGCGAAGCCTCGGCCGTGTGGCCCAGCCGGACGCGCTCGCCGGGCACGCTCATCGCCGCGGCGCCGTTTTCGACGGGCCAGCGAGCGATTCGCTGGCCGAATACCGATTTAACCCTTCAGCGTTTATCATTGGGCGGTTCACAACCCCGATTGTAATCCGATGCGAAGATTTTCGATCCTGCTCGTCGTGCTGGCAGCGCTGCTCGCCGGCTGCGGCGGCAACGACGAGCGCGACGAAGGCCCCTCGGCCGAGGAACTCTACTCCGAGGCCAAGCGCGCGCTGAACGCCCAGAACTACCCGCAGGCCATCCGGCTGTACCGCGACCTGACCATCCGCTACCCGTTCGGTCGACACGCCGAGCAGGCGATGCTGGACATGGCCTACGCGCAGTTCAAGGGCGGCCAGAACGACGCGGCGATCGAATCGCTGAACCGCTTCCTGCGCACCTACCCCACGCATCCCAACGTCGATTACGCGTGGTATCTGAAAGGGCTGGTCAACTACCAGGAAACGATGAATTTCCTCCGCAAGCTGCTGCCGGGCCGTGCGGCGGACCGGGACCAGCAGGCCGCCCAGCAGTCGTTCCGGGACTTCCAGGAGCTCATCCGTCGCCATCCCGACAGCCGCTACGTGGCCGACGCGCGCCAGCGCATGGTGTTTCTGCGCAACCTCATGGCGAAATACGAGATCGAGGTCGGCCGCTACTACGCCCGCCGGAAGGCCTGGGTGGCCGCGCTGAACCGTTCACGCTACGTCATCGAGAACTACCCCGGCGCGCCCGCGACCGTCGATGCGCTGAAGCTGATGGCGCGTGCGTACGAAAAGCTGGACATGCCGAAACTGGCGATGGATACCCGGCGCGTGCTCGAGTACAACTACGAGGACCTGCTCGACGACGACAAGCGCAAGGGACTGCTGCAGCGTCTCTGGCCCTTTGACTGAAGAACCCGCGCGTCCGCGCGACGGCCGGCCGGGCCGAGCGGTCGTGCTGCTGTCCGGCGGCCTGGATTCGGCGACGGTGCTGGCCGTCGCCCGCGACCGGGGTCACGAATGCCATACGCTGTCGCTGGACTACGGTCAGCGCCATTCCTCGGAACTCGCCGCGGCACGCGCCGTCTCGGAAACCGCCGGCGCGGCCGGTCACCGTAACGTCCGGGTCGATCTGCGCGCCATCGGCGGCTCGGCGCTGACCGACGATATCGACGTGCCCGAAACGCGGACCGACGGGATCCCGGTGACCTACGTGCCGGCACGCAACACGGTGCTGCTCTCGGTCGCGCTCGGGCTGGCCGAAACCCTGGAGGCGGAACGCATCTTCATCGGCGTCAACGCCGTCGATTACTCGGGCTATCCCGACTGCAGGCCCCAGTTCATCGCCGCGTTCGAGGACCTCGCCGCGGTCGCGACGAAGCGCACGGTGTCGGGGGCTGCGATCGCCGTCGACACGCCGCTGATCCACCTGACCAAGGCCGAGATCATCCGACTGGGTACATCGCTGGGCGTGGACTACGGCAGGACGGTGTCGTGCTACCAGGCAGACGAGGAAGGCCGCGCCTGCGGACGCTGCGATTCGTGCGCGATCCGCCGTGCCGGCTTCGAGTCGGCCGGCATCTCCGATCCCACCCGGTACAGGGACTGAAACCGGGGCGGCGCGAGGCCGTCCCGATCGGCCATCAGACGATGATCATGACCGGACTGTGGGCGTGGCGGACCACTTTCTCGCTGACGCTGCCCAGGAGCAGGCTCTGGATGCGCGACAGGCCCCGGCGCCCCAGGATGACGAGCAGTTCGTGGTCGTCCTCGGTGCACCGGATGATCTCCTCGGCGGGATCTCCGATCGACGTTTCGTCCTCGACCGGGACTTCGGTTTCCCCCATCTCATCGTGCAACTTGTCGAACACGCGCTGGGCGGCGTCCTGGGCGGCGTGCTCGATGTCGTCGCGGCTCATGCCCGCCATCCCGATGATCTCGACCGACGAAACCGGAAAGACGTAGAACAGTCTCAGCTTCGCGCCCGTCGCTGCGGCCAGTTCGAGCGCGTAATTCACCGCCCGCAGCGCGTTGTTCGAACCGTCGACCGGAACCAGAATCTCCTTGGCGATGGACATGACGATCTCCCGTTGGGTTGATGAGTCTGTGGCAGCACGCGTTCGCGCTGCAGTCGATTCGATTCTAGCGCTCTCATGCCGGACCGGCATGATCCCGGTCAATCCTGGTCCAGCAGTTCCCGCAAACCGTCTTCGTCCAGGATCTCGACGCCGACCTGGCGGGCCTTTTCGAGCTTCGAGCCCGGCTCGGCGCCGGCGATCACGGCCGTCGTGTTCTTCGACACGCTGCCGGTCACGCGCGCGCCCATCGCCTCCAGCCGTTTCTTGGCCTCGGAGCGGGTCAGCGATTCCAGCGAACCGGTGAGCACGTAGGTGCGTCCGGCCAGCGGCTGCTCTTCGGGCTCGGCTTGGTCCTCGACGATCGGTTCGACGCCCTGGTCCAGCAGCCGCCGGACGACGTCGCGGTTGCGCGATTCGGAGAAGAACTCGCGGATGTGCCGGGCCATGACGGGGCCGACGTCGCGGACCGATTCGAGCTCGTCGACATCGGCTTCCATCAGCCGGTCCAGGTCCCGGAAATGCCGCGCGATCGCGCCGGCGCTGACCTCGCCGACCTCGCGGATGCCCAGCGCGAACAGCAGCCGGCCCAGCGAGACCTTCTTGCTTTCGTCGATCGCATCGACGAGATTTCGCGCCGACTTCTCGGCCATCCGGTCCAGCTCCGCGAGCTCATCGACGCCCAGCCGGTACAGGTCCGCCGGGTCGTCGACCATTTCACGCTCGACGAGCTGGTCGATGACCTTCGTGCCCAGGCCCTCGATGTCCATCGCGTTGCGCGATGCGAAATGCTCCAGCGCGCGCTTGCGCTGCGCGGGGCAGACCAGTCCGCCCGAGCAGCGGGCGTCGGCCTCGCCCTCGACCTGCTCGATGTGGGAACCGCACACCGGGCATGCGTCGGGCAGCTCCCATACGGGCAGATCCTCTTCGCGCTTCTCGGGGATGGAGCGCACGACTTCCGGGATCACGTCGCCGGCGCGGCGCACGATCACGCAGTCGCCGGGCCGGACGTCCTTGCGCCGGATCTCGTCGAGATTGTGCAGCGTCGCGTTGGTGACCGTCACGCCGCCCACGAACACCGGCTCGAGCCGCGCGACCGGCGTCAGCTTGCCGGTGCGCCCGACCTGAACGTCGATGCGCTGCAGGCGGGTCATTTCCTCCTCGGCCGGGAACTTGTGGGCGAGCGCCCAGCGCGGCGAGCGGCTGATCGTGCCCAGCTCCTGCTGCTGGTCCACGTCGTCGACCTTGTAGACCACCCCGTCGATATCGAAGTCCAGGTCGGCGCGCGCGTCCTGGACACGGCGGTAATAGTCGAACAGCGCGTCCAGGCCTTTCGCGCCGTCGGCCAGCGAACTGACGGGAAAGCCCAGCTCGGCCAGCCGCTCGAGAATGCCCTGCTGCGTATCGGCAAGCCCGCCCTCGGTGATCGCCGAATACGCGAAGAACCGCAGCGGGCGGCGCGCCGTGACCTCGGGATCGAGCTGGCGCAGGCTGCCGGCGGCCGCATTGCGCGGGTTGACGAAGGTCTTCTGACCATCGTCGGCAAGCCGCTTGTTGAGCGAATCGAAGCCGCTGCGCGTCATGTAGATTTCGCCGCGCACTTCCAGGGGGTCCGGCGCATCGGCCAGGCGAAGCTTCAGCGGGATGGCACGGATCGTCCGGACGTTGGCGGTGACGTCCTCGCCCGATCGTCCGTCGCCGCGCGTGGCCGCGCGCACCAGCCTGCCCGACTCGTAGCGAAGGCTGATCGCCAGCCCGTCCAGCTTGGGCTCGCAGGCGTAGCCCACCTCGGCCACGTCCAGCGTGTCGCCCACGCGCTGATCGAACTCCGCCACCTCGTCCTCGTCGAAGGCGTTGGCAAGCGAAAGCATCGGCACGACGTGCTCGACCGTCTCGAATCCCTCGGCCGGGCGTGCGCCCACGCGCTGGGTCGGCGAGTCGGGATCGGCAAGCTCGGGATGTTCCTGCTCCAGCTCCTCGAGCTCGCGCATCAGGCGGTCGTACTCGGCGTCCGGGATGCTGGGATCGTCGAGCACGTAATAGCGGTAGTTGGCCTCGGAAATACGCTCGCGCAGTTCGCGCACGCGCTGCTCGGCCTGGCTGGAATTCCGGTCGCTCACCGGGCGTCTCTCGCCCGATCGGGGCCCGGGATCCGGAACGCCATCAGGACGACTTCGGTCCAGCCAGCCCCGATCGGCGATCGAATTCGCGCATCTCCTCGCGGATCTGTGCGATGCGCTGACGCGTAAGCAGGCACTGGTTGTCGTCCATCAGGTCGGCGTCCAGGATCTCGGCGAGCCGCTGACCCGTCGCCAGCATGGCATCCCAGGCGTCGAGAGCGCTGACCGGCCCGGGAAGCGTCATGAACAGCGTGACGCCGGGCGTTTCGAACAGGTTCCAGCCCGACGGATCGAAACTGCCGGGGCGGGTGATGTTGGCCATGCTGAACACCGGCCGCGTCGCGCCGCGATGACGGCGGTGGAAGATCTTCATCTCGCCGAAACGCAGTCCGGCCTTGATCGCCGCGTCGAGCAGGCCGAGGCCGCTGATGTTCCTGCCTTCCCGAGCGCGCACGTACAGCGTGACGATGACGGGCGAATCGGCCTCGGCCGAAACCGTCTCGGCGCTGGCGGCCCGGCGTACCGGCTCGGGATCGCGCCATTCGGCATCGGGCGGCACGTCGGCTTCGGGCCCGCGGCTCTCGGGCGTGCGCCGCCGGCTTGCGGTCTCGTCGAGGGCCGAGGCCGGCGCCTCGGACCCCAGGTCCGGAAGCGTGGTCTGCTGCGGCCATTCCGCTGCGGTCTCGTCCTCGTCGCCAATGTCTTCGCCTGCTCCGTCGGCGGGAGGGGACACAAGGTGCGGTTCGCGCCGCCGCTCCTCGCGCCTGGACGCGCCCGGGCGCTTCGACGAGCCGTCCGGCCGGTGAAGCAGCCAGATCAGGCCCAGGACCGCAAGGCCGATCAGGATCAGGATCAGGCGCAGATTGTCCATCGCTCGGTGCTCCTGGGGTCCGGGGAGGACGTGGGTTCCGAGGATGCCATCATGACGCGGCCATCTCCACCGCGCGCTCCAGGTCCACCGAGACCAGTCGCGATATGCCGGGTTCGCGCATCGTCACGCCCAGCATCTGGTGCGCGACTTCCATCGTGACCTTGTTGTGGGTCACCATCAGGAACTGCACCTTGTCCGACATCTCCCGCACGAGCTCGGAGAAGCGCCCGACGTTGGCATCGTCCAGCGGCGCGTCGACCTCGTCGAGCAGGCAGAACGGCGCGGGGTTGAGGTTGAAGATCGAGAATACGAACGCGACCGCGGTCAGCGCCTTTTCGCCGCCGGACAGCAGGTGAATCCGGCTGATGCGCTTGCCCGGAGGGCGGGCCAGGATGGCCGCGCCGGCCGTCAGCCAGTCGTCTCCGACCATTTCGAGATGGGCGTGGCCGCCGCCGAACAGCCGGGGGAACAGCGTCTCCATGTTCTTGTTGACGCGCTCGAAGGTGTCCTTGAAGCGGGTTCGGGTCGTGCGGTCGATGCGGTCGATCGCCTTTTCCAGCGTATCAAGGGCCTCGACCAGGTCGGCGTGCTGCCGGTCGAGGTATTCCTTTCGCTCGGATTCCTGCTCGAACTCCTGGATCGCCGCGAGGTTGACGGGCTCGAGCCGGCGGATCTTCTCCTCCAGCTGGGTCAGTTCCTCGACCCATGCCTGCGCCTCGGCGTCGTCCGGCAATTCGGCCGCCAGCGACTCGATGTCGCCCTCCAGTTCGGCGACCCGTGCGGCAAACCGCTCGACCTCGATCTCGAGCTCGCGCATCCGCACCCGGTTCTCGGATTGCCGCTGGCGGATCTCCTCGGCCTCGGCGGCCGCCTTCCGACGCGCCTGGTCGCGCTCCCGCCACTGCTGTTCCAGCGTTTCCAGCTCGCCCCGCGATGCCTTTAGGCGCTCCTCGACTTCCAGCCGCCTGGTCAGCAGTTCGTCGCGCTCGGCCTGCTGCTCGCGCACGGGGCGATCGCCCTGGGCCAGGGCTTCGGAAAGCTCCACGTAGCGGCCCTGCAACTGGCCGATCTGGGTGTCCATCCGCTCGATCGCCTGCTTCAGCGATTCGAGACTGGCGCGGCAGGATTCCATCTTCAGCGCCAGTTCCTCGCGCTTTTCCCGGGCGGCGCGATCGTCCCGGCGCCGCTGCTCGCGCTGCTCCTGCTGCCGGTCGCGCTCGGCCTGGAGCTTCTGCTCCTCGCTTTCTATGCGCTGGAGCTCCTCCAGCGCGTGCTGCATGTCGCGTCGCGCCTGTGCCAGCGCTTCGGCGTCGTCTTCCTGCCGCTCGTCGAGTGAGCGCTGTTCTTCCTCCACCGCCTTTCGCTGACGCTCCAGCGCCTCGGCCCGGTTGTCCTGTCCGGACCGGATTCCCGACAACTCCGAGACCCGGGCCTGCAGACGCTCGGTCTGCTCGCGCGCGGCCTCGAGCTCGCCGTTTCGGACCTCCAGTGCTTCGTTGGCGCGTTCCAGGGCGCTCCGGAGTTCGTCTGCGCGGCCGTCCATCGCCTCCAGTTCGCTCTCCAGCTCCCGGATCTGCCGCTGCCGGGCCAATCGACTTTCGGCCGCATCCGAAGCCGGCTCGTCGCGTCGCAGCCAGCCCTGCCCCAACCACAGCCCGTCGGGCGTGATCACCGATTCGTGGCCGGCGACCTCTTCGATGCGCCGGGCGGCATCGTCGGCCGTCTCGCAACAGATCACCGTGTTGAGGAAAGCGCGCAGCGCGCCCGAACCGGCGACCCGCTCGCCCAGCGTGCCCGGACGAGCCGGAACGTCCAGGCCCTCGACGAGGCTCGTACCGCCGGTTTCCGGAAGGTCCAGCGGCATTTCGCCGTCGAGCACGCGCGCGGTCAGCCACTGGTCGAGCACGGTTTCGGTGGCTTTCTGCCACGCCTGCTCGACGTCCAGCGACTGCAGCAGCGTCGGTCGGTCGGCAATTCCGCGTTCCGCCAGCCAGCCGCCCATGGCCTCGTCGGCCTCCCGCGGCGTGTTGAGCACGTACAGCGACTCCAGGCGACCGCGAAGCTCCTGGCGCCGGCCGCGCGCTGCGTCGAGCTCGACCCGCAATCGCTCGATCTCGGCACGCGCGCCTTCCACGGCTTCGCGCCTGTCGCCGAAGGCGTTCCGGGCCTCGGCCAGTTCGCGCTCGAGGCGCTCGAGCTCTTCGGCGGTCTCGCGACGTTCGCTTTCCAGCTTTTCGCGCGCGCCGCCGTCGTCCCGCTCGAGCTTTTCGAGGCGCAGTGCGGCCTGGTTCATGCGCTCGTCGAGGTGCTCGATTCGCACCTTGAGCAACTCGACGTTCTGGCGCGTCTCGGCACCCTCGGACTGGCGGGCCCGGTGTCGCTCCTGGTGCTCGGTCAACGCGCGCTCGGCCTCCTCGAACCGCTCCCGGGCCGCCTGCTCGTCGGCGCGCGCCGTTTCCAGGGCGGGCTCGAGTTCGGCGATCCGGCCGGTGACCTCGTCGACCTGGGCCCTGTCCAGCACCAGGTGCTGCTTGAGCTCGTTGATCTGGCTCTCGACTTCGGCGTACTCGCTCTGCTGGCGCTTGAGCAGGTCCCGGCGGTGCTCGATGGACTGCTCCAGGCGAGCGATCTCGCCGGCCACCTCGTAGAGCTCGGCCTGAACCGCCGAGGTCTTCTCGGAGGCCTTGTGCTGTTGTTCGCGCAGCGATTCCAGGGCGCTTTCCGCCTCGCGCTGCCTCGACACGGCCTGCTCGATCCGCGTTTCGGTCTGCTTCAGCGCCGCGCCCTGTTCCTCCATCTGCGCGCGCGCGTGACGCCAGCGAAGCGCGTTCAGGCGTGCCTCCTCCTGGCGGTACTTCGTCTTGAGCCTGCGATAGCGCTCGGCGGCGTTGGCCTGCCGCTTGAGCTTGGCCAGCTGCTTGGTGACTTCCTCGCGCAGGTCGGCAAGTCGCTCGAGATTCTCGCGCGTGTGCCGGATCCGGTTCTCGGTCTCGCGGCGACGCTCCTTGTACAGCGACACGCCGGCGGCCTCCTCGAGGAATCCGCGCAGTTCCTCGGGGCGCGCCTCGACGATCTGCGAGATCATGCCCTGCTCGATGATGGCGTAGCTTCTCGGCCCCAGGCCCGTGCCCAGGAACAGGTCGGTGATGTCCTTGCGCCGGCACCGGCTACCGTTGAGGAAATAGGCGGACTGGCCTTCGCGGCTGACCTGCCGCCTGACCGAGATCTCGTTGAAGTTCGCGTACTCGCCGCCTGCGCGGCCGTCGGAGTTGTCGAACACCAGCTCCACGGTCGCGGTGGTGACCGGCTTGCGGGAAGAAGATCCGGAGAAGATGACGTCGCTCATCGACTCGCCGCGAAGCTGGCGCGCGGAGCTCTCCCCCATGACCCAGCGCACGGCATCGATGATGTTCGATTTCCCGCATCCGTTCGGGCCGACCACGCCCATGAGGTTCGAGGGCAGCTTGATGGTCGTGGGCTCGACGAAGGATTTGAACCCCGCCAGCTTGATCGCAGTCAGTCTCATGAAACGAGTCGCGGCTCCGCGTTGATGGGTCTGGCGTCCGGTCTCGCGGACGATGATTCATTCCGATGATTTATTCTATTGGTTTTACCGCCAGCCGAGACCGACAGGAACCGCGTGATGCCTTCCCAGCCCAGCCGCGATCTGGAAGTGTTCCCCAACCCGCAACCCGAGCGAGATTTTACCATTCACATCCGGATCCCGGAGTTTACCTGCCTGTGTCCCAAGACCGGTCAGCCGGACTTCGGGGAACTCCGGATCGCCTACGTACCGGACGAGTTCTGCGTCGAGCTGAAGTCGCTGAAGCTCTACGTCTGGTCGTTCCGCGACCAGGGCGCGTTCCACGAGGCCGTGACCAACGAGATCCTCGGTGACCTGGTCGCGGCGACTTCGCCGCGTTTCATGCGCCTGACCGCGGAGTTCAACGTCCGCGGCGGGATCTACACCACCGTCGTGGCCGAGCACCGTGCCGAGGACTGGACGCCCGCCGCGCGCGTGGAACTGCCCTGATCCCGACCCGGCCTCGGTTTGCGGCGTCGTAGCAGTACGACGCGTCGCGATCCCTTTCGGCGATGCGAAGAACCCGGGAAAGCAAGCGCGGATCAATGAACGTGCCTCCATGGCCGGACCGGCCGAGCACGATTTCGACGATGACCCGCGTAAATCCGCGTAATCCGCGGTTCCGGTGTTCCGGTTACCGACAACGCTCCGGTCGACGATCGAATCAGCCACCGCCGCCGTCGTCGGAGGCGTCTTCCAGCGGCAGCATGGGCGTGACATCGGCGGACTCGGCCGTGCGTTCGATCATGGCCTGGGTGCGCTCGCGCAGCAGCGTGCGGCGGATTCCCTCGCGCACCTCGTCGAGCGCGGGCGGGGCGAACGAATCGGTGTCGATCACGCGCACGATCATCCATCGCCCCTGGTACGGCAACAGCGACTCGACGATGTCGTCGGCCTCGGCGTCCTGCAGCACGCCGCGGAAATCCGGCGGCACCTGGCTGCCGTCGACCCAGTCGGTACGGCGCACGACCCGATCGTCTGCGGTCGCCAGCTCGATCGCCCGCTCGAACGTCAGTTCGCCGGTCAGCAGTTCGCCGAGTTCCTTCAGCGCCCGGGCCTGGTCTTCGAATTCGATGGTCTCCAGCCTGTAGCGGCGATCGCCCGCCCGCTCGCTCTGCTCGGCGTAGACGGCTGCGATCTCGGCATCGGTAACGGGATTCTGCGCCTGGAAGAATTCCAGGAAGCGGACGTACTGGATCTGGATGTCGTCGATCATCCGCTGGGCCCGGACCTCCGGGCGATCCGAGATGCCTTCCCGGCCGGCGCGGTTGGCCACGGCGCGTAGCTTGATCAACTCGTCGAGCAGTTCGCGCATGCCCTCGGTATCGTCCTCGGCGACCCCGCGCGCTTCCATCAGGTACTCCAGCATGTCCAGCGTGATGGGCTCGCCCTCGACCTCAACGAGCACGACGTCGTCGGACTCGACCAGCGGGTGGTCCGGCTCCTGCTGGCAGCCGACGATCGAAATACATACAAGTAATGAAAACAGTATCTTGTGAATCATTCTTCAGACTCTGCCTCGATTGCCAACGCGTGAATGTCGGTGTCCATCATGTCTCCCAGCGCATCGTAGACCGCCCGGTGCCGCGCCAGCCTGGACCGACCTTCGAATGCCCGGGAAGCGATCCGGATCCGGAAGTGACCGCGCCCGTCGCGGGCGCCGGGATGGCCGACGTGCAGGTGCGATTCGTCGATCACTTCCAGGCGCGACGGGGCCAGAACGCGATCGAGTCGATCGCGGATGCGCTCCACGCGCTCCGCGGTCATGGCGCCACCTGCACGAACGGCCGGACGTCGACCGTCGTCCAGGCGCCGGAACCCAGGTAGGGATCACCCTCGGCCCAGGAGCGCGCCGATTCCAGCGAATCGAATTCCGAGACGATCAGCGAACCGGCGAACCCGGCCGGACCCGGATCCTCGGCATCGATGGCCGGCATGGGCCCGGCCAGCACCAGTCTGCCTTCATCCTGCAGCGCGCGAATACGGTCGACGTGTGCCTGTCTCGCCGCGCGCCTGGCCGGCGACGAATCGTCGGCATCGATGCCTTGGATCACGTAGAGCATGTAACGGCTTCATCCGGATGGACGCGGCCAGTATAGGCTCGTGCGCATGCGCCATGCAGCGCGGTAGCTGTCGGCCCGCCCTGCTAAACTCGCCCGGATGAGCGAGACACCCGAAGGCGTCCAGAAGCAGCCGGAGATTCCGCTGGCGACCGTGCGCGGAGAGCCGCTTCTGAAGCTCCCGGACGACCTCTACATTCCTCCGGATGCGCTGGAGGTTTTCCTCGACGCCTTCGCCGGTCCGCTGGACCTGCTGCTTTACCTGATCCGGCGTCAGAACCTCGATATTCTCGATATTCCCATTGCCGAGATCACGCGCCAGTACACCGGCTACATCGACATGATGCAGGACCTGCGACTGGAACTGGCGGCGGAATACCTGGTGATGGCCGCCATCCTCGCCGAGATCAAGTCGCGCATGCTCCTGCCGCGGCCCGAGCCCGAGGAGGACGACGAGGAGGACCCGCGGGCCGAGCTCATCCGGCGGCTGCAGGAGTACGAGCGATTCAAGAAGGCCGCCGAGGATCTCGACGAACTGCCGAGACTCGAGCGCGACGTCGCGCTGGCCAGCGCAGAGGTCGGCGAGCACAAGCAGGTGCGCGTGCCGCCCGAGGTCGACCTCCGCGAGTTGCTGCTGGCGCTGCGCGACGTCATGACCCGGGCCGAGCTGTTCGCGCAGCACCACATCCATTCCGAGCCGCTGAGCGTGCGGGAACGTATGAGCCGCATCGTCCAGTCGATGGGTCGTGGCGAGTTCGTGCGCTTCGAGCAGTTGTTCGACCTGGAAGAGGGGCGGCTGGGCGTCGTGGTGACGTTCCTGGCGCTGCTGGAACTGCTGCGCGAGCACCTCGTGGACCTGGTGCAGCAGGAGCAGTTCGGCGCCATCTACCTGCGCGCACCGAACGCGGAAGCCAACGAGAGGACGGAATGAACGAGAGCGAGGCCCCCACGGAGGGAATCGAGTCGAAACCCGAGACGGCCGGCGAGGCGCCGGATGCACGGCAACCCGAAGCGCTGAAGACCCTGCTGGAGGCTGCGCTGCTGGCCGCCGGGCAGCCGCTGAACCTCAACCAGCTCAACGCGCTGTTCGACGAGGACGAGCAGCCCGGTCACGGGCCGATCCGGGAGGCCCTGGCCCTGCTCGACGCAGAGCTGGCCGATCGGGCCGTCGAACTGGTCGAGGTCGCCGGCGGATACCGTCTGCAGATCCGCCAGAAGTTCATGCCGGTCGTCTCGAAGCTATGGGCCGAGAAGCCGCCCCGCTACTCGCGTGCCCTGCTCGAGACGCTGGCCATCATCGCCTACCGCCAGCCGATCACGCGCGGCGAGATCGAGCAGATCCGTGGCGTTTCGCTGAGCGCCAACATCCTCAAGACGCTGCAGGAACGCGAATGGATCAAGGTCGTCGGTCACCGCGACATCCCGGGAAAGCCCGAACTGCTCGGCACGACCCGCGCATTCCTCGACTATTTCGGCCTCAAGGGTCTCGACGACCTGCCGACGCTGGCCGAGATTCGCGACATCGACAACCTCGAGCCGGAGCTGGAACTCAACGACCCGGACCATCCGCAGGCCGCCAACGATGAACGACAGACCGAAGAAGGACAAACCGAGTCGTCGCGCGACGAAGAAGTCGAACGGCAGGAAGCGCAAGCAGCCGGGAGCGGCGAAGAGCCGGCCGACGACTCGCCGGACGTCGTCGACGGGCGCGAAAGCCGGTCGGAAGACCGGCCCCGGACGGAAGACGAATAAACGGACGGGACCGACCCGGGGAACCGGCCGGAAGACGAAACCGGCAACGGCTGACCGGGAGCGCCTGCAGAAGATCCTGTCGCGCGCGGGTCTCGGTTCGCGCCGCGGCATCGAGCAGCGCATCGAGGCCGGCGAGATCACCGTGGACGGGCGCGTCGCCGGGCTGGGCGATCGCGTCGGCGCCGGGAACCGGATCGGCATCGACGGTCGCGAGTACGAGATCGTGGCCGAGCGCCAGTCCCATCAGAGCCTGGTCTACCACAAGCCGGAGGGAGAGCTGACCACGCGCAGCGACCCCCAGGGCCGCGCGACGGTGTTCGACCGCCTTCCGCGGGTCGACGGCGGCCGATGGATCGCGGTCGGCCGGCTGGACATCAATACCGCCGGGCTGCTGGTCCTGACCACCGACGGCGAACTGGCCAACCGCATGATGCATCCGTCGGGCCGGGTCGATCGCGAATACCTTTGCCGGATTCGCGGCCAGGTCGGCGATGCCGACCTCCAGCGCCTGATGACCGGCGTCGAGCTCGGCGACGGGACGGCGAAATTCAGCGACCTGGTCATCGGCGAACACACGGCCGGCCACACCTGGTACACCGTGACCATCATGGAAGGCCGCAACCGCGAGGTCCGACGCCTATGGGAAGCCGTCGGCGCCCAGGTCGCCCGCCTCAAGCGCGTCCGGTTCGGCCCGGTCTTCCTGACCTCCGACCTGAGGCCCGGCCAGTTCCGCAGGCTTTCGTCCTCCGATCATCGAGTGTTGCGCGAGGACGTCGGCCTTGCACCGGCGCCGGTGGAACTGGTACTCGAGCCCGCCGGCTGAGGTGGCCATCAGTCGGCGTAGTGCCGTCCCTTCCAGCCGGCCCCGCGTCCGAAATGGTGGCGAACGGCCGAATCCAGCGTCGCGTACAGGAACAGCATCGCCGACAGCGGCAGCGTGAACATCCAGCCGACGGCGAGTCCGCAGAAGCGCACCTGTGGCGCATAGGCCAGCGCCATCAGCAGCCACGCCGTCGCCCCGGCGACGACCACTGGCCCGCCGCCGGCCATCGCGCCGGCGACGACGGCCGTCGGGGGCACGGCGAACGCCAGCACCATCATTATCGCGACGACGAGCGCGAGCACGGGCGAGCGACCCAGCTGGACATAGGCCGTTCTCCTAATCGTCTCGAGGATCGAGCCAAGGTCCGGATGCCGACGCAGGCTGCGCACGCCGTGGCTCAATCCCAGCCAGATGCTTCCGCCGGCGCGGCGAACCCGGCGGGCCAGCTCGCAGTCGTCGATCAGCGCGTCGCGCCAGGCCGAAAAGGCACCGATTCGCTTCAGCATCTCGCGACGGACAAGCACGCAGCCGCCGGCGGCCGCGGCGAACGGCCGGTCGGTCCGGTTCACCCAGGCAAACGGGTAGAGTTGCTTGAAGAAGAACACGAACGCCGGGAGCATCAGTTTCTCGGGCAGCGTCCCGGCGGGGAGCGCGGCCATGACCGAAACCTGGTCCAGCCGCCCGCGCTCGAGCTTGTCGACCAGGGCCGGCACCATGCCCGGCGCCAGCTCGATGTCCGCGTCGAGCAGCAGCACCAACGGGGTTCCCACGGCGGCCAGGCCCTGCTGCTGCGCCCACAGCTTGCCCGACCAGCCGGCCGGGGATGGCTGGCCTGCGATCACGCGCACGCCGCGCACGGCCGCGGCGAGTTCGGCGGTTCCGTCATCGGACCGGTCGTCGACGACGACGACCGATGCGACCGAAGGCTGCTCTGCGACGGCTTCCAGCGTCTTGACGATGCTTCCGGCCTCATTGCGGGCCGGGATCAGCACCGTCACGGCCTCATCGGCCTCGCCGGTATCGGCCTTGGGAGCCAGCCGCTCGCGCGTGCTCCACGGCCGCCACGGCAGCAGAAGCACGGCCAGCCACAGCACGGCCGCGGCCAGCCCGAGCGCGAACACGGTGGATCAGTCCTGGACGACCTGCAGCGGGATGCGCTGCTCGCGTTTGGCCTGGTCGTAGGTGGGCAGGTCGGGCGCGTAATCTCCCTCGGTCCGCGGTCCTCGCATCCACGCGCCCAGCGCCTTGACCGGGTGATTGAAAGTGTCCACGACCGCCGTTCCTTCGTACCCGCAGTGGGCCATGCAGTTGTCGCACTTGGGATTGCGCCCCACGCCGTAGTCCTCCCACGGCGTGTCCTCGATGAGCTCGCGGAAACTCGAGGCATAGCCCTCGTCGACCAGCAGATAGCAGGGCTTCTGCCAGCCGAAGATGTTGTAGGTTGGATTGCTCCATGGCGTGCACTGGTAGGTCTGGTTGCCGGTGATGAAGTCCAGGTAGAGCGAGGAATGGTTCATCGGCCACTTGCGCTTGCGCTGCTTGCCGATGCGAAAGATGTCGCGCATCAGTTTCTTGGACTTGTTGCGCCCGAGGAAGACATCCTGGCGCGGCGCATGTTCGTAGGTGAAACCGGGCGATACGGTGATGCCTTCGACGCCGAGCTCAGTGGCGTAGTCGAAGAAGTCGGCCACGTGTTCCGGCACTTCCCCGTCGAACAGCGTGCAGTTGGTCGTGACCCGGAAGCCGCGGTCCAGCGCCATGCGGATGGCCTCGACTGCCTTGTCGAACACGCCTTCCTGGCAGACCGATTCATCGTGGCGTTCCTTCAGCCCGTCGAGGTGCACCGACCAGGTGAAGTACGGCGACGGTTCGTAGTCGTCCATCTTCTTCTTCATCAGCACGGCGTTGGTGCAGAGATAAACGAACTTCTTGCGCTCGATGATGCCGCGGACGATCTCCGGCATCTCCTTGTGGATCAGCGGCTCGCCGCCGGGAATCGAAACCATGGGCGCGCCGCATTCGTCGACGGCGCCCAGCGCATCCTCGACGCTCATCCGCCGTTGGAGGGTGTCCTTGGGATAATCGATCTTGCCGCAGCCGGCACAGGCCAGGTTGCACTGAAACAGCGGCTCGAGCATGAGCACCAGCGGAAAGCGCCGCTCGCCGGACAGCTTCTTCTGCATCAGGTACTTCGCGACCCGGTACTGCTGGATCATCGGTATGGACATGTCATCTCCCGGTTGATTGATTCACGGTCGCGGCGCCGATTCCGATTGCGCCCGCCTCGCGTATCTGGAACGCCTGCCTCATCCGACCTGCATTCAGGTCGCGATCTTGCAATGCCGGCTTTCAACCATTGACCGCATCGGCGGCCATCCGGTCGAAGCGCGTTCTCCATTCATCCATCAGCGCCTTCCATTCGAGCTTGAACCAGGGCGTGAAACGATCGGGGTGCTCCGCCAATTCGCGGTCCAGCGCTTCCGGCTCGATCCATCGCCAGTCGGCGATCTCGTCGGGATGAACGCGAACGTCGCCGCGGGTCGTGCCGAGATAGACGTAGCAGAGTTCGTGTTCGGCACCGTCGTCGTCGAAATCGGCCTGGTAGATGAACTTGTAGACGAACTCCAGATCGGCTTCTACACCGAGTTCCTCGCGCACGCGGCGCAGCGTGGCCTCGTGCATGCTCTCTCCGCGGCGGGGATGCGAACAACAGCTGTTGGACCAGTACAACGGCCACAGCGGCTTGCTCGCCGAGCGTTGCTGGAGCAATACCCGCCCGCGGTCGTCGAACAGGAAGATCGAGAACGCGCGATGCAGCGTGCCGTGCCCCCTGTGGCACGCGCTCTTGGACTCGTAGCCGATCTCGTTGTCGTCTTCGTCGACGAGGATCAGCGGCTCGTCGTCGAACGAAACCTTTTCCTGCATAAGGTCATCCATTCTGGACGTTCTCGCCCACTGTAACCTGCATGGCCTGGTAGCCTGCATCCCGCAGACCGCCTTCGACCCGGTCGGCGGCGCCCGGTTCGTCGCTGCAAAGCGCGATGATGGAGCCTCCGCCCCCGCCGCCGGTCAGCTTGGCGCCCAGCGCCCCGTGCCGTCTAGCGACCTGGATCATCTCCTCGAGCTCCCAGCTCGAGACCTGCATCGCGTTGAGCAGCCCCTGGCAGACGTTCATCAGTTCGCCCAGCGTGTCCAGGTCGTGCGTCTTCAGCGCCTCGGCAGCCTGCAGCACCAGCGAGTCGATCTGGTCGAAGATCTCGGTATAGAGCCTGGGGTGCGCTTCCCGCGCCTTGCGCACGCGCGCCACCGTGGCCGCGGTCAGGCTTTCGATGCCGCTGATGCCGACGACCAGCTTCACCGGCTCGTCGATCGTGATGACCTCGCGCAGCGGCGATTCGCCCGATCGAAACAGCATGGTCTCGCCGTAGACCGACAGCGTGTTGTCGATCCCCGAGGGCGTGCCGTGGGCGATCTTCTCGCACTCGAACGCGAGCTCGTTGACCCGCTCATCGTCCAGGCCCAGTTCGAAGCATCGGTCCAGCGCGCGGATCGTCGCCACCGCGATCGCCGCCGAGCCGCCCAGCCCCATCGCGCGCGGCACGTTCGGGAAGATCTCCACGCGCATGCTCTCGTTCTGCAGCCCCAGCGTTTCGAAGATCATCGCCAGCGATTTCTCGAACGAATGCTGCTTCTCGGCACTCCGGTGAAGGCGCTGCTCGACGCCCCAGCGCGGAATGATCAGCTGCACACCATCGCCACCGCGCTCGACGTGGGCCTGGATCGCCAGCGGGATCGGCGCCGCGATCGCGTGCCGGCCGTAGACCACGGCGTGCTCTCCGAGCAGGATGATCTTGCCGTGACCGCCGGATACGCTGCGCGTCGTTTCTTCGGCACTTTCGCGGCGCGCTTCGGCAGCCGGCTCGGCATCGCCGGCGCTCACCTCGTCGATGAGTTCGCGCGCTTTCCAGACCTTGATTTCGCCCGACTCGATCAGGCGATCGACGACGGTCTCGAAGATCTCCGGCCCCGCGCCCGCCGCGGCGACCACGGTACGTGCGTGCAGCGTCATGTGGCCCTGCTGGATGCCCTCGGTCACCAGTGCCCGTATGGCCGAGAAGTTCTGCGCCAGGCCCACCGCGCCCATGACCTCGGCCAGTTCGCGGGCCGAGGTCACGCCGAGCATCCGCAGATTCATGCCGACGGTCGGGTTGGACTGCAGCGGCCCGCCGACGATGCCGACCTTCAGCGGAATCTCGAGCTGGCCGACCAGCGAGCCGTCCTCGCCGCGCGTCCACTGCGTCAGCGATGCGTAGTGCGTTCCCCGCGCCGCCCACGCGTGCGCACCGGCCTCGATGGCGCGCCAGTCGTTGCCGGTGGCCAGCGCGACGGCGTCGATGCCGTTCATGATGCCCTTGTTGTGCGTGGCGGCCCTGTACGGGTCCACCGACGCGAATTCGTTGGCCAGGATGATGCCGTCGCGCACCTGCTCGCCGTCGAATCCGCGGCCGGCCAGCGCCTCCAGCGGAATCGACGTGCGCGCCTTGACCATCGCGCGATCGGTCAGGTTCGAAAGGATGCGCAGGAAGACCTTGCCCTCGGCGATGTTCTCGACCAGCGAGGCGACGCCCTCGCACATCGTGTTGACGAGGTTGGCGCCCATGGCGTCTCGGGTGTCGACCAGCAGGTGGACGACGACCATGTCGCCGCCCTGCCCGGACGACGGGTGGATGTGAACCTCGAGATCCTTGGCGCCTCCCCCGCGCGCGACCATGTTGGGGTGGAGACTGTTGGCGAGATTGATGATCTCGCGCTTGCGCTGCAGCAGCGCGGCCTTTGCGCGCTGCGGATGGGGGACGTCGACGACCTGGATCTGGCCGATCAGGATCGGCTCCGTGCTTTCGACCTGGAAGCCGCCGCCGGCGCGGGCGACCTTGGCCGCCGAACTCAGCGCCGCGACGATGGACGGCTCCTCGACGACCAGCGGTACGGCGTATTCGCGGTCGTTGATCAGGAAGTTCAGCCCCAGCCCGACCGGCAGTCCCATGACGCCGATGACGTTTTCGATCATCTTGTCGGCCGACTGGATCGAAAGCGTGTGGTCGCCGCTGACCAGTGCCTGGTAGTCGTGGTTGGAGAGAAGCCCCTTCTTGCGCACTTCGCGAACGCGCTGGGAGACGGACAGCTTGTAGAACTCCGGGATTCGTGCCACGACGGCTCCTTCGTTATCGATCGCCGCTGTCGCGCGGATCATGCATCGCGACCGCGCCTTCGTGCGACAGGCCCAAGTGTAACGGAACCGCGCCGAGGCGCGAAGCACGACCCGCGAAGGCCGAAAGCCGCTCGGGGTCCCGATCGAGAGCCATGCCTAGATCCCCGCCGCCGGCGCCGCAGGTCTTGAAGACCACGCCGTCACGGCGCGCTGCATCGCGCAGCCTGCGGTGGACCCCGCTGACGATGTCGGCGCCCATGTCGCGGCCCAGTGCCTCGATCCCGTCACCGTAGGCGGCCGCGGCTGCCAGCAGCGCTCCGGCGTCGTCGCAGACCCGCGCAGCCTCTTCCGCGCAGGCCGTTAGCGCGTCGATCCGCCGACGGGCATCGGCCGGCCGTGCGCTTCGCCAGCGATCGAATTCGAAAACGAAATCGGTGGTGCTGGCCGCTTTGCCGACCCAGATCGGAAGCCAGTGGAGATCGGAAGGCCATTCGCGCATCGAGGCCGACGGCCGCGACGCCTTGCCGACGCGGTACTCGACGAAGCCGCCCGCCAGGGCCGCGGCCAGATCGGCGCCGCTGGCACGCGTTCCCATCGCCTCGCGGTAGACCGGCAGCCAGCGCGCGAGCAGCGCGTCCGGCTCGGCGCCGGTCCGCGAAGCGCCGGGGAGCGCCGAAAGCGCCGCCGCAAGCGCCGCGGCAACGGCCGCGCTGGAGCCCAGGCCGAGCTTGATCGAGCGCCCGTCCGGCCCGGTCGCGAACAGCTCCGACGAATCGATCCGGATCCGCATCCGCGCCAGCGTCTCGTCGTCCAGTCCCAGGCCCGCGGCCGCCAGCGGCAGGAAGCGGGCGCTCGACCCCAGGCTTTCGGCCAGGCCCGGCTCGGCGGAAAACGAGCCGCCGCGGATCGAGAACGGTCGATTCTCGATGCCCAACGGGTGCGCGGTGATCGTCGACGTTTCCGCCTGGCCGATTTCGACGCCAACGCGCCGATCCAGCGCGCAGACCAGGGCCGGCGCGCCTTCGAGCACAGCGTATTCGCCGGTCAGCAGGATCTTGCCCGGCGCCCGTGAGCGAATGACGGCGGTCACCGTCAAGTCTCGCGATCGTCCACGCAGTGCGCTCCGGGGCCCAGCTCCGAGCTCAGCACGTCGCGCACACCCGGAACACCGGACAGGGCTTCGGCCACGGCATCGTCGTGGCCCGGCAGGCAGACGGCCTTGACCTGGGGGCCGGCGTCGACGGTGAAGAAGACCGCGATACCCTCGGCTCTCAACCGACGGATCCGGTGAATGCATTCGGTGGTCGTGGCATTGAAGTAGAGCAGCCCCGGCCGCGCCGACATCGCCAACCCGTGCATCGCCAGCGCGCTGGCCTCCGAGATCGCTGCCAGCGCCTCGAAATCCCGCTTCGCGATCGCGTCGCGGCAGATCCCGAGGTCGCGGGGCTGGTTGTCCACCCAGGCGCGGTAGAACGGGGACGTACCGGCGGTGCGCTGCATGCCCTCGGTGGACCCGACGGCCTTGCGGGCGCGATCGGTCACCGCGATGACGACCCGCAGCGGCCAGGCCTCGGCGTCCAGCAGCGGCTCGGCCACGGCGTCGCTGCCGTCGTCGCGTTCGCCGCGGTGCATCTCGGCGAAGCCGCCGAACACCGACCGCGCCGCCGAGCCGGACCCGATGCGGGCGAGTTCCGACCGGCGGGACGGCGGCAGATCCACGCCGTAGGCGCGGTCGGCTGCGGTCACCAGCGCGGCGAAGCCCGACGCCGACGATGCAAGCCCGGCTCCCGTCGGAAAGTTGTTTCGGCTGGTCACGACCGCTCGCACTTCGCTGCCCGCCATCGCGCGAACGCGATCCAGGAGAGCGGACACGCGCTCGGCCGCACGCTCTTCGACATGGCCTTCGAGCTCGAAGCGATCGGCTTGCAGCCGCTCGTCCAGCTTGATCCTTGTCTCGCTCCACAGCGCCGCCAGCGTGATCGAGATCGAGCCCACGTCGGGCAGGTTAAGGGCGGTATCCCGCTTGCCCCAGTACTTGACCAGGGCGAAGTTGGCATGCGCGACGGCGGTGGCGGAACGGGTCGAATCGATCATCGGGCTTCCATCAGGGCGCTTGCCCCATTCGCTCGGCGTCGTGCAGTGGTCATCGGTTGCCGATCACTGCGGCCGGCACGATACGGGCACAAGCCTCGAGCGTCTTGCGCGCCCGGCGCGCCGAACGCGCGAGCGAGCCCAGCGCGCCGAGCTGGCGCGGCGATTCTAGCAGCGAAGCCAGCACGCGGCCCGGCCTGACGCGGGTGCCGTCCATCGCCGCGATCGCCGCGGGCGGCACCGGCTGGTCGGCACGGTCGAGGATCACGCGCAGCACCAGCACGCCGATGCCCGCGCGCGCGGCCGCCGCAACGATCGCCGCGCTTTCCATGTCCACCGCCATCGCACCGGTTCGCTCGGCCAGCGCGCGTTTTCCGGCGACGCTGCAGACAGGCGCATCGACGCCGGCAATCGGAACGCGGTGGACCCGCGCGATCCGATCGAGCGCCGGCGCCAGCCGCGCCGACTCGGCTTCGCTGCAGGCCAGCGATCGCCCGTGCGGTCCGAGAACGGATGTCGCGAGCACGACGTCGCCGGGCTCGGCGCACCCGATTGCGCCGGCCGTCCCCCAGCTCACCAGCAGGTCGGCTCCGGCTTCGATGGCGCGCTCGGCGCAGGACCGTGCCGCGGCCGGACCCGGGCCCGAGATCAACAGTGAAGGCTCGGGGACTTCGGAAGAAAGCGTTCGCGCCTCCCACGCCAGCGCCGCGAGGAACACCGCCCGGCTCAGGCCGATCTCTCCCCGGCGCGGCGTGCCGCGGCCAGCGCCCAGACCGGAAAGAAGCGGGAATAGCCGTGATACTTGAGGTAGAAGACCCGCGGGAATCCCGGAGCGGTGAACCAGGGCTCCGGCCAGAAACCGTCCTCGTTCTGCGTGGCGACCAGGTAGTCGACGCCGCGCTGCACCGAGCCGCTCGTGCCCTGCCCGGCCGCGACGAGCCCGAGAATCGCCCACGCTGTCTGGAACGCGCGCGAGCAGCTGCCGGTGCCGGCAAGCGCGGGATCGTGGTAGGTCTCGTTGCCCTCGCCCCAGCCGCCGTCGGCGTTCTGGCGCGCCTCCAGCCACGCCACGCCGCGCTCGATCGCGCGACTGTTGCGTTCGATGCCGTCGGCGCCCAGCGCGACGAGAGCCGACCAGGTTCCGTAGATGTAATTGGTTCCCCAGCGCCCGAACCAGGAACCATCCTCTTCCTGCTCCGCCAGCAGGTACTCGCGAACCCGCGCGCGCACGGTGTCGAAGCGCGCATCGTCGAGCAGGGCGAACAGCGTCAGGCAGCGCGCCGAGACATCCGCCGTCGGAGGGTCCAGCAGCGCCCCGTGATCGGCGAACGGGATTTCGTTGAGATACTCCGTGTTGTTGTCGATATCGAACGCGCCGAAGCCGCCGTTGCCGCTCTGCATGCCGGACAGCCAGACGGCGGCACGCTCGATGGCCGGCGCGAAACGCTCGGGGTCATGCCTGTGCATGGCCCACGCGACCATGGCGGTGTCGTCGAGGTCGGGATAGTGCGCGTTGTTGTACTGGAACGCCCAGCCGCCGCCGGGCAGATCGGGCCGGCCGAGCCGCCAGTCGCCGGGCTCGTCGCCCAACTGCCGGCCGACCAGCCAGTCGAGGCCCCGCTCGGCAGCGTCGCCGGCGACCTCGTCTCCGGCTTCGTCCAGCGCGAGGGCCGCCAGGCCCGTATCCCAGATCGGCGAAACGCAGGGCTGGACGTAGGTGCGTTCGTCGTTGTCGACGATCAACTGGCGAAGCGCCTCTCGCGTCTGGACGCGATAGGGGTGATCGTCCGGGTACCCCAGTTCCTTCAGCGCGATCGAGGCGTTGACCATCGCCGGGAAGATCGCGCCCAGTCCGTCGACCCCGTTGAGCCGCTCGATGAACCACGCCTCTGCCCGCTCGAGCGCACGCCGGTGCACGCGCGCCGGGATCCATGTTTCCGTGCGCCGGCCGAAAGCCTCCAGCAGCAGGAAGACGCGATTGAGCGTCGAGCGGACCTCGAACCACTTGCGCACCTGCCCCGGCGGCCGGTTGAAGCACTCGGAGATGTCCGTTCCGGTCGGGTTGGCGGCTCGGGCGCGCTTCGAGTACAGCACGAACAGCGGCACCATCACCGTTCTCGACCAGTACGAGACCTTGTCCAGCGAAAAGAAGAACCAGCGCGGCAGAAGCATGATCTCGGCCGGGATGTAGGGTACGGCCCGCCAGGGCACCTGGCCGAACCACGCCAGCAGGATGCGGGTGAACACATTGGTCCGCTCGGCGCCGCCGTGCTCGAGGATCCACTGCCGCGCGCGTTGCATGGCTTCGTGGTCGGCCTCGAGCCCGGAGAGCTTGAGCGCGAAATACGCTTTCACCGAGCACGACAGATCGCCCGGTCCGCCGTGGAACAGCGGCCACGAGCCGTCGTCGAGCTGCTCTTCGAGCAGAAAACGGGCGATCCGACGTTCCAGCGCCGGGTCGCGCTCGTCCATGTAGTGCAGGTAACAGATGTACTCGGCAGGAATCGTGCAATCGGCTTCGAGCTCGTAGATCCAGTGGCCGTCCGGCTGCTGATCGGCCAGCAGTCGACGGATTCCGCGCGCGAGCGCCTCGTTCGAGGCCCCCGGCGCGTCGCCCGCGGTGTCGCTGCCGCTGGTGTCGGGTGTGCGTGCGACAGGGTCGGGGCTCAGTGCGGTCATCGGATGTTCCCTGGAAATTTCAGTTCAGGCTCGCCGAGCCGTGTATCGGTTCGGCGGCTTCGTGCGTTTCGGTCAGCGCATCGGCGTCCGCGTCTGCCCTGCGCGCGATCTCCACGAGGCCGGCGGCCACGTCGGCACCCGGCTCGGGCAACGAGGAGGACGCGCGCCGAAACAGCGTTCTCACGCCGGCGTTGCTGCCGGCCATGACGCCGTATCTACGAACGATGCGACGAACCTCGGTGCGGGAGATCTTGACCTCGGTGCCGGACCGGAAGCCCGGGCGCGCATGGATGTTGGCCAGCGTCGGCACCGCCATGCCCAGCGCCCAGAGGCAGAAGCGTCGGATGCCGAGGTGGCGCCTCGGTATCATGAGTGTGTATTGCAGCGCATTGCGCAGATGCCCATGGGCAACCGCGGTGAGCTGCCGGATTCCCGCCTCGAGGGTGTCCGGCGCGACCGATTCGACGAGATCGTCTCGCCCGGCCGGATCCAGCCCGAATACCGGTCGCGGCAGCCAGCAGATGCCACGCTCACGGTCGTCCCAGATGTCCTTGAGGATGTTGGTCATCTGCAGGCCCTGGCCGAAGGACGGAGCGAGACCCATCAAACCCTTTCTACGGCGGGCGATGGACACGGAATGCGCGCAGAAGAGTTCGGTGAGCATTTCGCCGACCACGCCGGCGACGAAATAGCAGTATTCGTCGAGACGATGCCGGGATTCCAGCCCCTGCAACCCGGCGCCGTTCTGGAAACGGTGCATGCCGTCGCTCATCAGGGCCACGCAGCGAACCAGCGCGGACTGCCCGTGCCGGTCGAAACCGTGCGCGACGCGTACGACATCCTCCGTCCGCTCGATCAGCGTGCGCTCTTCGGAAGGCGTGGACGGTGCCAGACGCGCGGCGAGGTCCCGGGAGAACGCCGCGGCCGACGCGCGTCCCTGCAGAACCGTCACGAACCGCTGACCGAACTCCCGCTTCGCCGCGACCGGCAGCGAAGGATCGTCCTCGATGGTGTCGGCGATGCGGCACAGCAGGTAGGCGTTGCCCACGGTCACGCGCAGCGAACGGGGCAACGAGGGGATCGTCAACGCGAATGTCCGGGAGACGCCGGGGAGAATCATTGCCTGGAAAGCCAGTGCCTCCGGCAACGTGCCGCTCTCGCACGTTCGGTCTCGATGCATGGCGATCATCCTTGGACTCCCGGGCGCATTATATTTTGATTGCATGCGACCGGCTACCCGCATTCCGGGCGGTGCTTTTTACTGCACCGGACCGGCGGTGGGCTTGCCCGATTGCACGACCGCGAACGTAGGCTACATGGCCTTAGAATGACCGGCATGTCGAAGACGAGCGAAAGATCGGGGTTCAGCGAACGCGCCGACGAGTATGCGCGGCGAGTCGAACGCACCCTGGATGAATGGCTGCCCGCTGCCGAAGTCGAGCCGGCCGGGCTGCACGAGGCGTTGAGATACGCCGTGTTCAACGGCGGCAAACGCATCCGTCCGCTGTTGTGTTTCGCGGCCGCCGAAGCCGTCGGTCGCCCGCCAGAAGAGGTCGATGCGATGGCCGCCGCCGTGGAACTGGTCCATTGCTACTCGCTGGTCCACGACGACCTGCCGGCGATGGACGACGACGACCTGCGCAGGGGCAAGCCCACGGTCCACCGGGCGTTCGACGAGGCGACCGCGATCCTCGCCGGCGACGCCCTGCTGACGCTGGCTTTCGAAGGCCTCGCCGCCGACGGCGCAGGCTGCGAAGCCGTGGCCGTGCTGGCCGTCGCAGCCGGCTCACGCGGCATGGTCGGCGGACAGGTGCTGGACCTTTCCTTCGAATCGTCCAGCCCGGGTCGTGATTCGCTGCAGATGATGTTCGCACGCAAGACCGGCGCGCTGATCCGCGCCGCCGTGGAGATGCCGCTGGCCGCGGGGCGGACCGGGGGCGATCCGGTCCGGGCGGCGCTCGTCGACTACGCAGAGTCGATCGGGCTGGCGTTCCAGATCGTCGACGACCTGCTCGACATCGAGGGCAGCACCGAGGAGATCGGCAAGCCCGCCGGCTCTGACGAGGCGCGCGACAAGGCGACCTGGCCGGCCATGGTCGGCGTCGAGCGGGCCCGGGCCGATGCCGACCGCCTCACCGCCCGCGCCTGGCGGGCGCTGGAAGGCCTGCCCGGCGACGCTGACGGGCTGCGCTGGCTGGGCGAGCGCATCGTGCAACGCAGAAGCTGACGATCGAGCGCATCGGACGGAATTCCCGCCGCGTTGATGCGCCGTCCACATCCACAGGGGTACCATCGATTCACAAATGTGAATCCCCTGAGGAAAGAACCGAAATGACCGAAGAAACTGCAAATGCCACGATCCTGCTGGTCGAGGACCACGACGACCTCGCCGCGACGATCGGGGCCTACCTGGAAGGCTGCGGCTACGCGATGGACTACGCCGCCGACGGGTCGATTGCGCTCAATCTGCTCGAGGACAACGTCTACGACGTCATCATCCTGGACCTGATGCTGCCGAAGATCGACGGCATGAAGGTCTGCAAGAAGCTGCGCGACCGCGGGGACTCGACGCCGGTGCTGATGCTGACGGCGCGCGACCAGCTCGACGACAAGCTCGAGGGTTTCGAGCGGGGCGCCGACGACTACATGGTCAAGCCCTTCGAGATGGAAGAGCTCTCGGCGCGCATCAGCGCCCTGCTCCGCCGCGCGCGCGGCGAGGTTTCCGACGGCGCGATCCGGGTCGGCGACCTGGTGTTCGACCCTCGCACGATGCGCGTGGAGCGGGACGGTCAGCGGCTGAATCTCTCGCCGACCTCGATCCGCATTCTTCGCATCCTGATGCGCGAATCACCGAAACTCGTCAGCCGCGAACAGATCGAGAACGAGCTCTGGGGCGACCTGTTGCCGGACTCCGACACGCTGCGCAGCCACATGTACAACCTGCGCAAGGGCATCGACCGGCCGTTCGAGACGAAGCTGCTGCACACCGTTCAGGGGATGGGCTTCAAGCTGGCTCACCCGGACGATGCGTGATCGGCCTCGGCGCGGCTTGAACGCCTGAATCGCTGCGAGCTGGCTTTCGGGAAACTCACCCGGAACACGGTGCCGGAACCCAGCTCGCTGTCGACTTCCAGGGGCCATCCGAAGCGCCGGCACAACCGGCTGACGATTGCCAGTCCGAGGCCGTAGCCCTCGTTGGAGCGATCGTGCGCCCTGTAGAAGGGCTCGAATACCCGCTCCAGGTCCGCCTCGCTCATTCCACAGCCCGTATCCCGGATCGTCACCGAGTGCTCGTCGACGTGCACGCTGACCTCCCCGGAGTCGGTGAAGGTCATCGCGTTGCG
Source organism: Candidatus Wenzhouxiangella sp. M2_3B_020 (assembly GCA_051428125.1). Classification (GTDB taxonomy): domain Bacteria; phylum Pseudomonadota; class Gammaproteobacteria; order Xanthomonadales; family Wenzhouxiangellaceae. The sequence continues at coordinate 40,709 of JBPRGD010000413.1, forward strand.
CAACAGGTTGTGGAAGATCATTCCGAGCACCCGTTCCGGCGCTTCGGTCTCCAGTAGGCATTCGGCGGTCATGGAGGTATCCACGTCCGGCTTGTTCATGACCCTGCTGACCTGGTCGAGCTGCTCGGCGACCAGGTCGTTGAGCACCACCGACGACCACGCCAGCTTGGATTCCGATTCGCGCGCCAGTATAAGCAGCGTCTCTACGAGCGACTCCATGTCGCTGACGGTCCTGGCCATGCGCTGGATGACCTGGTCCCGTTTCGGCATGTCCGGAAACTTCTGCAGCAGATCCAGGTTGCCCTTGAGCACCGCCAGCGGAGTGCGCAGCTCGTGCGACGCGTTCCGGGTGAAGTTCCGCTCGCGGGCGACGAATCGCTGCAGGCGGCTGCTGAACTGTTCCAGCGCGTTCATCAGGGCCAGTACGTCCGGATCGGCGGTCTGGCCGAACTCGTCGTCGAGCCGGAAGGCATCGAAATTCCCCTCCTGGAAATCGAAGCTGCGCACGGCGTCGGCCAGTTGCACGATGGTCGAGACGGCCCTTCGGCTCAGCAGGTAGCCGACCCATGTCAGCACGTAGATCAGCAAGAGCACGCCGGTCAGCGGTGCGATGCCGAAATAGAACGCGAGGCTGGAGACCTGCATTTCGTCGAACACGAGTACCAGTCGCCTGCCGTCGCGCTCGGAGACGTGCACCACGGGATTCTGCCCGGAGGGCGACTGCTCGCGTCCGAAACCGGGCTCCAGTCCCTGCAGCCATTCCGGCGGCGGCGCCTGGGATCCGGGCGCGGCCATGTAGCCCCGCAGGTTGTTGGTGTTCGGCAGCGGGAACGAAGGGTTCTCCTCGCGGTGCGACCAGAAATGCTCGGCCTCGCCGTTGAGCGCCTCGCGTACCAGCACCTGTTCGACCACGAAGGCCGCGGCGTAGACGCCCAGGACGGTGGCCACCGAGATCGCCAGAATCTGGAGAACGAAGACCCGGATGAGCTTCGTCTTGATGCTGCCCCGGAAGAAGCGGTTCAGCGCCTTCATGGATCCCGCTCGAACAGGTAGTGCGCGACCATCCACTCGGTACCGCGCCGGTACCTGAACAACTCTTCGCAGGCCATGAAGAACATACGCCAGCGCTGGGTCGCGACGCCGGAATCGTCGTCCAGCACTTCACGGACCTCGCTGCGCCGGGTATCGAGCCGGTCCAGCCACGCCCTGGCCGTCCGCGCGTAATGGCGGCCATCGACCAGCCACCGCTGGCGGATTCGCAGACCTTCCTGGAACCACAGAAGCGTGTCGGCCGCCGGCATCAGGCCGCCCGTGAAGAAGTGTCGTCCCATCCAGTTGCCCTGGCCCTCGGTTTCGAAGGGATACATCAGGACACGATGACAGAAAACATGAACGAACAGAAGACCGCCCGGCTTCAGCCAACCGCCGATGCCGGCCATCAGCTCGCGATAGTTGCGTACGTGCTCGAACATCTCGATGGAAACCACCCGGTCGTAGCCGCCTTCGAGCTCCAGTCGATTGACGTCGCGCGTCAGGACCTCGACGTTGTCCAGTCCGCGTTCGGCGGCCCTGGCCAGGATGAATTCGCGCTGAGACGAAGAATTGGAAACGGCGGTAATCGTCGACGAGCGAAACCGCTCGGCCATCCACAGCGTCAACGAACCCCACCCGCAGCCCAACTCCAGGATGCGCTGGCCGTCGGCCAGTCGCGCCCGCTCGCAGGTCAGCGCCAGCATGGCCGCCTCGGCGTCGTCCAGGTCGCGGGCACCGGGTTCCCATAATGCGGACGAGTACTTGAGATGGCGGCCGAGAACGAGACGGTAGAAGGCGCTCGGCACCTCGTAATGCTGCTCGTTGGCCGCATCGGTTTCGATGGCGATGCTGGAGCGTTCCAGTTCACGGATCCTGCGCTCGAACGATGCCGACTGCGCTTCCGGATCGCCCGCCTGCTCCTCTCGAAGCCGGATCCGCAACAGCCTGCGGATCGCGATTCTTATCATCCAGTCGGGTACCCGGCCCCGCTCCGCCAGCGCGATCGGGTTCATGATCGAACGGCTCCGGCATGGTCGTCACGTGAGGTATCCGCAACGTCCAGTTCGCCCAGCTGACGGAACAGCATCGCGACCACCAGCGCCCACACCGGTCCGAGGCAGGCGACGACCAGCCATGGCGAGGCGGTCCATTCGACCGCGTCGAACGCCGCCGCGGCCCGGTACGACATCGGCGAACCGAACGTCGCCAGCAGCAGGAACAGGCCCCAGCGTTCCTTGAACCAGCTCAGGGAGTGATTGACGGTCAGCGCCAGCGCCGTCCAGAGCAGCAGCAGCCATCCCGGCGTGAAGCCCTCCAGCGGGCCGGCATTGGCATACTCGACCACGCCGGTGCGGATCCAAAGCGTACCCATCACCAGCCCGGCGAAGACGAACAGCCCGATCGCCAATGGATCGCGGGGATGCATTTTCCCGGCTCGAAGCTGCCAGGCTGCGAACGCGCCGACCAGAACCACGGCCGGCCAGGTCAGCCCGTTGGCCGCGCCGATGACGCACGCCGGCCAGCTGGCCTGGAAGAACCCCTGGTTGATCCAGAAATCCCTGCGCGTCATGACGGCCCGCGGCGCCAGCCGGGTGCGGCCAGCAGAAGATGCACGTCGCTGATCGCGCGCTCCCGGAATCCGCCCTCGCAGTAGGCGAGGTAGAACCGCCAGCGTCGGCGGAACGCCTCGTCGAAACCCATCGTGCGGATGTCGTCCCATCCGGCCTCGAAGCGCTCGCGCCAGCGCTTCAGGGTCTCGGCGTAGCTGTCGCCCAGGTCGAAGAGCTCGATCAGCGAGAAGTCGGTGCTGCGGGCCATGGCGGTCGTGATCGCGCTGACCGATGGAATGAAGCTCCCGGGAAAGATATAGCGCTTGATGAAATCCACGCTGCCCAACGCCGATTCGTAGCGGTAATCCTCGATCGTGATCGCCTGGATCATCGCGAGACCCTCGGGTTTGAGCCGGGTCCTCAGCGTCTTAAGGTACGTGTCCAGGTATTCGGCGCCGACCGCCTCGATCATCTCCACCGAGACGACCTTGTCGAACGTCCCTTCCAGCTCACGGTAGTCCCGGCGAAGCACGGTGATCCGGTCTTCGAGGCCGGCCGCCCGTACCGCGTCGCGGGCGTGTCGATACTGCTCGGCGGAAATCGTCGTGGTGGTCAAGCGGCAGCCGGTGCGTTCGGCCAGGTGGATCGCAAGCCCGCCCCAGCCGCTGCCGATTTCCAGCAGGTGATCCTCCGGGCGCAGGTCCAGCCGGTGCGCGATCCGGTCGAGCTTGGCTTCCTGCGCATCGTCCAGCGATTGGTCCGAATTCGCGAACAGCGCGCACGAGTACTGCATCCGGCGATCCAGCCAGCGGGCAAAGAATTCGTTGCCCAGGTCGTAATGCGCCGCGATGTTGCGGCGACTGCCCGCCAGCGTATTGCGCGCCAGGCGATGCAGCCCGCGCAGCACCCAGCCGTAGAGCCGTGCACCGCCGCGCTCCATGCGGTCCATCGCCCGTCGATTCGCGGCCAGCACCCGGATCACGCCGACGAGATCGGGGGCGTCCCAGAGTCCGGCGACGTAGGCCTCGCCGGCGCCGACGCTGCCGCCGGTGGCCAGCATCCGCCAGAACGCGCCGTCATGCACGACGATGCGAACCGCAGCTTCGTCGGATTCACCCAGCGCCCATTCACCGTCGCCGTCGGCGATCAGGAGACGGCCGTGCTCCAGTGCTTCGAACCGCTTCAGCACCGCGCTTCGACATGCGCGATCCAGCGCGCGAACCGGGTTTCCCGGGGTGCTGAAGGGGGCGGCTTCGATCGGTTCCATTTCGATGTTCGTCCTTATCGGGTGCCGTGTTGCGGTTGTTTCGCCGGATGGGTAAAGAACGGCGTTCGCTTGAGCCAGAGTCTGAATGCCTGGAAATAGATGCCGATAACGACCCTCGCGGTCATCGCCGGGAAACGCCACGGCATGCGTCGCATGGCACGCGCATCCAGCTCGCTCAATTCGAGCCTCATGCCCACCGCCAGCGATTCTCGACGCCCTTCCATGACCCGCATGTGAACGTCGATCCTGTCGGGCCGATAGCCGAACCGCCATTGGTATCGCATCGCCATGGGAAGAAACGGAGAAACGTGGAATCGCTTGTCGAATTCGAACCGGAAGTCCGGCCCGTGCTGCGCGCGGGCATCGAGCGCGTAGGCATGGCGCTCTCCCCAGGGCGTATTGTGGACTTCGGCGACGATGGCATCGAGATCTCCGCCGCCGCTGCGTTCGCAGAAGTAGAACGTGACCGGGTTGAAGCAGGTGCCCCACTGTCGCAGATGCGTCAGCATCCGCACCGTGCCTCCCGGCCGAAAGCCGAGTTCCGATTCGACCCGGTCGCGAACGGCCTCCTCGATCGGACTCTCCGACGGACCGATGTAGTCGCTCCTCCGCAGCGTCACCAGGTTCGGCCGATCGACCGACCACAACCTCGACGCCGAGAATCGCTGCTCGATCTTCGCCGGATCGATCAGGGTCATCCCGAGCCGGTACCGGAATGCGTGGGGCCGCGGACCGCCGCGACGATGCCAGACCTTTCCGACCGCGAGCCGGTCAGGCGGCATTCCGGAGCTCCGTTTCGTCGATGCCTGCGACCACGCGAGCGGCGGATCGGACCGCGTCTTCGTGGAAGCCCCATCCCCAGCAGGCGCCGCAGTACCAGATGCGGTCTCGGCCGTTGATCTCGCCCAGCCGCTCCTGCGCCGAGCGTGCGTCCGGGGTGTATACGGGATGGCGGTAATTCCGGCGCACCAGTATCCGCTCCGGGTCGATGCGATCGGTCTGGTTCAGCGAAACGATGTACGGTGTCCGGCCGGGGAGCCTCTGCAGCCGGTTCATGTAGTACGAGATGCCGGCGCGCTCGGGCACATCGGGGTCGCGGCGTACGTTCCAGCTCGCCCATGCGCGCGGGCTGGCCGGCATGCGACCGGTGTCGGTATGCAGGACCGTGTCGTTGGGCTGGTACGTGAACGCACCGAGCACGGAACGCTCCTCGCTGCTGGGGTCATCGAGCAGGTCCAGCGCCTGGTCGGCGTGACAGGCCAGCACGACCTGGTCGACCGCCAGTTCCGCGTCCCTGGTGGCGATCCTGATCGAACCGTCGGCCGTCCGCCGCACGGACCGCACGCGGCAACCGGTCTCCACGCGACCGCCGAAGCGTGCCAGCGCCGCCTCGACGTAGCGCTGCGAACCGCCGCGAACCGTTCGCCAGACGGGCCGGCCGGCGGCCTGCAGCATATCGTGATTCCGCATGAACTCGATCATGTAACGCATTGGAAAATCGCGTATTTTATGATCCGGAGAAGACCACAGGGCCGCGGCCATGGGGACGAGGTGGTCGTCTGCGAACGCTTTGCCGAAACCGGAGCGGGCCAGCCATTCGCCCAGCGTGATCCGGTCGTCGAGCTCGGCGAGCAGCGACGGCGCACGCCGGTAGAAACGGAGAATATCGGCGACCATGCCGATGAACCGCGGTCGCAGCAGGTTCGATCGCTGACAGAACAGCCCGTCGAGGTCGGTGGCGTTGTATTCCAGCCCGCTGACGCCGCAGCTGACCGCGAAGCTCATGTCCGTTTCCTGGCTTTCGACGCCGAGCTCGTCGAGCCAGGCCGAGAACCGCGGGTAATTCGGCGGGTTGAACACGATGAACCCGGTATCCACCGCCACCGGACCGGTTTCGTCGTCGATGCGCACCGTGTGCGTGTCGGTGTGCCCGCCGACCCTGCCGTTTCTCTCCAGCAGAAGCACTTCGTGCCGCCCGGCCAGTTGCCAGGCCGCGTAGAGACCGGCAACGCCGCCGCCTACGACCGCGATGCGCATCAGCCCCTGACCCGCCGATGTTCCAGCATCCCGGCCGGAACCGGCTTCAGGTCCCGGACCAGACCGACCGACGACATCAATCGCAGCACAAGGTAGCTGATGTCGATTTCCCACCAGTAGAAGCCCTGGCGCGCCGAGCCGGGGAAATGATGGTGATTGTTGTGCCAGCCCTCGCCCAGCGTCAGCAGCGCGAGCCAGGGGTTGTTGCGGGAATCGTCGGCGGTCTCGAAGCGCCGGCTGCCGAATCGGTGCGCCAGCGAGTTGATCGTCAGCGTGACGTGGATGAGAGCGACCGTCGACAGCACGTAGCCCCAGACCAGCATCTGCCATCCCGAAGTCCCGAGGCCGGGCGCGATGCGCTCCAGAAAGGCGCCCAGCGCGAACAGGCCGACGGCGTATGCAACCGGCACCACGAGGTCGAACCGGTCCAGCCATCGGAGTTCGGGAAACCGCGCCAGGTCGGGGATCTGCTCCCATTCGGTTCGGAAGTGGGCGCGGCTGAGAAACCAGCCCATGTGACTCCAGAGCAGACCTTCGCGCGGCGAGTGCGGATCGCCTTCGCGGTCGGCGGTCTTGTGATGGCGGCGATGGTGGGCTGCCCACCACAACGGCCCGCGCTGCGTCGCGGTGGCGCCGATCAGCGCGAAAATGAACTGCACGGGCCTCGACGCGCGAAACGCGCGGTGGGCGAAGTAGCGGTGATAGAACGCCGTGATCGCGAACATGCGAATGGCGTAGCTGAGCGCGAAGACCGCGACCGCGACCGGGGAGACGCCGACGGCGAAAACGGCCAGGCACGCCAGGTGCAGGCCGATGAACGGGAGGACACGCACGACGTCGATGCTGCGGTCGCTCGCGGTCGACGCGGCGGCAACCTGCTGCGTGTCGAACCACGAGGCCACGAGTCGGATTGGATTCACGGGAAAAATCGGCAGGGCTCGGATCGGATGCGGAATGATTGCCGGCACCGGTGAAGCGGCCGTGAAGCATGAACCGGAATACGCTGCTTCCTCGCCAACGGAGTACCTGGAACGCCGGGCGATCGCGCAGCCGCGGTGCCGACGCCGCTACGCCCGCGATGCGCGGCCCGAGCCGCCCTCGCCGGACCAACGGCGCCCTCCCGAGTCGCCATCAGCTCTGAGGCGGGCGAGCCCGACCGGGCCTGCTGGCGGCAGGGAAATCCGCGTGATCCGTCCACGGAACGTGCAAATCCCTGATGGCCTTCACCCCGACTTGACGGGAGGATTCAACAATCCGCGCATGTTCAAGTTTCTTCTCGGAATCGTCGTCGTCGTGATCTGTCTCCTGAGTTGGGTGCTCACGAGACCCGCCGCACCTCGGCCTTTCGCCGATGCCTACCACGAGGCGCTGCAGACGCACGCCGGCGACCAGGACGCGATCGACTCCGGTCTGGCCGCGTTCGAACGCACCTACGCCGATCTCACGCATCCGCAGCTCGGCGAACGCATCCGTTCGCTGTACGCGCAGCGGTTGTACTTCAACGACTCCCTGAAGACGTTTCACGATCGCGACGATCTGGTCGCCTACATGGAGGCCACCGGCAGCATGCTCGAACGCAGCGAGGTCGACGTCGAGCGGGTTCTTCGCGACGGCGCCGACGTGTTCATCCGCTGGACGATGCGCTTCACCGCATCGGCCCTGGGCGATCCCGTGACCTCCGAATCGGTGGGCATGTCGCATCTGCGTTTCGACCTCCAGGGTCGCATCGTGCTCCACCAGGATTTCTGGGACTCGGCCGCGGGCCTGTACAGGAACCTTCCGATGGTCGGCTACGCGCTGGAGAAGGTCGACAAGCGAATGGTCGCCGACTGAGCGACACGCGCGCTTCCCGACTCAGGACCAGTCCTCGTGCACGTGCACATGACGATGCTCGGTTCCATCCCCGTGACGATGACGGTGCCGATGCGCCAGGTTGGCCTTCCAGAGCAAATCCGTGTCCGCAAGCAGCGTGGCCAGGTCGCCGTCGTGGATCAGGCGGCCATCCTCCGACAACACCAGCGCACGCCGGCCCAGCTCGGCGGCCAGCGAAAGGTTCTGCGTCGAAACCAGCGTCGTGATGCCCGCACGGTCGAGCAGCAGGTCGACCAGCCATCCCGTCGCCCGCGGATCGAGATTGGCCGTGGGTTCGTCTAGCAGCAACAGCTCCGGTTCGCACGCCAGCACGCAGGCCAGGCACAGGCGCTGTTTCTCGCCGCCGCTGAGTCGGAACGGCGGCGTGTCCAGCGACGATTGCAGGCCGAATTCCTCGGCCCAGCGTCGCGCGATCCGGTCCGGTTCCTCCATGCCCAGCCGAGTGGGGCCGTAAGCGATTTCCTCGCGCACCGTCGGGTTGAACAGCATCGCGTCCGGATGCTGGAATACCATGCCCACCGCGTGCCGGAACCGCAGCCGCCACGATCGGTCGCGAAGCCGCTTCGGCGACAGCGCTTGCCCGTGGAAGCGGACCTCGCCCCGCGTGGGAAACAGCAAGCCGTCGATCATCTTCAACAGCGTGCTCTTGCCGCAACCGTTGGCGCCCAGTAGTACCGCCCGCTCGCCGGATTCCAGCCGGAAACTCACGTCCCGGACCGCCTCGCGTCCGTCGGGATAGCTGTAGCTGACGTTGTCAAGCGCGATCATCGAAGAACCCCCTTGCGCGCATGCCCTGGTTGAGTTCGTCGGCCTGCATCTCCGCCTTTTCGAGCATCGCGGCGGCCTGTCGCCCGGCACTGGCAAAACGCAGTCGCAGCCGCGGCCGGGTCGGGCTGCGACTGGCGAACGCATCGCGGTACTGTGCCAGCAGCTGCGAGAGCATCCGGACCTGGCCCAGCGCCAGAACGACCAGGAATTTCAGCCGCGGCGCGAATTCCACCGCTTCGAGAATGTCGACATGCCGGACCATCGTGAACGTCAGCACAGCGATCAGCAGCACGCGTAGATTCAGCCGCAGCACCAGCGTCATCCAGGGTTCACCGTGCCAGACGGCCGCGACGACCCAGGCGACGCTCACGGTGGCATTGACCAGCACGACTGCAACCAGTGCCTGCCGCAGGATGGACGCCGCCGCCCTGCCCTGCAGAGCCAGCGCTGCCAGCAGCGCGGTTCCCAGCACGAGCGGGTCGTGGACCAGCGTCGCG
>JBPRGD010000414.1:0-1278 GCA_051428125.1 Candidatus Wenzhouxiangella sp. M2_3B_020
AGGAAATGCAGGTGATCGTCGAGAATGACGTGGCCGATACGCTGAACTCCGAAGCGGCCCGATACCTGCTGAAGGACATTCAGCGTTTCGAGTTTTTCCCGGGGATCTCGCATCCAGCACCGTCGCGCGCCGGTCACCAGGGTCAGGAAGACCGTGTCGTTTCGGGCGAAATGACGACGATAGCGCGGCATGAGGCCAGCGTACGGAGCGGACGGCCTGGTGACATGCGAAAACGTCCGTATTCCGGGTCGGAATCGCACCTGGTCTGTTGTAGGTAAATGACGCAAACAGTGCCGTCGGGGACGGCGCCCCGACCTACGACCGCGTGGGCCTCGGCAGCGCAGCGGGCGCCACGATCGCGACCACGGTAGGTCGACGCTACGTCGCCGACGGGATACCGGCATCGAGATGTTCCCACACTGCTTCGTCGGGGACGGCGCCCCGACCTACGACCGCGTGGGCCTCGGCAGCGCAGCGGGCGCCACGATCGCGCACACGGTAGGTCGACGCTACGTCGCCGACGGGATACCGGCATCGAGATGTTCCCGCACTGCTTCGTCGGGCACGGGGCCCCGACCTACAACACCGTGGGCCTAGACAGCGCAGTGCGCGTCTTCATCGGGCCCACGGTGGGTCGGCGCAACGTCACTCAAGGGATGGCCACCGGAATGGCCGACCGAATACCGGCATCGAAATCGTCCCGCACCGTTTCGTCGGGGACGGCGCCCCGATCTACGACCGAGTGGGCCTCGGCAGCGCAAAGGGCGCCACGATCGCGCGCCCCGGTAGGTCGGCGCTACGTCGCCGACGGGATGTCCGGCCTATTCCAGATCGAGATCCGCGGCGTCGGGTAGCACGCTCGTTCCCCAATCGGTCTCATATGCACCCCTACCGACCCAGTGTCGAAAGCTGGACCAGGGATAATCCTGCGCGGAATCCACGTACCCGTGCTTGACCGGATTGTAGTGAATGTAGTCCAGATGCCTACGAAAATCAGCGTCGTCGCGTATGACGTGGTCGTAGTATCGCTTCTGCCATAGGCCAGCCCACGCCAGCTCAGCGTTTCGGCGATCGAAATTGATTCTCTGCTTGAACGCGGTGACCCACCGCGGGATATCCGCGAAACTCCCCCGAAGCAGGAAATGCAGGTGATCGTCGAGAATGACGTGGCCGATACGCTGAACTCCGAAGCGGCCCGATACCTGCTGAAGGACATTCAGCGTTTCGAGTTTTTCCCGGGGATCTCGCATCCAGCACCGTCGCGCGCCGGTCACCAGG
>JBPRGD010000415.1:0-1527 GCA_051428125.1 Candidatus Wenzhouxiangella sp. M2_3B_020
TCGCCGCGCTTGTCATGACAATCGAGGGCCGCCGCATGTCTGAGCGACCGCAGAGAGCGAGTTCGGCGGACCCCGGCGAAGGCGAGCACCGCAGGGGGACCCGGCGCCAGCCGGGCTGCTTCGCCCGCACGGCGTTTCTTGGTTACTTCTTGGGGCGCCAGGAAGTAACTCGCCGTAAAGCCCGCGGAGCGGGCGGGCGAAACACGACACGGCCTGCGAACACCGGCACACTCTAGGCGTGCTGCCGCACCGTCGATGCGATAATCCGCACCCATGAGTGAAACCAAACGCCGAATCCTCGTCACCGCCGCGCTGCCGTACGCCAACGGGCCGATCCATATCGGCCACATGCTGGAGTACTCGCAGACCGACATCTGGGCGCGGTTCCAGCGCAGCCGGGGTCACGATGTCGTCTTCGCGTGGGCCGACGACGCGCACGGCACGCCGATCATGCTCAACGCCGAGAAGCGCGGCGTGACGCCCGAGCAGCTCATCGAGCGCTTCGGGGCCGAGCACGAGCGCGACTTCACCGACTTCGGGCTGTCCTACGACAACTTCTCGTCCACGCACAGCGAAAGCAACCGCGCGGTCGTCGAGGACGCCTGGAAGAAGCTCGTCGACTACGGGTGCGTGACCACGCGCACCATCGAGCAGTTCTTCGACACCGAGAAGAGCATGTTCCTGCCCGATCGCTTCATCCGCGGCACCTGCCCGAAGTGCGGGGCCGAGGACCAGTACGGGGACAGCTGCGAGCGCTGCAGCGCGACCTACGAGCCCACCGAGCTAATCGAGCCCCGCTCGGTGGTCTCGGGCTCGACGCCGGTGATGAAGAAGACCGAGCACTTCTTCGTCTCGCTCTCGGCGTTCGAGGACGGATTGAAGCAGTGGCTTGGAAGCGGCGCGCTGCAGGACGAGGTGGCCAACAAGCTCGGCGAATGGTTCGAGGCCGGGCTCCGCGACTGGGACGTCACGCGCGACGCGCCGTATTTCGGTTTCCGGATACCGGGCACCGACGACAAGTTCTTCTACGTCTGGCTGGACGCGCCGTTCGGCTACCTGTCGAGCTTCCGCGAGGTCTGCGACCGCCGCGGGATGGATTTCGACGACTGGGTGCGGCCGGGCTCGGACGCCGAGATGCACCATTTCATCGGCAAGGACATCATCTATTTCCACTGCCTGTTCTGGCCGGCGATGCTCGAGGGCGCCGGCTTCAAGCGCCCGACCCGGGTCCAGACCCACGGTTTCCTGACCGTCAACGGCACCAAGATGTCGAAGTCGCGCGGCACGTTCATCATGGCGCGCACCTGGCTGGACCATCTGCCGCCCGATTACCTGCGTTATTACTTCGCAGCGAAACTGGGCCCCGGCCTGGCCGATATCGACCTGAATTTCGACGACTTCACCAGCCGCATCAACTCAGACCTCGTCGGCAAGCTGGTCAATATCGCAAGTCGCGCGGCCGGCTTCGTCCACAAGTTCGGCGACGGTCGGCTGGCCGACGCCTTGCCCGACCAGGCGCTTTACGCC
>JBPRGD010000416.1:0-2509 GCA_051428125.1 Candidatus Wenzhouxiangella sp. M2_3B_020
GGCCGCTCGGCGATCATCCCGACGCTGCTGTCGTACCCCGGCCCCGTCATCGTCATCGACCCGAAGGGCGAGAACTACCAGGTCACCGCCCGGCGACGTCGCGAAATGGGCCAGCGGGTCTTCAAGCTCGACCCGTTCAGCCTCACCGGCGATGACAGCCACTGCCTGAACCTGCTCGACACCTTCGACCCCACGGCGCCCGACGCCTACGACGAAGCGATGACGCTGGCCGAGCTGCTGGCTCCGAAGCGCTTCGTCACCGACCCGTTCTGGGACGACAGCGCCCGGTTGTTGCTCACGGCACTGATCCTGCACGTGGCCTCGGCCCGGCCGCCGGTGCTGCGCAACCTCTCGGAGGTCACCTACCTGATCAACCAGAGCGCCGAAGATCTCGGGTTCACGATCAAGGAAATGCTGAAGTCGAAGCACGAAATGGTCCGCTACCTGGCCCGCGGGTTCAGCGCGACCGAGGCGAAGGTCTGGGCCAGCATCCTGTCGACCGCCAAGGCCGCGACCGCGGTGTTCAATGGCATCAACTTCGGCGCCATCAGCGGGACCACCGACATCCCGATGAGCGGCATCGTCCGGGGCGATCCGATCAGCATCTACCTGATCCTGCCGCCGGACAAGCTCGACAGCCACGGCCGCATGCTGCGGGCCTGGATCGGCGCCCTGATGAACCAGATCAGCAAGCGCCGCCACCAGGTTCCGACGCCCACGCTGTTCATCCTCGACGAGGCCGCGCAACTGGGCACGCTCCAGCAGCTACGGCGCGCGATCACGCTGATGCGCGGCTACGGGCTTCGAACCTGGAGCTTCTGGCAGGACCTCAGTCAACTCAAGAGCCTCTACCCGGACTGGCAGACGCTCTACAACAACACCCGCTACATCCAGACCTTCGGCGCGACGACGCACCTGCTGGCCGAGTCCATCGCCAACCTGCTGCGATTGCCTGGCGAGATCGACCCGCTGAACCTGCCGCACGATCAGCTCATCCTGGCCGAAGCCGGCCGCGACGCACGCGTGCTCGACAAGCCCGACTACCTGAACGACGCCCCGTTCCGCGGCCTCTACGACGACAACAGCTTCTACCAGCCCATGCCCGAAAGCCCGCTCGCCGACGCTCGGCGCGAGCCGCCGTGGCGTAACCGCGAAGCGCCCGGCGGCGCCCACGACGAGGGCACCGAGCGCGACGACGATGCGGATACGCGCCCGGATCTCGGTTGACGGGAATTCGGCCCGGCGGCCTCGCTGTCGGGCGATTTGGCCGCCGACGAGGTCGATCCGGACCGCCAGGACGAATCATCGAACCAACGAACGAGCAAACCAGGAATCCCATGATCGCACCGAGAGAAGACGGCCAGGGCTGTGTCCGCGGCAGCCAGGCCGAGATCGAACGCATCTACAAGGCCCGCCGTTTCTGCCGCGACTACCGTGCCGCGCGCAAATCGGCCGCACCGCGTCTCGTGCCGATTCTCTGGCGGGCCGGACTCCTCTTCATGCTCGCCTCTGGCGCGCTGATCGTCCACGCCGCGTTCCGGCCCGATCCCGGCCTGCAGTGGCTTGTCATCTGGCTCGGACTGGGCGTCTCGCTGCTCGGTCCGATCGCACTGCGCATCGCCTGCGAACTGGCCATGACCGCGTTCGACTTCCGCGACTACCTGCGCCAGCGCGACGGCGAGTGGACTTGAAAAATCCTGCCTGCCCGCGCGTTGAATCCCCGCTACGGCACGAAACCCATCCCATGGAGAACAGCAAGCATGAACTCGAAGTCCATCCTTGAAGCCGGTCGGATCCCGCTAGCGGTGCTGTCGATCGTCGCGCTGGCGGTGGCATGCTCTGGCAAGCCCGGCCCGAGCAAGAGCGAACTCGAAGCCGAACTGATATCCGGCCATCTGCCCGCCTCGTGGTCGCTGGAGTCCCTGGACGTGACCGCCCAGGAAAACATCGGCACCGAGGTCGAGCCGGTCGTCGCATCCCGGTTCGCCGCCGAAATCGAACTGCAGCAGGATCTCTACAAGCAGACCGTCACCAGCCGGCCGGTCGAAGCCGAGGGCGGCAGCACGGTGCGCTACCTGGCCAACCACCGCGTGATCGAGACGGCCAGCGAGGCCGGTACCGACGCGAAGTTGTTCGGCGTTGCCCGCTCCATCCGGCGAGGGGAAGGCTGGGCCATTCGCATCGAGCTCGAAAGCCGGCCCTGGCTGGGCGCCGGCGAGCCGCTGTCGGAATTCGGCACCGAATACGTCATCGCCGGTTCGGACGAAGAGGCCGCGCTGATCGAGCGCGTCGATGCCGAGTGGCGCGCCGAACAGCAGCGCAAGCAAGAGGAAGAACGCGCCCGCCTGGCCGAGATGCAGCGTCTCAACGAAGCCACGCTGGAGCGCTTCGCGACCGGCTTCGCGGAGCTTGTGGCCGACGACTCCGGCGCCATCGTCGAAGCCATCGCCGAGTTCGAGCCGCCGGAAGAGGCCGGCGCGCGCTTCGACTTCAACGTGTACTTCGACGG
>JBPRGD010000417.1:0-1019 GCA_051428125.1 Candidatus Wenzhouxiangella sp. M2_3B_020
TGTGGTTAGCCCGAGAGGTTCTAAGCACTCTAACGCAGGAGGGTCGACCCTGAACATTCGCCTGCACGCCAACGCCACGACCACGCCGAAGACGCGTGCCTACATCCAGTCCTCGAGCAAGAGCGATCGTGAGCTCGCCCGGGAGCTGGGCATCACGGTCAGCACGGTGCGCCGCTGGCGCCGGCGTGAGGGGGTCGAAGACGGCTCGCATACGCGCAAGAATCTGCTCGCCACGCTCTCCCCGGCGCAGGAGGCCATCGTGGTGGAGCTGCGCCGGACCTTGCTGCTGCCGCTCGATGATCTGCTCGCTGTGGTCCGGGAGTTCATCCACCCGCGGCTGACGCGCTCGGCGCTGGATCGGTGCCTGCGCCGTAACGGCGTCTCGCGGCTGGCCGACCTGACCCCGGCCGAGCCCTCGCAGGCGCTCAAGACCAAGCCGTTCAAGGCCTACGAGCCAGGCTATATCCATATCGATATCAAATACCTCCCGCAGATGCCCGACGAGGATCGGCGCCGGTATCTGTTCGTGGCCATCGACCGGGCCACGCGCTGGGTCTACGTCGAGTTCAAGACCAGCAAGTCCGCCCGCGCCGCTACGGCCTTTCTCAAGGCGGTCCGCGCCAAGGCCCCATTCCGCATCCGCAAACTGCTCACCGACAACGACAAGGCCTTCACCGATCGGCTCCAGCACAAACACCGCCAGCCCAGCGGCTCGCACATCTTCGACCGGCTCTGTACCGAGGCCGGTATCGAGCATCGGCTCTCACCGGTGCGCCGACCGCAGACCAACGGCATGGTCGAGCGCTTCAACGGCCGTATCAGCGAGGTCCTGGCCAGTCATCGGTTCGACTCCCGGGCCGACCTGGAAACCACGCTCAAGCGCTACTGCCACCTGTACAATCACCACATTCCGCAGAAGGCCTTGGATCATCGAGCGCCGATCCAGGCCCTCAAGGACTGGCAGCAAAGCCACCCTGAGCTATTCGTCAGGCGGGTTCGCAATCATGCGGGACCTGACA
>JBPRGD010000418.1:0-5891 GCA_051428125.1 Candidatus Wenzhouxiangella sp. M2_3B_020
GCCGCCGGAGTCCTCGCCGCCCGACCCGGACGCTCCTGCGAGCTTGCGGCGGGTCCGGTGGCCTCCGGAGTGGGTTCCCCCGGAGTGGCTTCGGCCCGTGCCGCTGCCGCCCGTGCCGGAGCCGCCCGTGCCGGAGCCGCCCGTACCGGAACCGCCCGTACCGCCCGTACCCGTTCCGCCGTCATAGCCGGAATCGGTGCCGCCGGTCGCCGCCGTGCCCAGCGAACGACAGTTCGACGGCACGTGCGCGGGATCGCCGCTAACGTATTCGCAGTCCCAATCGACGCTGGCGATGGCGGTATCGAGGTCGAGCGTGAACTGGATCACCGGATCCTCCGGGGCGCCGGTGTTCTTCGTTTCGACGACCACGGTGCCTCCGTCGGCGATCCGGATGTCGCCGCAGAACTCGGTGCCACCGAAATCGAAACCAGCCTGGGACGAGCTGGAGGGCGCACTGCCGCCGCGCAATACGCGGTCGTTGACGGCCATCCGTGCGGCGCTGGCCAGGTTGATGCATTCGCTGACGCGGGCGCGCACCGAGTAGTTGGTGTATGCCGGCAGCGCGACCGCCAACAGGATGGCGACGACCGCGACGACGATCATGAGCTCGAACAGTGAGAATCCACGCTGGAATCGGTTGAATGACATGGCAGATGTTCCTTGGCACATTCGGGTTTCGCAACCCGTTTCGATTGACTTGCCAAGGTTTATGCAATGCCCGTGCCATTGCCGTGAAACAGGCGGTTGCAGGCCGAGAAGCCCGGATGCACTAACGATCTGCGGCAGAAGCCGACGCAACGGTCGTCACCGGGGCTTCCGGGTGGCGTGGAAAGCGATCAACCCTCGTGGCGCTCGCCCGTCCATCCACCCCGGGCCAGGAGGCGCTCGCCGAGCTCGCGCGGTGCATCCTCGAGTTCGGTCGCCATCGAATCGTTCCAACGATTGAGGAAGCCGTAGAGGCAGACTGCGGCGAGCATTTCGACGATCTGGTCCTCGCTCCAGTAGCGCTTCAGCCGCTCCATCACCTCGTCGTCGACGGCGTTCGGCACGCTGCCGGCGGCCAGCGCGAAGTCCAGAGCGGCCCGCTCGGCGTCGCTGTAGAGCTCGCTGGTGCTGTAGTCCCAGATCGCGTCGAGCTTTTCCTGGCTCACGCCGCTGATTCCGGCGGCGATCAGCGAATGCGCCTCGCAGTACTGGCAGCCTGCCGCACGGCTCGCGAAATGCGCCAGCAGGCGCTTGAACGCCGGATCGACGGCGCCTTCCGGGTCCATGACCGCGGCCGTGAGCTGTCCGAACGCCTCCACGATGGCCGGTCGGCGCTGCATCGTCAGCAGGCTATTGGGCACGAACCCCAGGATCTGGCGGAAATGGTCGAAGGTCTCAGCAAGTTCCGGGGTCGCATCCCCGGGCAGCGGTTCGAGGAAGGCCATGTTGGAGCTCCGGTTCGATCGAGGGTTGGGCAATGGTGCGACAATGTTAGCTGATCCCCTTATCGGAGCAGTCCCGTGGAAGCGTTCGCGATGGACACGATGGTCTTCCTGGCCTGGGTGCTGGCCTGGTTGCTGGTCCTGATCGGCCTTGCCGGCTCGATCCTGCCGGCGCTGCCCGGCACGCCGATCATCCTCGCCGGGCTTGTGCTGATGGCGTGGCTGAACGATTTCGTGCGCGTGGGAATGGTCACGCTGGCCGCGCTGACGGTACTCACCGTGCTGTCCATCATCATCGATTTCCTGGCCACCGCGGAAGGAGCGCGCCGCTTCGGCGCCGGCCGGGCGGCCATCCTGGGCGCCACCGTCGGCCTGCTAATCGGGATGTTCTTCGGCCTGCTCGGGCTGTTGCTGGGCCCCTTCATCGGCGCCGTGCTCGGACACCGTCTCGGCGAGGCCGAGTTCGATGCCTCCATCCGCGCCGGCGTCGGCGCCAGCATCGGGGTGCTCGTCGGCACGGCGGCCAAGGTCGTTATCGGCCTGGTGATGCTGGCGTGGTTCGCGATCGCGTGGTGGACGTAGCGGACTTGCAGCGCTTGGTGCCTAGCGATCGAATTCGCCCCGCCGCAGGAATGCAGCGACCTGCTCGGCGACGCTTCTCGACAGCAGCAGGCCGGTGTGCGAGACCGGCAGCTCGATCCGGTCGGCTGCGCCCGGCAATCGGGTTTCCTCGACGCTGACGGTACCGTCGTGCGGTTTGGGCAAGCCGCCGAGCACCCGGCCGGCTCCCACCGAGACCGTGCCGGCCACCACGCCGGTTGCGCGCTCCGCCGGAGCGTCGACCGCGCCTTGCTGGAGCGCACCGCGCGCGGCCCCGAGCAGAACACGAAGCCCAGGTACGCCGGACATGCGTCGTGCCACCGTCGATCCACGCACCGGGCTGCCGAGCAGTACGACGCGGCCGCCCGGAACGCGGTCGGCGTGGCGCTGGAGCATCCCGAGGATCAGCAAGCCGCCGAGGCTGTGGCCGACGAGGTGCACCCGATCGGCGCCGACGTCGCCAACGGCTTTAGCCAGTCGATCCGCGCTGGCGAGGAAATCGCTGCGCGTCGTCGCCCAGCCGTGGCGACGGACGGAGAACCCGGCCCCGGCCAGCCGGCGCGAAAGCGGCAGCATGCTGAAGGCGCCGTACCAGAGTCCGTGCACAAGCACGACCGCTTCACGCCGCGCCGCATCGCCCATGGCCGAGCGTTCAGGTCTCGTCGGCCAGGCTGCGTATGTGGAGGTCGGCGAGCGCCACGGCGTCGATTGCCGAGGGCGCGCCGGTCAGCGGGCAACCAGCCGTGGTCGTCTTCGGGAATGCGATGACTTCGCGAATCGAATCCTCGCCGGCCATCAGCGCGGCGATCCGGTCGATGCCGAACGCGATGCCGCCGTGCGGCGGACAGCCGTACTTCAGCGCGTCGAGCAGAAAACCGAAGCGCTGCCGGGCCTCTTCGGCATCGATGCCGAGCACGTCGAACGCGGCCTGCTGGATTTCCGGGTCGTGGATACGGATCGAGCCGCCCCCGATCTCGGCACCGTTGAGCACCATGTCGTAGGCCCGTGACAGCGCCCCGGCCGGCTCGGCCGCCAGCTCGTCGGCACTGCCGGCCGACGGCGCCGTGAACGGGTGATGCAACGCGTAGAAGCGATCGTCCTGCTCGTCGAACTCGAACATCGGGAAATCGACCACCCACAGCGGCTTCCAGCCCGGCTCGACGAGGTCGCGATCGTGGCCGATGCGCACGCGCAGCGCGCCCATGAACGTCGAAACGTCGTGACGGGGACCCGCCCCGAACAGCAGCAGGTCGCCGTCGCCAGCCCCCGTGCGTTCTACGATGCCGGCGATCGTATCGGCATCCAGGAACTTCGCGATCGGCGACTGCACGCCGTCGATCCCGGCCGAGGCATCGTTGATCTTGATCCATGCCAGCCCGCGTGCGCCGTAGCGGCCTGCGTAATCTGCGTAGTCGTCGATCTGCTTGCGCGAAAGTTCGGCGCCGGCGGGCACGCGCAGGGCCGCCACGCGGCTGTCGGGATCCGACGCGGGGCCGGCGAAGACCTTGAACTCGCTGCCGGCGACCAGCTCGTCGACGTCGACGAGCTCCAACCGGATGCGCAGGTCGGGCTTGTCGGACCCGAACCGCTGCATCGCCTCGGCATAGCTCATGCGCGGGAACGGATCGTCCAGCTGAACGTCGAGCACCTCGGCGAAAACGTCTCGCACAAGGTTCTCGGCGACCGAGCGGACATCCGATTCGTCGACGAAGGCCATCTCCAGGTCGAGCTGCGTGAACTCCGGCTGCCGGTCGGCGCGGAGATCCTCGTCGCGAAAACAGCGTGCGATCTGGTAGTAGCGATCCACGCCGCTCATCATCAGCAGCTGCTTGAAGATCTGTGGCGACTGCGGCAGCGCGTAGAAGCGACCGGCGTTGACCCGGCTGGGCACCAGGTAGTCGCGTGCGCCCTCGGGCGTGGCGCGGGTCAGGATCGGGGTTTCGACATCGATGAACTCCCGCGCCTCCAGGTTGCGGCGGATCGCCGAGGTCAGGGCGGCCCGGAGGCGAAGATTGCGCTGCATACGGACGCGCCGGAGGTCCAGATAGCGATACTTGAGCCGGACTTCCTCGCCGTCTTCGTCGGTCATCAGCAGCGGTAGCGGCGCGGCAGCGTTGAGCACCTCGACGCGGTCGGCCAGCACTTCGACCTTGCCGGTCTCCATGTCCTTGTTCCACTGGCTTTCCGGGCGCATCCGGACCGTTCCGACGACGCGAATGCAGAACTCGTTGCGAAGCGTCTCTGCGGCCGCGAACGCGGCATCGTTATCCGGCTCCACGACCACCTGGACGACCCCGGCGTGGTCGCGCAGGCCGACGAAGATCAGTCCTCCGAGATCGCGCCGCCGCGCGACCCAGCCGCAGAGCGTGACTTCCCGCCCGTCCAGCGCCTCGTTGACGCGACCGCACAAATGACTGCGCATGGTGTTCTCCCGAAAAAAGCGCGGCGACCGATCACGCGATCGCCGTGTGGATTCTCATGCCGGAAACCGATCCGGCCGACGAGTTCGACGGACTCGGCCTCAGGCGGCGCTGGACGCCGAATCGGTCTTCTTGCTGCCCTCGGACTTCGACTCGCTCTTGCCGGATCCGCCGTCCGACTTCGACGTCGACTTGTCGGACTTCTCGGACTTTCCGCCCGAGTCCGACGGGCCATCGCCGGCGATGTTGCGCTTGCCCTTGTCCTTGAAGTCGGTTTCGTACCATCCCCCGCCCTTGAGCCGGAAGCCGGCGGCCGAAATCAGCTTCGTCAATGCCGGCTCGCCGCACTCCGGGCAATCGGAAAGCGGCGGATCGCTGATCTTCTGCAGTTTCTCGAGCCGATGGCTGCATTCCCTGCACTGGTATTCGTAGATCGGCATGGTGCGTGTTCCTGTTCTCCGGATGTCCCGCAGATGGGGGCGCCCGGCGGAAAATACGAGTCCTGATGCTGCTATTGTAATTTCACCGCGATGCGCACAGCGCGCCACGAACGACTCCCGACGCCGCCCTCATGTCCTCCCGACCCGCACCCCCGGCTCCGACGGTCACGCCGGACGCGCTCGCCGATGCGCAGGTACTGGCCGAAAGCAACCAGGGCGTGGTGTATCGGGTCACCCTGAACGATCGGGATTACGCGATCAAGGCCGCGACCGGGCGCGGCATCGTCGGCGCGGCCAACCGGCTGGCGCTGAAGCGCGAGCACCACGCCTATCGCCACCTGGACGGAGCGGCCGGGATTCCGCGCTGCCACGGCCTCGCCGGCGGACGCTGGCTGGTGCTCGACTACGTCCCGGCCCGGCCGTTCCGCGAGGCTTCGGTGGAACCCGTCTTCTTCGATCGGCTGCTCGCCGTGATCCGCGACATGCACGAACGCGGCGTCGCGCACGGCGATCTCAAGCGCAAGGCCAACCTCCTCGTCGACGAAGCCGGCGATCCGCTGGTCCTCGATTTCGGCGCCGCCGTCGTTCGCCGGCCGGGCTTTCATCCGGCCAACCGCCGCCTCTTCGAATTCATGCGACGAACGGACCTCAACGCCTGGGTCAAGCTCAAGTACGGGGGTTACGAGGGCGTCCCGGACGCGGATCGGGCGCTGCTCGACCGGTCGTTGCTGGAGCGGATGCTGGGGCGCATTCGGAGGTGAGGTGTTCGTCGGCGGACGGACTCGGCCGCACCGTTCCGGCCATGCAGGTCGGGCTTTGCATTGAACCGGGAACCGGACAGTCGGGTCCGCCGGGACCGTGGGCAGCTTGTCCTGATCATTCCCTTCGCGACCACTCTACGGTCATCCGCCCCGCAGCAGCGGCCTCCAGGCCGCGATGGGAAGACCCGTCATTTCCTCAAAGCCCGTTTCGCCACGCCCGCTGCGCGACTTGCCCGGGTCGTT
>JBPRGD010000419.1:0-15705 GCA_051428125.1 Candidatus Wenzhouxiangella sp. M2_3B_020
GATCCCATGCCGAATCTCTCGATCAAGAACGTTCCCGACGAAGTGGTCAAGCGCCTGCGCGCCCGTGCCCGCGCCAACCATCGGTCCCTGCAGGGTGAACTGCTTGATCTCGCCTGCCGTGCAGCCGCCGGACCCGGAACCGAGCGATTGCGCCACGAGCCGACAGATCACGGTTCGGGCGGCCAGAAGTCCATCGAGGAAATCGCCGCCGAGCACCGCGAGCGCCGGGCGCAGCCGGTGGCCGAAGCGCCGCGCTCCGTCGACGTGATCCGGCGCGATCGCGATGCCCGCTAGCGGCCTCGTCGTCGCCGAGCCTGTCGGCCGCTACATGCGCAAGCCGCCGCTGGTCGTCGACTGCAGCGTGCTCGCCGCCGTCCTGTTCGACGAAGCCGAACGGGAGGAGGCCGCAATGGCGATGGCGGGCCGGGAACTGTTCGCGCCCGATCTGCTCGACCACGAAATCGCCAGCCTGGCGCTGAAGAAGTCGCGCGCCGGTTTCCCCGAGCTTGCCCGGCAGGCCCTCGCCGACCTGGAAGTCATCGACCTGACCCGCACCCGAATCGATGCCATCGCTCGCTTCGAACTGGCCGAGCGCTCCGGCCTGACGGCCTACGACGCCGCTTACCTGCAACTCGCCGTCGAACTGCGCGCGCCGCTGGCCACGTTCGATCGCGCACTCGGCGAGGCCGCGCGGGAATTGCTGTCCGAAAACTGAGCCGCGAGTCATCGGCGACCGCAGCGGCGAATCAGCCCGCCTGGTCGCCCCGGGCCTGACCCGGGACCCGGCGACTTCGACTGCTCAACGTTTTCCTTCGGCGTAGAATCCGAATACTTCCCAGGAAGAATCCCCGCTGGAAGAAGATCGAGACGATCCAATGGATTCCATCGAATACGACCCGAACAATCCGGTCGATCCCGCCGCATGGCTTGCGATCGACGAAGGTGAACGGCTCTACGCGGTCCAGTGCTGGGTCTCGTCCCGGACGGGCGACGAGCCGGAGGACTGCATGGTTCATGCCGTCCCCATCCTGACCGTCGAAAACCAGATCGCCGGTAACGAGCCGGAGATCACCCGGGCCACCCTGGACCGACTCGTGGATGCAGGCGTCGATCGCTTGACGGCCGTGGCGGTGATGGCCGGACTCCTGTACGAGTCGTTGCAGTGCATGCTGGAAGATGGAGCATCGCATGATGCCGAAGCCTTCGCCGAGCAGCTGCGCCAGCTCGACCCGGAGGAAATCAAGTCCGGCGTGGTCACGACCGGAAACGAACCCGATTCGCTCTCGACCGTTCCGCACTTCGCCCCCGAGCATCGGCAGGCGCTCGTCGATTTCGGCGAGCGATACGCCGATGACGGCGCGATGACCTACGAAGAAACCGCCGGCTTCCTGTTCGCGATCGTCGCGTGCCCGGAACTCGTCATGCCCTCGCAGTGGACCGATATCGTCCAGGGCGATGCCGAGTTCGACGATGTCGCCGAAGCCGAGGCCGTCATGCACGCCCGCATGGCGCTGATGAACTGGGTGTCGGATCGCATCTGGCAGGAAGAGCCGGCCATTCCCGAGGATTGCCGCCCGGGTCCCGGCCCGATCGAAGTCCTGGAAACCGACAACCCGTTCTCGCGCTGGAGTCGTGGTTTCACAACCGGTCACCAGTGGCTGGAAGAGCTATGGAGCGAGGCGATCGCCGAAGACAGCGAGGACGGCAGGGCATTGGGTTCGGCGCTGGTCGTGCTGACTTTCTTCAGCGGCCGCGAGCTGGCCGAGGTCATCGTCGAGGAATCCGGTTCGGAGGTCGGCTCCGTGGACGAGGCAGCGGAACTCTTCCACCCGATGATCGAAGCCGCCATCCACGACTACGCCGCCATCGGCCTGGAGTATCGACGGACGCCCGCCTCGCCCAGCCCACAGCCGCGGCGTGAACCGGCCCGGTCGCAGAAGGTGGGCCGCAACCAGCCGTGTCCGTGCGGCAGCGGCAAGAAATACAAGAAGTGCTGCGGGCGGCCGGGAACAGTGCATTGAGCGAAATGGAAGTGCGCTCCGAACGTGAACCGGTGCACGCGAACGAGATCGCCGCACAATATCCATCGATGCCTTTCGAAAGCCGACGATATCCCGAGGGTCGACGAGATGACTGAAGAAATCGATTGGGCCCGCGTCGAAGATGCTGCGCTGGCACTCCTTTATCTGAGCCTGCATGAGGGCAATCGCGTCTGGAAGCAGGTCGACTGGGCAATCACGGATCGCTTGCACGAGCGGGGATTCATCCTGGATCCCCGCAACCGCAGCAAATCAATGGCGCTCACGGCCGAGGGTCTCGATCGCGCCGAGACCATGTGCAAGGAAATGTTCATCCAGGACCGAGAGCCCGAGTAAATCGATGCCGATCGAAGCGCGCGCACGGCCCGTTGCGATGTCCGATTCCAGGGGTAGGCGCACGGATGCAGACTAGCTTGCTGAATCGAAGCCGGTTGCTGCGGCTGGCCGGCTCGGCCAGCTTTCACCGCGGTGAAGAGTACTTCCGTCAGGAACGGATTACGCTGACCGAACAAGCGAACGACGCGTTCGAGGGTCGTGCACGCGGGACGGAGATTTACCGATTGTGGGTTTCCGGCATCGGCAGCGAACTGCAGTGGTCGTGCTCTTGCCCGGCGGCCGCTCACGGTGAATTCTGCAAGCACCTGGTCGCGGCATCCCTGTGCTGGCTCAAGCCCCGGTCCGAGCCTTCCGACGATCGACCACCGGTTCGATCGCTGGCCTCTCGACTGCACGGTCTGGATCGAGCCTCACTGGTCGCGTTGCTGACCGAGGCGGTTGCGGAAGA
This sequence comes from Candidatus Wenzhouxiangella sp. M2_3B_020, assembly GCA_051428125.1. GTDB lineage: Bacteria > Pseudomonadota > Gammaproteobacteria > Xanthomonadales > Wenzhouxiangellaceae. The sequence goes on from JBPRGD010000419.1 coordinate 2,824, forward strand.
CCCGGCGCTGGAACGAAAGCTGTTCTCCCGCCTGGCCGATTCCGTCGAAGAGATTCGCGATGCGCTGGATAGCGTGCTGGACATCGACGGCTTCCTGGACTGGCGCGAATCCACGGCGTTCGCCAACGAGCTGAACGAACCCCTCGAGCGGCTCGGCAGGCTACTCGAAACCCGGCCCGAAGCGTGTTTCGATCTTGCCGAGCATGTGCTGGACCGCTTGCTGGACATCTACCCGGACAGCGACGACTCGGGCGGGGCCATCGGAATGGCCGTGCGCGACTTCGCCGAATTGCACCGGATAGCGGCCCGGGATGCCGGCATCGGTGGCAAGCGCCTTGCGAAGAGCCTGTACATGCTGCAATGCAAGGACGACTGGATGTTGTTTCCACTCTCGAATTACTGGCATTTGTTTGGTGCCGAAGGGCGCGCCGACTATGAATCAAGAGTCGACCACGATTACCGGGCGCTCGGCCCATCGCAATCGAAGCGGACCGTCGATGCGGTTCGCGATGGCTCGTTCCACGTGCTCGAGCGTCGGCGCGAACTCGCCGAGATGCAACAGGACTTCCATACCCAGGAAGCCATCCTGTCTCGCGAACTGTCCTATCCGCAGGATTACATCTGGCTTGTCGAACTGTGTCTGGACTTCGGGCAGGAACGACGGGCCGCCTATTGGGCAGAGCGAGGATTGAGACAGCACTTTGAGTCGCCGAAAATGCTGGTCTTCTGCGCTGGGCTGTTGCAACGCGCCGGATTCATCGGGCATGCCGTCGGTCTACTCTGGCCGGCATTCCTGCTGCGTCGCGATTTCGAGCAATGGCAGGCCCTCAAGGATGCAACGGGCGATCAATGGCCCGCCTGGAGAAGGCGTGCGCTGGATGCCGTTGCCGCGCGCGAGCCCACGACACCTGACGGCAAACCCGATGCCACGCGCAGGATCGCACTGTTGCTCCATGACGGTGAAGTGGACGCGGCGCGGCAACTGGCAAACGTCACCCTGGTTCAGCGCGACGTATTGGAGCGGCTGGGGAAGAAGATCGCGCGGACCCATCCGCGTGACGCAGCGGGTTTCCTGCGACGCAGCATCGACCGCGGCCTGGTCCGAGCCAATGCAAGCAGTTACGCCGACTTCATTCCGGTCATGCGATTGGCGGCGGAGGTCGATCCGACGCGCCATACCCGGGACTGGTTGCGCGACTTGCGGGTTCGTTACAAGCGCCGCCGCAAGCTGATGGGCCTGATGGACAAGGCCGGACTGTAGCCGGATCGCGGGGCACCCGTTCCGGCCGGGAAGGCTGCAATCCGCTGCGCACCGCCGAAGCATGCTTTCGCCGTGACGACTGATGGAGTTTTTGCCTTCGGAGAAGGTCCGATACAGCGGTTGCCCATCGTACGACCGGCGTTCGCATCGCCAATGAGTCTGCCTCGGCCGGTCGGAATATCGGCGCTCGGAGACGCCTCCCACAGCGCTGGATCAAACCCGCTTCCGGACTCTGCGGAAACGGACCCGGTCAGTCGATTCGTTTCCTTCCCTGGCCGATCAGGGCCCTTCCCGAACCACGTCGCCTGCGGCGAACGGGTTCACGACCCGTACGCCGTCGTAGACCTGACCGTCATTGAGATCCTCGCTGTAAAGCGTCGCGGCGCCTGCCCTTCCAGCGGCGGCAATCACTGCGGCATCCCGGTAGCTGATTCGGTATCGCTCGCTGATTTCGGCTGCGATCTTGACCAGGGCTGCATCGATCGCCACGCACGGAAATGCCTCCCACTGCTCGATCCACTCCATCGCCTGGACGCTCGACAACGGGACCGCCAGCTTGCGCGTGACGGTCACGAAGAACTCCTGCAGGACCTGAGCAGAAAGCGCGAACGCCTCGCGTTCGATCAGATCGAGCGCCATGAGCCGCTTGTGCGCTTCGCCGGGATCGGAAGCGACGGCGTAGACGAGTACGTTGGTGTCGAGAAAGGCGTCAGCGCTCATGCAGGTCGTCGCGCCGCCATTTCGCCGAGCCGATTCGCGCCTCGGAGGCATCGCTCAATTCCCGGATCCGCTCGCGCGCTCGCGCTGCACGGTCGGCGTGCTCGGCCAACTGTCCCAGGTGCTCGCGCACGATCGCGTTCACCGATGTGCCTTGTTCGGCCGCCAGCCGCCTGACCACGGCCAGCACCTGTTCGTCGATGCTGAGAGTGATGTTCTTCATTCACACAGTATACGTGTAACCGTGTTCAAGGCGAATCGTCTCTGGCGACGCCGTCGTGATCGAGCACCTACACCATCGGCCACCTTGCCAACCCGCCCCGACCCGCGAATAATGGAAACGCAGGCTCACCAACCCGCCCGACCGGCATGTTCAGGGACGACCCGACGGAAACGGTCTTCATCGGCGATATCCACGGCCACGCGAGCACCTTGCTGGCCATGCTGCACCGGCTCGGCTGGAAGACCCGCGACCGCCGCCTGGCCGGCCCGCCCGGCCAGAAGCTCGTCTTCCTCGGCGACCTGATCGATGACGGCACCGAGAACCTCCGGACGCTGTCGCTGGTGCACGACCTCGTCGAGCGCGGCGAGGCGGTCTGCACCATGGGCAACCACGAGTACAACGCCGTGCAGTTCCACACGCGCGACCCGGAGCGCCCCGGCGAGCACCTGCGTCCCCGGATCGAACAGAACTTCGACCAGCACCGCACCTCGCTGGCCGAGATCGGCGTCTCGCCGCGCGACTGGACCGACATCCTCGCCTGGTTCCGGCGCCTGCCGCTGGCCGTCGAGGGGCCGGGCTGGCGCGGCGTCCACGCCTGCTGGCACCCGCCCAGCCTCGAGGCGCTGGAATACCGCGACGGCGGCTGGCACCTGCCCGACCACCGCTGGGCCGCCTCGGCCAGGCCCGACGAGCCCGAGTACCAGGCCGTCGAGCACCTGCTCAAGGGCCCGGAATACCGGTTGCCCGACGGGGCCAGCTACCACGACCAGCACGGCCACATCCGTCACGCCACGCGCATCCGCTGGTGGGAACCGGAACCGAAGACGCTGCGCGAGGCGCTGGACTTCACCGAGCCGCCCGCGCACCTCGACCTGGACGTCGCGTACGACCTGGATTATCACCCCGGCTACCCCGAGGACGAAATCCCCGTCTTCTTCGCCCACTACTGGCGCACCGGCGAAATCCGCCCCGAACGCCCGAACGCCGCCTGCCTGGACTACTCGCTCGGCCGCAAGGAACGCCTCGTCGCCTACCGCTGGCGCGGCGAGCGCCGCATCGACCCCGAGCGCTACGTCGTCCAGCCCTACGTCCCGGACCGGCAAAGCACCGGCTCGAGGCGTGCGCCAGCTTGAAACACTGTAGGAGCGGACTCCGATCCGCGATCCCCTTGAGGCATCGGCGCTCGGAGGCGCCTCCTACGGAAATGGATCCGGGCTCCGGCAGCCCCTGTAGGAGCGGACTCCGGTCCGCGATTCCTCCGAACCATCGGCGCTCGGAGGCGCCTCCTACGGGAATGGATCCGGGCTCCGGCAGCCCCTGTAGGAGCGGACTCCGATCCGCGATTCCTCCGAACCATCGGCGCTCGGAGGCGCCTCCCACAGTGTCGGATCGAGCCCGCTTTCGAATTCTGTGGGAGCGGACTCCGATCCGCGATCCGCCTGACCCCATCGGCGTGAATTCGCACCCCACAGGATCGGAGGAAGCACGGTTTTCATTTCCTGTGGGAGCGGCGACCTCGCCGCGACGATCGGAGCCCCGGACCCGAGGCTGCGAACCCGGCCGCCCCGGCACCGCAGCACCGACCGAACAGCCCGAACCCCGTAATTCCAAAACCCTCCTGCCCGCGGCGATCGATCGTACCCGTACGTGCCACCCGCCGGCCTGCGTGGCCTGGATGCGCACAACGACATCGTTCGGGCGCCGCCTCAGTCGCTGGCCTCGCCAACTCCGACGATGCCCGCAATGATGCGTTCGTCGACCGGCTGCTGCGCCGGGAAGTCGCCGCACAATTCCTGCAGCACTCGCGGAAGCAGCCGATCCTCGGCTTCGATGACGGCGGGCCGGATGTCGCGCAGCAGCAGGGGCTTGCGCCGTCCGCGCTCCTGCAGTTTCTCGTACCAGACCGGGCGAATCAGGTCGAGCCAGCGGGCGGCGACTTCCTCCCAGTCCGGCTGTCGGTTCCGGTCCGGCGCTTCGAGCATGCCCAGGACGTCGAGCAGCCGGTCGACCGTGTCCTGTTCGGCCCGCTGCCCGGCGTTGTGCGCGAACCGGCGCAGCACGATGGCCATTTCGTCCAGCGCCCGGCGCTTGCGCCGCGACATCAGATCGCGCTGCGCCAGCGCCAGGCGGTCCAGGAAACGGCCCAGCGCCCGTTCGGCATTCGGCGTGACGGAATCGAGGGCGGCCGTATCCGGCCCCAGCCGTTCGCGCAAAGACCGCGCGATCAGCTGCAGATCGGTTTTCGGCGCGGACTCTTCGTGGTCGAAGAGCACCCACTTGGGAATGCCGTCGGCATCGGCGAGGCAGAAGAAGGCCCACGGGCTGTCGGTCGCGACGAAAGCGAGTTGGCACCGGGCCTGCTGGCCGTGATCGACGTGAAAGCGATACACCGAATCGTCGACGAGCGACCGATCGCCGGTGACCAGGTCCCTCACCGGTGAGAATGCATCGTCGATGCCGTCCCACTGGCCGGCCTGCGTCTCGAAGTCCCGGATGGCCTCGTGCGCGCTCACCGGCGGCGAGCTTCTGCGGACTTCTTCCGGCAGCGGCATGTTCGACCCGAGCAGGTTTTCCACCGTCTCGTAGCGCTCGATGAACCGCTCGTCCGACTGCAGCGCGTATTCGTCGGAATCGGCGGGCCACCAGGCCTCGATGGTCGCGTGCGGGCTGTCGAGCCGGTCGATCCGGCCGACCCGCTGTTCGGCGATGCGCACGACGCTGGGCATGTCCAGGTGGATGACAACGCGGGCACGCTGCAGGTTGACCCCCTCCGAGACGCTGTCCGAGCAAAGCCCGATGACGGCGCCGGGGACGCGATCGGCGGGAGAGAAGCGCCGAAGGAGATCCGTGCGGTCGGATTGCGTACCGCCGGTCGCCACCATCACCTCGGCGCGACAGCCGATCTCCTGCAGCATGTCCCGGATCACGTAGAGCGTGATCGGGCGCGTATCGAAGGCCAGCACGTGGTCGTCGAGTTCGCTGATGGCCGCCAGCTGCCGGGCCTTGACCCGCTCGCGATGATCGGACATGCGCAGCACGCGTTCGAAGATCGCCTCCAGCCGTTCCCGGTCCTCGCGGCAGGCGAGTTCATGCGCTTCCGGGTCCGTCAGCCAGCCCGGGAGCTCGATGGACATACGATTCCGCGGCACCTGGCCGGCGATCCGCTCGACCCGATCGATCAGGTTGCCGCCGCTGCCCTGGCGCACGTGCCGGGGCAGGCCGGCGATCTCGATCGCCTTCGACGTGCCGCGCAGATGCTCGATCAGCGCCGCGCGCGACGAGCGCAGCGACTGCATGACCATGTACTGCGACAGCTTGGTCGCAGCGCGCAGGCGCCCTTGGAGAAACTGCTCCTCGCTGACGCCGCGGCGCGCGAGCGCCGGCGGCAGCGCGATCGGCCGACGGAAATGCAGAACGCCCTTGAGCTGGCCGGCGAGTTCGCGGATCTCGGCGGCCAGCGCGCGGTCGTCGGCGGGCTCGTCGAGCGCATAGATGCGAGGACGGTGCTTCGGGAACCGGCACTTCCTGCCCGCCGCGTCCCGGTAGGCATCCGGTTCCCGCGCGATCAGCATGTTGAGTACGGCCTTGGTGCGGCGCACGGTGAACTTGGCGATCTCGCCGCGCAGCCGACCGATCTCGTCGTCGGTCAGCGTGCGCGAGATCGAGCGCACGCCGAGCATCTTCTCGAACGCCTCGATGGTCGTCGACTCGAGGTTGTCGGCGCCCAGCATGTCCGCGATGCGCAACAGGTCCTGGGCGCTGCGGTTGATCGGCGTGGCCGTGAACAGCATGACGTGGTCGGCCATGTTGCGCAGCAGCTGCTGGGTGCGATTGGAGCCGATGTTCAGGAAGTTGTGGCCCTCGTCGACGCACAGCAGCTGGGCGCGGCGCAGGTTGAACAGCACCAGGTCGCGTCCGCCGGAGCGCGCGTGGCTGAGCGCTCCGTGCGAGTAGACGTCCATGTGCACGTTGGCCCTGCCGCCTTCCTCGGCCCAGCCGCCGACCACCGACGGCGGGCAGATCACCAGCGCCTTGCCCTGGCGCAACCGGTTCGATGCGACGATCTCGTGCATCTTCGCGCCGATCAGGTGGACCCCGGCGCGGGTCTTGCCGGAACCGGTCGCATCGGCGACGAGCACGCTGCCGCGTTCCTTGAGGATGTACAGCGCCTGCGCGATGCCGGTGCGCTGCGACGGCCACAGCCTGGCGTCGTCGGACAGGTAGTCGTCCCGGAGAAACGGCTGCGCCCATTTCCCTTCGAGCAGTTCAACCGACGCGCGGGCCAGCGCCTCCGGCCAGGTGACGAGCCGCAGCAGCGACTCGAGCAATTCGAGCAGCTCCCGGTTGAAGTCCCGGCCGAGCTCCCAGAACTGTTCGGCGAGCTGCACCGTTTCGCGGTAGCGGCGCCTCTCGGTGGGATTGCCGCTGCGCGAGAATCGCGCGTTGGCCTCGAGCTGGTGTTCGAACCCGGGGGCGGTGAAATTGCTGGACCCGAGCGTTGCCGCATCGTCGCCGACATAGATCTTGGCGTGCAGCCGCCAGCGCGAGCGCGCGACGTAGCGCACCCGGACCCGGCCGGACTCGAGCGCGTCCAGGCAGTCGAGCAGGCGGGCGCTGAGCAGCGCCGAGATGCCGCGCTCCAGCCAGTAGTCCCGCATGGCTTCGGGCAACGCCGGCTCGCGGACCGAGAACTTCTCCCGGCCGGTCACGTAGGGCTCGGTGCCGAACACCACGCGGATCGGCTCGCAGTCCGACGCACGCGCGATGAAATCGACCAGCCGGTCCAGCGCCGCGTAGCCGGTCACGATCAACGCCTGGCTCGAGTCGCGCAGATCCCGGAGCACGACGTCGGCGACGTGCGCCCGGTCGTGGTTGAGCGGGAACCGTTCCGCATCCGGCCAGTCGCCGTCCAGCGAATCGGCGCCGCGGGCGCTGGTGAACAGATCCGGAGTGCCAGGCGGCTTGTCGGCAGTCATTCGAAGGGCGGGTCCCGGGTCTCGAGGCCATGTTCGGCACGCCGCGGCGGAACGTCAAGGTCGCCCTGACCGCGGCCGCACGTTCGCAGTGTCTCTCATTTCGGGCGGCGCACGGTGGCTGGCGATCATCGAGCGGCGCGAGAGAATTGGTCAGTTCCCCGTGCTTCTGCAGGAGCGGACTCCGATCCGCGATTCCGCCAGACGATCGGCGCTCGGAGGCGCCTCCCACAGGAACGGATGTGGGCCAGTCCCGATTCCGGTTTCTGTGGGAGCGGACTCCGATCCGCGATTCCTTGGCCAGGAACCTCACCGACCCATGGCCGTCCCGTCACCCGGCAACGACATCAACCCATCGACGGATCGCATCCCGCGGCCACGACCATTCGCCGTGGACCGTGAGGGGTCGGTCGTTGAGAAACAACGCGGCTTCCACCGGATCCACGTCCATCACGTGCGGATGCCGCCAGACCAATGCTTCGAGGTCCTGTGCGGCCACACGGATCGTAGCCAGGACCGATCGGTCCGTGTCCCGATCGTACCGGGTCTCGCCGAGCATCGACGCCACCCGCCCGACTTGCATTTCGGTGCAGCCGTGAGCCGACAGTGCATCCTTGAACAGCGGCCGTAGCCACCGATCGCCCAGAACGGCGAAATCGGCCTTGCGCAACCCTGCCGCGAACACCGCGAATCGCGTCTCGTCGTGCATGAAGAGAACGCACTGGCGTCGATCCATCGAAATCAGGTGCGCGTGCCAGCTGCCCGCCGGCGAGCGCTCTTCCAACGGCGTTCTCGATACTTCCTGCAGCCGGGCGGCCAGCTTCTGCGTGCAGTGGAGAATCAAGGGCTCGCCACCTTCGCCGTGAATCCCGGACGGCCCCCGACCGAACCCGCGTTCACGACGGCCGGTCCTCGGCCCCGGACCCATGCCGCGACTCAGCCATGTCTGTGCTCGAGCCTCGCGCGCACTGCATCGATCGCGATTTCGGCGGCCGGTTCACTGTCCAGCAGCCGGTCGGCCGTCGGTCGCAGCGACTCCAGCAGCCGCCCCCGGAGAGCGTCGAGCGCTCGACGAACGTAGCGCCTGCTCAGTCCCATCTGGTCTCGACCGAACTCGATCCAGTTCGCGTCGTCGATCGAATCGATCGACTCGGCGCCCCCGATCGCCAACGCCAGCCCGCGATCCAGATCGGCCTCGGCAACCGGTTCGCGCTCCCAGCCGGCACCGCCGCCTTCGCGGAGCCGGATGCAGGCTGTGCACGATATGTCGTACGTCGGTGCGACACGAATGCCGCCTTCGACATGCAGGAGCCCGAAGTTCTTGAGATGGGCATCGGCATTCATCAGCAGGCCGTTGACCAGAACGCTGCGGAACAGCGCCTGCTTTTCGATCGCCGGCACCATCCGGCCTTCGGCACCCAGACGGTCGAATAGACGGGCACAGCGCGCGAGCAGCGTGTCCTCGGGGCCGGATGCGCGCGCCGTGTCCTCGTACTTGCTGGCAACGGCCAATCCCAGCGCCTGACAAAGATCCTCCTGGTGCAGGCGGCGCACCCGGTTGCCGTCGCGGACCCGGTCGAATCGATGTACGCGCAGGCATCGGCGCCAATGGTCGACGCGCGCGACCCGTTCATCGCCGAGGAGCGCGCGCGCCAGTTCCATGCAGTACCACTCGACATGAACGGTGTTCGGCAGTGCGCGCCGGATCGCAGGCTTGACGATGTCCGTGGTCGCCGCCCCGTCTTCCGGCAAGTGGGGCTGAGCGTTCTCGTCGAAGAACAGGGCCGCTTTCGGCTGCGCGCCGGCCAGCGAAAGCCGAACCCGCCCGCGTTCGTCGCTCATCAGCGGCTGGCTGTCTCGCAGTTCCAGCCAGCGCTCGAACTCTGGATCGGTCAGCGGCCGGTAGCGCCCGGGCCGTTCGGGCGGCTCTTCGCCCGCCGGCACAAGGATCAGCGCACCGGCGCACTCTCGCCCGATGGCGCCCAGCAGGCCGAACGAGTCGTTGGGATCGACCCCGTGCTGCCGCGCGACGCGGCCCCGGATGGCCGCGTTCTCCGGCAGCAGGTTGTCGAGAAAATTGAACGCCGCCCAGGGCGTTTCGGGAGATTCGTCCGGCGGCAGGGAGACCGAAACGGGCCGATCCCGGCTGTCCTCGGCATAGCGGAATTCGACCTGTCGCGAAGCAAGCTCGACGAAGGTGCCCGCAAGCGCCCCGTCGTCCCACCAGGCGTCCAGCGCGCGTCCGGTCACGGAGCGCGTGCCTCGACCTCTAGGCGGAGCCCCAGGCCTGCCATCACCTGCAGCGTCTTGCCGAGCTGCACGGTCGGCTTGCCCATCTCCAGCTCCCGCAGGAATCGCTCGCCGACGCCGCACAGCCCCGCGGCTTCGATCTGCGTCAAGCCCAGCGCCTTGCGCTGCGCGCGCACTCGTTCGCCGATCTGTTCAGGAGTCATATCGAATCAACCCGTACGGGACGAATATCGAGTCTAGACCCGAATTCAGCAAAAATCAACCCGGTCGGGTTGAAAAATGAGCCCGAGACCGATTCATTGGCGAATCGTACCGATCGGGATGATTCGGGAGGTTCGACCTGGCATCAAGTGCCGTTCGCGCTGGGAACTCGCAGCTCGATTTCCGGAGCACCCTCGGCAACAGCACCGGCTCGGCGCCTGCGGGACGCGAACCGCCCGACCCTCGGCTTGACGAGGAGTCCGACTGGAGCGGAGGCGAGCAATTGACCCAGTGAGCAATTCTAAGTAATCTTAGCGCCGCGAAAATTGAACTAAAATCGAGAGAGATGTGCTTGTTTGTCGAAAATTGAATTGCGATCGGAAAATTCGCGGAGAGTCGAAATGACAGGTGAAGCAGATCGCAGCACCGGTCGCTACGTCCGCGGCTCCCTGTCGGGGCGTGCCTACGATGCATTCATCCCCGCGCCGCTGCCGCCGGATCCGCCGCTGCGCTGGACGGAGGAGCTCGAAGCGCTGAAGGATCGCGCCAATCGGGCACTCGGCCGACTCGACATGATCCAGGGCGTGCTGCCCGACGCGCAGTTGTTTCTGTATCAGTATGTCCGCAAGGAAGCCGTCCTTTCTTCCCAGATCGAGGGCACGCAGTCGTCCATTTCCGATCTCCTCGTCTACGAACTCGACGGGGCGCCGGGCGTACCGGTCGACGACGTGCGGGAAGTCTCCAACTACGTCGCCGCCCTGAATCACGGGCTCGCACGCATCCGCGAGGACGGCTTTCCGATCTCGCTGCGCTTGGTCAAGGAAATTCACGCCGTCCTGATGCGGGGCGCCCGCGGTGACGACAAGGAGCCCGGTGAATTCCGCCGAATCCAGGTCTGGCTGGGTGGTCCGTCGCCGTCGCTGGCCGATTTCGTTCCCCCGCCGCCGGACGCGCTTCCGGATTGCCTCGACGCATTCGAACAATTTCTGCATGACCATCCGCGACCCACGGCAATTCTGCTCAAGGCTGCGCTAGCGCACGTACAGTTCGAAACCATCCATCCCTTCAAGGATGGCAATGGCCGCCTGGGACGATTGCTGATCACGCTGCTTCTGTGCGCCGAGGACGTGCTGCGCGAGCCGATGTTGTACCTGTCCCTGTATTTCAAGCAGAACCGGCAGGCGTACTACGATCGACTCCAGGCCGTGCGGACTCGAGGCGACTGGGAAGGCTGGATGCAGTTCTTCTTTCAGGGCGTGGCCGACACGGCACGGCAGGCCGTCGAGACCGCACAGCGCCTTCTGCGACTGTTCGAGCGCGATCGGCTGAAGCTGCAGGCGCTCGGCCGTGCCGCCGGAACCGCGATCCGGCTGCACCAGCACCTGCAAACCCGGGTCGTGACGACCGCGCCGCGTGCCGCAGAGGCGCTCGAAGTCTCCCAGACGGCTCTGAATAAAGCACTGGTACGGCTACAGCAACTCGGGATCGTCGAGGAGCTGACCGGACAGCAGCGCTACCGGGTCTACGCCTACCAGCCCTACCTGGAGATCCTGGCCGAGGGCGCAGAACGCCCGCCCGGATGAGCCGGCGCTCTATAAAGGGCGAGCTCCCCGGTGGAGGAGTCTTCATGCTGGCAACCACGGAAACGCCTGCGTCTTTCGGACCGAATGCGCGAGGCCGTCTCCCCGGCCCGATGGCGTTGCCATTGGCCATCCCGGCCTGACCCGTTCCATTCCCCGTCATTGCCGAATCGCCGCCAGGCGATATCCGGAATCCCAAGACCTCGGTACCAGGGCCTGAACGAATCGCAGACCGAAATCGGAAACCGTTTATTCCGACGCGTCAATCGCTCGCGTCCCCCGGCACCTCGGAAAGGAAGGGCAGCCCCAGAAGCGCTGTCCGGCCTGCGGGCCACGCTTGGCGATGCGGTCGACCATGCGGTTCCCGCAATTCGGGCACCCCGGCGGCTGTGGTGGATCGAAGCGTGGCTCGATCGCCCGGCGAACCGGCGCGGACCAGGCGATGTCACCGGCATCCTGCCGGCCCAGCAATTCGCGCAGGATCGACCCGTCGATCAACTCGATCGGCAACCCGTCGGCGAAATACAGCGCTTCGGCTGTGAACGCGCTGGACGTGACGAAAAACCCCCCGTCCGCGTTGCGCGCGGTCATCACCCCGTAGAGTTCGCGCACCGGCTGTACGCCCACGTTGCGCGCGCGCCAATGCTTGCACTGGACCAGGTAGCGCTTGCCGTTTCGCACCAGTTCGAGGTCGACTCCACCGTCGGCGGCGGGGCCGCCCCGGTCGGTCACGCGGAACCCTCGGCCCTCGAAAAATGCATGCACGAGCCGCTCGAAGTTCCGCCAGTCGAGCTGCTCGACGCCCGTCGATTGGCTTGCGGCATCTCGGAGAATCCGTTTTCGACGAGCGCCCGCAAAGAACGAGGCGCCGGCTCCGACCAGAAACAATCCGGGAATCAAGTAGCTGGCGATTGGCGCTACTGTGCGGACCGTCTGGCTCACAACGGCGGAGCCCATCTCGTCGACGGAAGTCGCGATCGTGGGCTCGGCCTCGCCCAGAATCGAGAATCCGATGAACGAAACAACCGCCAGTGCCACGCCGACCGGCCAGGGCGACCGAGCGACCAACGTGAGGATGTTTTCGATCAGACTGCCTCTTCGCCGTCCCATGCGAATTCCCCCCCAAAAACAATGCAAGTGCGATTGTAGCGGCGGATTGGCTCTTGAGGTTCTAGCGCCCTTCAGCAATCATTCTCGGTGCCCGTCTCCGCGGTGGGAAGCACGAGTACGGCCGGATGGACCTGCAACGCACACGCCAGCACCTCCGCGCGCTCCACGTTCAGTTTCATGCGCCCGTTCTCGATGGCCGAAATGGTCGATCGCGGAATGCCCGTCAGCTCGGCCAGCCGAGTCTGGGTGAGTTCCTGCAGCTCCCGGACGATCCGCACGGACTCGGCGACCGACACCCTGACGCGCTTGCTCGCCGCTGCTTCGGCCTCGGCCACCAGGCCCTCATGCTTCAGGAAGACGTCCAGCTGGCTTCCGATGCTCATTTCGTTTCTCCGACCCGAGTTGATCTCCCGGGGGGCAAACCCCCGAGCGCGCGACAAGCTCGAGCCGCCAATTCTGCGAAACATGCTTCGCTCGATCAACTCCACCCAGTCGTAGGAGCCGCGTCCACGCGGCGATGGTGAGGGTCCGCCGAGATTGCTGCCCGGGGTCCACCGAAAACCGGCT